>JALHOJ010000030.1 GCA_022843045.1 Phycisphaerales bacterium
TATGAGCGAGTCTGCCGGGATGGAAAATTCTGGGACAATCTGCTCGACCTGCATCGCACGTTCACTGGGCGGCCCACGCCGCTGTACTTCGCGAAGCGATTGACGCAGTTCTCTCGCGACAAGGCTGGCCCCGAGCAAGGCGCAAGCATCTGGCTCAAGCGCGAGGACCTGGCGCACACCGGCGCACACAAGATCAACAACACACTGGGTCAGGCCCTGCTCACGCTGAAAATGGGCAAGCAGCGGATCATCGCCGAGACCGGTGCGGGGCAACATGGCGTCGCGAGCGCAACCGCCGCGGCACACTTTGGCCTCAAGTGCGAAGTGTACATGGGCGCCGAGGACGTCCGCCGCCAGCGGCTCAACGTCACCCGCATGCAGATGCTGGGCGCGAAGGTGATCCCCGTCGAAACCGGCTCGCGCACGCTCAAGGACGCAACCAATGAGGCGATGCGAGACTGGATGGGCTCGGTTGAGCACACCCACTACATCATCGGATCGGTCGTGGGCCCCCACCCCTTCCCCATGATCGTGCGCGACTTCCAGGCCATCATCGGGCGCGAGACCAAGGCCCAGGCCCTCCGCGCGTTCGGCTCTCTCCCCCACGCCATCGTCGCGTGCGTCGGCGGCGGTTCCAATGCGGCGGGCATCTTCTACCCATTCGTCGATGATGCCGCCGTCAAACTCGTTGGCGTCGAGGCCGGCGGCCACGGCCCTCAGCCCGGCAAGCACGCGGCCCCCTTGTCCCTGGGCACGCCCGGGGTGCTGCACGGCAGCCTCAGCTACGTCCTGCAAAACGAATTCGGCCAGACCGCCGACGTCCACAGCTGCAGCGCAGGACTGGACTACCCGGGCGTCGGCCCCGAGCACTCGTACTGGAAGGACTCCGGACGCGTCGAGTACACCAACGTCACCGACGACGAAGCCCTCGAGGCATTTACGATGCTGGCCCGCACCGAAGGCATCATCCCCGCCCTCGAAACCAGCCACGCCATCGCGTTCGCCGTCCGCCTCGCCGCCCAGATGCCCAAAGACCAGCACTTGGTGGTCAATCTGTCGGGGCGGGGCGATAAGGACGTCGACGAAGCCAGCAGACTGCTGGCGGAGCGAACAGCCGCGGCTGGCGGCACGGCTCCATAGCCCAGTTTCTAGCCAACTCATTCGTTTGCACGGACTTGCCAAAGGACCCAGAGGTATTCTGGGTCCTTGTCTCATCCGGATTTCGATCCTCGGACGAACAAGATGGATCGAGGTGCGGTAATTCCTACCTCCGTGTGAAGTTTTTGGTCAAACCCATTCGAATTCCAAGCAATTCGAGTGATTTTCTGGTAGGATGGGGCTGGAAGCCGTTGCCAAAGGAACCCCGGAGCGGGTTTTTCGAACAGAAGATAGTGCGGTGGCACGCAAGGAAAGGCTCGTCATGGCGATTGAATGGTCAGACAACATTGTGGTCGCCGATCTCTCGGATGAGCCGATGCTCTCCGAGGACCTCGCGGAGATCATGGGCCGGCTCGAGCAGGCCCCCGCGGTCGAGACGCCACACGTCGTGCTGAATTGCACGGGCGTGTCCTATGTCGGGTCGAGCAACATCGGACAATTGCTGAGTCTTCGCAAGTTGCTGGACGCCCGCGGCCGTTCGCTGAAACTCTGCTGCGTCAGCGAAGAGGTTCGTTCGATCTTCAGCGTGACGGGCATTCTCAAGCTGTTCAAGTTCGCGCCCGACCCGATGACCGCGTTGGCGGGGATTCAGTTGGAAGACGCGAAGCAAGGCTGAGCAGTTCGAATCAACAACAGACCCGACCTTGAAGCCGACCGGCCCTGCCGATCGGTTTTTTCGTAGGCACTTGCCACACTCGGCTGGACATCAGGCCTTCTGCGATTTCTCTGCCATCGCCCGAAGGGCAGACAGATAGGCCGCGCTGGGCGTGACGCTCCGCCTCGCCATCGCCGCATGCGCGACTTCGAGGAACTTGTCGGGGCGATAAGACTTGCTGCCCGCATCAGTGGCCCACGTGAAGGGCGCGACGCAACCGGAAGCGGGCGCAGTGGTCGCGATCATGCTCCCCGCGTGGATCACAGTGCCAGTCATGATCCTGGTGCAGATCGCGGTCTTCACATGATCGCCGATGATCGCGCCGAGGAACGTCTCACCCGAGCGCACATAGCCCCGGTCTGGCGTGGACTTGATGGGCACCTCGCCATAGGTGTTCAGCAGATTGCTGTTGGTCGTGCCCGCGCCGAGATTCACCCACTCACCCAGCCAACTGTCACCCAGATATCCGTCGTGGGCCTTGTTGGAGTAACCCTGGAAGATCGTGCCACCGACTTCGCCATTGACCTTGCACCAGGGGCCGATCGCGGTGCCAGGCCGGATCGTGGCGCGTTCAAGGACCGTCGAGTTCGGTCCCACGTAGCACGGCCCAATCAGGATCGCCCCAGGGCGAACCGCCGCGTGCCGATCCAGCACAATCGGTCCCAAGTCGCAATCAAAGATCGTGCCCGGACTGACCTTCGCGGTCGCATGCGCGTGCACACACCGACCTGCGGCACAATCCGTGATCGACGTGACGCCCGGCAACTGCACCATCCGCGGGATCGCGAACGGGCCATCCTTGGTGAGCATGGCCAGGTCGTGCGCGAGTGCGCGGTCGCGAAACGACTTGACCTGCCAACAAGCCCGAAGGAACGGCTGACCCGTGATCGGCACCTGCCGCTCAAACTCGATCGTGCCCGCGCGAAGCCATTCAGGAAGGTCATGGGGCGTGGTGCGGTGCGCGTGGATCAGCGATGATTCCGGGTCATACAGCACGGATCTCGGCGCGAGCGTGACCGCCTCGTCGGCCAGGAAAAGAGCTGCGCTCGATACGCTCAGCACGTCGTCGCCCGTCTCCTGCGCCCAGCGTTCAAACTGGTTCACTGGAAGCCCGGTGACTTCCGAGTACAAGTCGGCCTTCGCGGCGTCGCACGCAATTCCAATCACGCGGATGTCGCCCCGAGTCTGCTCGCGAAAGCGCAGCCGCTCCAGCAGCGACAGCGCACCCGTGCGGACGCAGCAGAGCGGGCGAAGATCATCGAGCGGCGCGAGCGAATCCAAAGGCGTCTCGAGCAGCACGATCGGGCGAGGGGCATCGGCCATGGCCGACTGTACCCCCGCGCCAAACCTGCAACCAATTTGCGGAATCGACGCTTCGGGCGTTGACAGCCTCGGCCGGCCCCACCTTCAATGGCCCATGCCCAACGCCGCGGCCTTATTCGACTTTGACGGGGTGATCGTGCACAGCGAGGGCTGCCACCTGCGCGCGATCCGCGAGGTCGCCACTGCCCATGGTGTGACTTTCACCGACGAGGCATACTTCCGGGACTATGTCGCGTTCAGCGACCGCGACATCTTTCCGGCGTTATGGCGTGACAGTGGGCGCTCCCTCTCCGCCAGTCTGCTCGCCGACCTGATCGAACGCAAGCACGCGCTGTACGAAACGCTGGTCGAGCAAGGCGCGGTCGCCGCGTTTCCCGGCTCAGTCGAACTGATCCGAGCCTGCGCCGAGCGAGTGCCTATCGCGATCTGCTCCGCGGCCAGCCGGGCCACGATAGAAGCGAGCATCCACGAACTGGGCATCGCATCATGCTTCACCACCATCGTGAGCGCGGATGACGTCGAGCGAAGCAAGCCCGACCCCGCGCCTTATCGGCTCGCCGCCCAGCGCGTGGGCTTTCCTCCGTCTCAGTGCGTCGCCATCGAAGACACCGTGGGCGGCATGCGTAGCGCGCTGGGCGCGGGATGCAAGGTCATCGCGGTGTGCCACACGATGGAAGGCGAGCGGCTGCGTGACGCGACGCTGGTGGTAGCTGGCACCAAGGACCTGACGGTGGAGCGTGTGCTGGGAATTTGAAGCACAGCGATGCAAACCGATGACGGGCCAGACTCTCCGTCGCGTGTATCGCTGTCGCCCCCCTACTCCTTGAACAACTCCGCCGCTGGCAACGCCGGCTGCGGCGTACTGCTCCCGGCCCCGGGCAGCGGCTTGAAGTGGGTCGACACCGACGCCAACGCTTCGATCTTTTTCTTGCTCGTGACGCCGGACTCCTCAAACTTGTTCAGCGTGGGCAGCAGGCGCGACTCGTAACTGGACACGAACCGGTTGTAGTTGCTCGTTGCCGATTCGAGGTTCTTCGCGAGCGCGGCGAGCGGCTCGACCACGTTGGCGATGCGGTCCAGAAACTCCCGGCCCAAGTCCCGAAGCGCGTGGGCCTCCTTTGCTAGCCTCTCTTCGCGATACCCAATCGCCACCGCGCGAAGTAGCCCGATCAGCGTCGCGGGACTGGCCAGAATGACGTTCCTCGCAGCGGCTTGCTCCAGGATGTCGGGTTGACGCGACAATGCGGCGTCGACGAACTGATCGCCCGGCACGAACATCACGACAAACTCGGGAGAGCCCTCAAACTGCTTCCAGTATTCCTTCTTCGATAAGTCCGTGGCCTGCTGCGCGACGTGCTGGGCGAAGCGATCCAGGTGCCGCCCAGCGTCCTCGGGCGTCGCCGCTTGCATCGCGTCGAGATACGCCTGAATGTTGGTCTTGGCATCAACGATGACGCGCCGACCGCTGGGCAGCTTCACGACCATGTCCGGACGCACTCGCGCGCTGTTGGGATCGCTCGCGTTGAGGTCGTTGCTCACCTGCGTCGCAAAGTCGCAGTACTCGACCATCCCGGCGAGCTCGGCGACGCGGCGCAGCTGCATTTCGCCATACCGCCCGCGCACGTCCGGCTTGCGCAGGGCTTCGGAGAGCCTGCGAGCCTCGTCGCCAAGCTTGCCGCTGGCCTCACGCATGGAACGGAGCTGTTCTTCGATCGAAGCCTGCGACTGGGCCCGATCCTTGTCGATCTGCGCAAGTTTCGTGTCCGTCTGCTTGAGCGTGTCGGCGATGGGCTTGATCAGGGCCTCCACCGCCTGCTTCTTGGTTTCCAGATCGCCCGCGGCGGTCTGGGTCTGAATGGCGAGAGACTGCGTCGCCCACTTGGTCAGGCGTTCCTGGGTTTCCTGCGTGGCCTTGGTCGTCAGGTTCGCGAACTCGTTGCGAAGGGCTGCGAATGCTGCGTCGTGCGAGGCGCGCAGGTCAGCCTCACGCCGCAGCATGCCGTCACGCTCCGCCGCAGCGAGTTCGCGAGTCTTGGCGAGTTCACCGGCGTGCCGGGCGATGGTCTCCTTCAACTCGCCTTCGAGTTCGATGGCCCGGTTCTCCGCCGCATTGGCCTGCGCACGAAACGTCTCGATCTGCTGGTTCAACTGATCACGCACGACCCGCAACTCAGACTGCCCGGCGAGCGCATCCTTCTCGGCCCGCTCGGCCAGCGTGTTTGCCACGGCGAGGCTGGCGACGCTGCGAGAAAGCCGGAGAAACAACACCACCGCCAGCACAAACCCGGCGAGCGCGAGGCACAACAAGACCACGTGGAGAGCGTCCATGGGGTGAGTTTAGGAAGAAGCACGCAGGCACACGAGCATGAAGGGCGTGCTACACGATATCCGCGAACGATCGGACCACGTCGGTCGCCTCTTGATCCAGCGACTCCACGCGAAGGGATTCGGGGCGAGTCAGCTTCGTGTCAAACCTCGCGAGGTCGGGCATCGCGAAGCCGATCCGCCGGGCGATGAAGTTTACGGTCTTTTGGTGCATGTGGAACTCGCTCAGATCGAGGCTCTCGGCGTCGACGGCTTCGAGGCGACCCGTCAATTGCTGGGCTTGAGAGAGGACGAAAGCGTGCACCTTCAAGCGATTCTCGACCGGATCGTGATACGCGACGATCTTGAAGTACTCGCGCGGCAAGCGAACCTTGGGCGTGCCGACGGGAGCGCCTGAAGCCACGAACTCCGGATCCTTGCGGCTCAAGATGGGGCCCGCGAAGACGCTCAGACGCATCCTTGCGGGCTTGGCATTGAGAAAGATCTCATCCTCAAGCGACTTCCACAGCGCTGGCGCAAGTCGGTTGAAGTTCTCGTGCATCGGGGCACAGTTCGTATAGGAGTGCGAGTCGTTGTTGGCCTTCTGAGCTTCGGCGACGCTGCCCCACACCAAGTCCTCGCGCTTGGCGATATGGCCGCGATCCAGCATCGTGTCCTTGTACAGGCGATTGTCGATCTGGGCGTCTTCGGGCACACGGGCGTCGGTCTGCCAGTCGGCAGACTTTCTGATCCTGGGGATTCGCGCCGCGTTGATGTTCCACGCGACCATCGCGGCGAGGCGGCGCGAGCGCCGCATGACGAGCGAGAAGTGTGTGTAGTGCGCAATCTTCGAGCCGTTTGCGCCCACGCAATCGCCAGCCACCGCTCCGGTCGGCGCGGGCATCCGAAGCGTCTGCGGCAGGAAGTCCCTGTCATAGCCGTCGCCGCCGAAGCGGGAAGAGGCTTCCACACGGATCGCGGCCGTCGCGGCGTCGTCCGCCTGGCCCGGCGGGATCAACGTGACGTTGAGTTTCTCCAGCACGGAGTGGATGTTGCAGGCGAGGGCCATCTCGGGCGCGTCGCCAGTTTCGCCCGCAAAGTGCAAGCCCACCATGATGTCGGAGGGTTTGCCCGATTCGTCCAGAGCCATCCACGCGGAGCCGGAGTCGCCACCCTTCGAAATCTCGCCGTCGCTCGGCCTGTTCTTGTCGTCATAGCCGATCTCGAAGCCGCCGATGGCATGCAGGCCCGTGCCGTAGTTGAGTTTGGTGATCACTTCGATGCGGGTGACTTTGCCATACGTGACGTCGGTAGTGCGGCCGGACTTGACGACGCGGTCGCCAAGATCGACCTTGCCTATGCGGGTCGGAGCGACGTTGAGTTTCAAGATAGTCGGATCGATGGTGCGCCCTTCAATTGACGCAACGGCACAGTCGCCTGCGAGACCAAGGTGGCTCCTGACAAGTCTGCCGAATGCATTGCCCTCGGCGTGGTTGTCGTCAAAGGGGCCCGGCTGGACGATCGTGTCGCCGATCTTGCCAAGGGAAGAGTGCAGAACGTGCCAGTTGCTGAGGGCCAGGGGTGTGCCTTGGTCGCGGTCGTACACGATCGCGCCAAGGGTGCCCGCGGATTCCTTGACGTGTGCGATTGAGATTCCCGGTTGCACGCGATCCTGACGCGACTTGCGTGGGTCCTTGCGGGTCGTGGATTCGGGGACGACCCGCAGTGAAGGCGTGTACTTGCGCTGCATGACGTCGGTCAGCACCTGCTTGCCGTTGATCGTCACGGAGGGCGGAATCAGTCGCGAACTCACACGTTCCAGGCCTTCGGGCGCGACCTTGGCGTCGACTGTGAACTGGATGCAGAGCCTGCCGTCTTTCGACTTGTCTTGGCTGGACTTGATGCCGATGCCGACGGAGTTGATGTTGGGGGATTCAAGGAAGCGAGCGCCTTGAGAGCGGATGAAACGCTTGAGGTCCTCGGTGGAGACGCCTTCAGGGTTCGGCGGACGGGTGGGTGCTTTCGCGGACTGCTTGCGGGACGACCGGCTGGAGGACTTCTTGGAGTTTCGACGTGCCATGGGGTGCTCCTGTGGTTCAGCGACAATGAGATCGCGACTGAATATACAAGAAGCGAGTGGAGCCGTGTTGGCGTATCGACTTTGGGCGCGCGGGAAATGAAAAGCCCCGGCTTGTGGCACGGGGCTGAAAGAGACTCAGATTTGTGGACACTTCACACGAGTTTGCGTTTCAAGCAGCTTCCAGCTTGAGATTCGCGGGCTTATTCCTCGCCTTCGTCGCCACCCGCATCGGCCTCGTCGCCCTCGTTCTGGGCTTCGAGTTCGGCTTCCAACTGCTCGAGTGACTTCTCTTCCTCGACCTTCTCGCCCTTGGCGAGTTTCTCGGCTTTTTCCTTCTCGAGCTTGCGCTTGAGGGCTTCGACCTTCACCTTGTCAGGTGCCAGAATGATGCTGGCGGACTTGCCCATCCAGCGCGGGGTTTGCTCAACCTTGGAGATGTCGGCGAGCTGGTCGCGTACCGACGCGAGGTTCTTGAGGCCCAGGTCCTTGTGGGCGATTTCGCGGCCCTTGAAGCGCTGGGTGAACATCACCTTGTGCCCGAACATCAGGAACTTGCGGGCCTGGTCGGTGCGGACGCGGATGTCGTGTGGGTCGATCTTCACGCTGCGACCAAGGCGCAGTTCCTTCATTTCGGCGGCCTTGTTGCCCTTGTTGGACTTCTTGGACTTTCCAAGTTCGTACTTGTACTTGCCGTAGTCCATGATCTTGCAGACGGGCGGGCGGGCCTCGGGGCTGATTTCCACGAGGTCAAGGCCGCGCTCCTGAGCCATGCGGATGGCGTCGGGGGTTTCGATCACCCCGATCTGCTCGTTGTCCGGACCAATCACGCGGATGGGCGTGATGCGGATGAAGTGATTGACCCGGGTGCGCTGCTCACGCGGACGGTCGCCGTCTCTGCCAAATCGACCCATACTTGCTGCTTCCACTCCTGTGCGAATCGTCGCACGTACCTATGCCTTGCGGGGCCAATCGCGAACCGTCGCGACCGCTCGCGTCAACCAACCCAAACAGACTGCTCGTGATGGAACTCTCGCGCGATCATGAGGCCGAAGCGCCGTACGCCAGGGGGCGGCTACGGCTGCTCCAACTCACTTCGCTTGTCGCCAGCCTGCATTGCATGCGTGGGTCCTGCGTTCCATGGTTCCCGGGTTGCCGGGCGGGCATCGGCACCCGGCGTCGCCATTCGACGCCCGTCGGCACCTTCTCCCGCAAAACAGTAGCCTCGCGACACGCCCCACGCCGAACCGATACTAACCTCCACCAATGGCCGATCGTTCCCTCCAGTCCGACCCTGCCAGCAAGGACCACGTGCCCGAGGCGGTAACCTCGGGGAAAGCCGCGTATTCGCCCAACGGCACGGCGAACAACGGTGGGTTGCTGCTGGAAGTTTCGACCGAAGTCTGCAACCAGGTCGGCGGGATTTACCAGGTGATCCGGTCCAAGGCTCCGCTGATGAGCCAGCGCTGGGGGGACCGGTATTGCTTGGTGGGTCCGTGGGAAGGCGCGAAGGCTCAAACCGAGTTTGAAGAATTGCCCGCCAGCGGCTGGCTCGCGGCGGCTCTCGAAGAACTTCGCTCAAGCGGCTTGCACGTGCATCACGGACGATGGCTGGTGCCCGGTCGGCCTCGGGTGCTGCTCATCGAGCACTGGCAAGGTTGGGAGCAACTCAACGACGTCAAGTACAAGCTCTTCGCGGAGCACGGGATCGACACGCCGGGCGATGATGGACTGATCAACTTCGTGGTGTCGTTCGCGGAGGGCGTGCGCCGGCTGATGGAGTCGCTGTGCAAGCATCGCGGCGCGACCGGTGCCGACGCCAGCGGGCCGATGGTCGCGCACTTTCACGAGTGGCTGGGCGGGCTCGCGATTCCGCTGATCCGCAAGCAGGGGCTGCCCATCGCAACGTGCTTCACGACGCACGCGACGATCCTGGGGCGATACATCGCGGGGAGCGTCGAGGACTTCTACGACCGCCTGCCCTGGATCGATCACGAGGCCGAGTCGCGCCGGTTCAACTGCGTGACGCAGCACAAGATCGAACGAGCCGCGGCGCATGGGTCGCACGTCTTTACGACCGTCAGCAGCGTCACGGCGGAGGAGTGCAACTACCTGCTGGGTCGCCCCGTGGATGTCGTCACGCCCAACGGCCTCACCATCGCGCTCTACAACGCGGGCCACGAGCAGCAACGCCTGCACGGGGAGTACAAGGAAGCCATTCACAAGTTTGTGATGGGCCACTTCTTCCCCAGCTACTCGTTTGACCTTGACCGCACCGTCTACTGCTTCACGTCAGGCCGCTTTGAGCCCAAGAACAAGGGCTTTGACCTCTGCCTCGAAGCGATGGCACGCCTCAACGCCCAACTGAAGCAGGCCAACCTCGGCAAGACCGTCGTCTTCTTCATCGTGACCAAGCGTGCGACCCACAGCATCAACGCCCTCGCCCTCGAAAAGCGCGGCGTGCTGAACGAGCTCAACGAAGTCTGCCAGAAGATCACCGAGGGCGTTGGCCGCCGGCTCTTCTCGCGAGCCGCGACGGGCGGCGGGCTGCACCTTGATGATCTGATCGACGAGTACTGGATGCTGCGCTACCGCCGAGCCCAAAGCGCGTTCAAGACGCAAGGCCTGCCCATGGTCGTGAGCCACGTCTTGCAGGACGAAGCCAACGACCCGGTGCTCAACTACATCCGCCAACTCCAACTCTTCAATCGCCCCGAAGACCCAGTCAAGGTCGTGTACCACCCCGACTTCATCGGTCCCACCAACCGCCTGTGGGGCATCGAGTACGACCAGTTCGTCCGCGGCTGCCACATGGGCCTGTTCCCAAGCCTCTACGAACCCTGGGGATACACGCCCCTCGAAGCCGCCGCGATGGGCATTCCCAGCGTCACCAGCGACACCGCCGGGTTTGGTCGGTTTGTGCAGGAGAGTTACGCGAATCCCGATCAGGCCGGGATGTACGTGCTCCGCCGCCGGGGTCGCTCGTACCAAGACAGCGCGGGCGACCTCGCGAAGATGATGTTCGACTTCTGCAAGATGGAGCGGCGGGATCGCATCGCCCTTCGCAACGAAGTCGACAAGCGAAGCTGGGACTTTGACTGGACCAAGCTGGGCAAGGCGTATCACACGACGCATGAACTCGCATTGGCGCGATTCACGGCCGAGCGGGGGGCGACGGTAGTTGAGGGGCGGCCATCGGAGCCTGCGACCAAGGCGAGCCGGCTGAGCGGGCTGGGCATGGTTTCGGCGGATGAACTGAGCAGGACGGGCAAGCGCGTGGAGGCGGGGGAGACGCCGCGGTAGTTGCTGAGAGTGGGTGGCGAGCGTGATCAGTCACGCCCATCGCGTTCGACGCTTGCTGAGGCCCGGTTCGTAGGGATAATCTCTCGCGTGTCCAATCCGCTGCCTCACGTCTATCTCTTTACCGACGGCGCCTGCTCCGGCAACCCTGGGCCGGGCGGCTGGGCGTACATCCTCAAGCACCCGGCGAGCGGCAAGGCCCGCGAGGCGAGCGGGGCCGAGCCAGAAACCACCAACAACCGCATGGAACTCCGCGCCGTGATCGAGGGTCTCGCCGCGCTCAAGTCGCCCAGCCGGGTCGAGCTTACCAGCGATAGCAAGTACGTGCTCGAGGGACTCAAGGAGTGGATGGACCAATGGAAGCAGCGCGGCTGGAAGACCGCGGCAAAGAAGCCGGTCAAGAACCAGGACCTGTGGGAGATTCTGGACGAACTGCGCGGGCGGCACGACATCCGGTTTCACTGGATCAAGGGCCATAGCGAGCATCCGGAGAATGAGCGGTGTGATTTGATGGCGGTGGAGGCGTATCGGAGGCTTATCGAAAACCGCGACATCTGACACAGACGCCGGGGCTGAGGAGCAAAGCGACGAAGCCCCGGGTCATCGCGCATGTGACGCGGATCGAGCTTCCAACTGCTCTCGTCGCTCAACGATGGCAGGATGCTCCATGACGCACGCTCCTTCCGCCTCGTGAGCGAGGATGTAGTTCACGATGCTGCGATAGTGCTGTTCGTTCTTGACCCGGAGGGGAAGGCAGCCTTCTCCCCAGAGAGTGCCCGGAAGTTCGTCACGCAGAGTGTGCGAGGCGAACTGCTTGATCCGACCGAACTCACGCTTGGCGTGCCTTGAATCGATGCATGCAAGCAGGTGAACATGCGTCGCCCCCACGGCGAGCACACGCCACTGAGCCTGCATCAAATCCAACTTCTGCATGATGGCCCGCGCAGTCCGACTTCTTTGCTCGGGAGTGAACTGCACGAACTTCTTGGTGATGTCGCGTGCATATCGATGGAGGCGTGCGTGTTCTCCAGATGGCGGAGGGCTGCGATAGTCGCCCGAAGAGTGAATGCGATGATCGTGATCGCGGAAGCCTCGGGGGTCGCCTGGCAGCCACGCACCTCGGGTCGAGCACATCAGGTGCACCCATGCTGACCACGCGGGAGCGGGCATGAATGATCGTACGCGTCGCGACGGATCGGACCCGGGGCTTCGTCGCCTTGCTCCTCAGCCCCGGCGTTCGGACGCGAGTGCAATCACACCTGCAAAACCCCCGTCTTGAACTCCGCCGAATAATCCCACCCCTGATTCGCCGCCTCCAGCGCCGCGATCAGTTCGTCCCGCGTCTTGTGCGGCTCAATCAGGCGGTCCACCCAGCCTCGGGCCGCGGCGTGCGTGATCGCGGCTTGCTCGGTGTACGCCGCGTGGATCGCGCCGTAGATCTTCGCGTGGGCCTCGGCATCGATGGTTTCGCCCTTGCGTTTGCGGCTGGCTTCTTCGATCTGCGTCAGCACGCCCGTGGCCTGATTGGCGCCCATTACGGCGTACTTCGCGCTGGGCCACGCAAACGCCAGGAACTGATCAAACGCCCGCCCGCACATCGCGTAATTGCCCGCGCCGTAGCTGCCACCGGTGATCACGACGATCTTGGGCACCACGCAATTCGCCATCGCGTTGACCATCTTCGCCCCCGCCTTGATGATGCCGCCCTGCTCGCTGTCGCGACCGACCATGAAGCCGGTCGTGTCGTGCAGGAAGATGATGGGAATCTTCCGCTGATTGCAATCCATGATGAACCGAGCGGCCTTGTCCGCGCTGTCGTCGTAGATCACCGCCGGCATTTGTACGGCCTTGGTCGGCCCAGCCTTCCCGCCCGGCAAGGTGCGCATGACGAGTTTTTTCTGGTTGGCGACGATGCCGCACGAGTGGCCGCCGATCTTGGCGTAGCCGCAGACGATGGACTGGCCGTAGTCGGCCTTGTATTCGTCGAAGTCTGGTGCGAGTCGCTCCTGAGTGCTCTGGCTGTCCGCGCCGATTCGGAGCCCGGAACATCGAAGTGTGCTGTCAACGAGCGTCTCAATGATGTCGCGGACGTCGTATTGGGAGCCGGGTTTCTCGGTAAACGATTCGTAGACTCCTTCTCCTGGTTGGAATGGTTGCTTAGTCGTAGGTGTGCTTTCGTTGAAGGTGAGATTGCCACCGAGAGAATTCATGAGTTCAACGAGCTTCGCATTGTCGAGCACAAGCTTTGCCTTCGCAGCGTCATACTTGTTGAAGCCGGTCTCCGTATCATCGATCAACTTTTCGATCTTCATGTTGAATTCGGGATCGCTGGTAATCGGAGGATCCGCTGGGATGTACGAAGGCATCGACAGCAACGAGACGGTCGTTCTTGTGCGCAAGAGCAACCGCAAGGACGCGGCAATCTGTTGCGACGGGTACTTGCTTACAAGGCTACGAACACGCGCAATCGCGTCCTCGTCGCTCTTCTCCTTGAAGTCAATCGTTCCAGACGTGCTCGCGTGCATCGCCGCACCGCCTAGTTCTTCGTCCGTCACTTCCTGTCCGATCGCCGCCTTCACCAGCGCCGGCCCGGCGAGGTATAGCCCGCTGCCCTCGGTCATGATCAGCGTGTCGCACAACACGGGCAAGTACCCGCCCCCCGCCACGCAATACCCCATGATCGCCGCGATCTGCGGAATGCCCATCGCGCTGATCACGGCGTTGTGCCGGAAGATGCGTCCGAAGTCGTCGGTGTCGGGGAAGACATCCTCCTGCATTGGAAGGAAGACGCCCGCGCTGTCGACCAAGTAGATCAGCGGCAGCCGCCCCATCATCGCGATCTGCTGCGCCCGGATGATCTTCTTGCAGGTCATCGGAAAGAACGCGCCCGCTTTCACCGTCGCGTCGTTCGCAATGATCATGCAGCGACGGCCATGCACGAGGCCGATGCCCGTCACCACGCCCGCCGCGGGCGCGCCGCCGTATTCCTTGTACATGTCGTGGGCGGCCCAGAGGCCGAGTTCCTGGAAGTTGGGCATTGGGGAAGGCGCTGGGGAGCTCCCAGCATTCCCCAATGCCTGATGCCCAGTGCCCGATGCCTTGTCCACGAGCAGCGCAATCCGCTCCCGCGCCGTGAGCCGCCCCTTCTCGTGCTGACGATCAATCGCCGTCTGCCCGCCCCCAAGCCGCAACTTCGCCTCCGCGGCGAGCATCGTCTGGGTGAGGTCTTTGAGGGAGGTGGCGGGCGCGGGCGTCGACTGGGGGGTGGCCATAGGGGTCAAGCGTACGAGCCGACTTTGGATGGCTGGGCCGGGCCGCAGTACGATGGGGCATGAGCATGATTCTCCTGGCGATGGCGATGGTGGGTCTCGGGCAGCCCGGCGGGGCGGCGACCGAAGCGGCAAACCCGGATGTGTGGCGAGCGAGCGAGAGCGTCTACCTTGGCACGCCCCGCCAACTGACGTTTCCGCAGCAGTTCGTCAAGGCCGGCGAGTCCTACTTCGACCCAAGCGGCGATTGGGTGATCTTCCAGGCCATCTCCCGCCCCAAGGAGGGCGAAGGCGAGGCCGACCCGTTCTACGCGATGTTCGTCGCGAAACTCGACCGCGCACTGCCCGGCGAGTCACCGGCGGGTAACGCTGCGGCAAAGGAAGGCGGCCCGACCCACTTCGCCCTCTCGAACCTCGAACGCGTCTCCCCCGCTGGCAGCGCGAACACGTGCGGCTGGTTCCATCCTGTACAGCCCGGCGCGATCCTGATGGCCTCGACCGTCGCTCGTCCCGCCGACGAGCAGAAGTCCGGCTTCCAGGTCGGTTCGCGCCGGTATGTGTGGATGTTCCCCGATGAGATGGAGATCGTGACGGTCCGTTCCGAAGGCAAGACTCGGGCCGCGATCACGCGTTCGCTGGACAAGGGCCTGCCCAAGGACGGCAAGGGCGACGCACTCTCCGCCGAGAAGACCCCCGCGCTCGTCGACGGCGCGGTGCGGGGCGTGATGAAGAACAACCCGCTCACGGTGATGTTCTCACGTCCCAAGTACGACGCCGAGTGCTCATACGACAAGTCCGGCCGCTTCGTGCTGTACACCCATGTCGAGGAGAACTCCCCCGAAGGCAAGCCCGACGGCAACATCTACGTCTATGACACGAAGACCGAGCGTCAACACGCGTTGGTCGTCGCGCCGGGCTACGACGGCGGGCCCTTCTTCTCGCCAGACGGCCGCAGCATCTGCTATCGCAGCGATCGCACGGGCAACGACCTGCTGCAGCTCTTCGTCGCCGACCTCCGCTTCGAAGTCGGCGCGGATGGCATTCAAGTCCCCGTCGGCATCGAGCGCGAGTGGCAGATCACCAGCAACGAACACGTGAACTGGGCCCCCTACTGGCACCCCAGCGGCGAGTACCTCGTCTACGCCAGCAGCGAAGCCGGCCACACCAACTACGAAGTCTTCGCCGCGACGCTGGATTGGAAGGGGATGCGGACGATGCCAGCGCCCGCCGCCCCAGCAACGGACCCAGTCGCGAACGCGAGCGAACCGACGATGCCAGCAACCGAGGACGCTTCCGCCCTCACCCCTCACACCCGCATCACCCACGCCCCTGGCGCGGACGTGCTCCCAGCATTCAGTGCCGACGGCAAGTGGCTTATCTGGACCAGCCAGCGAGGAGAGAAGATCGAAGGCGAAGCGCGGCCGAGCAGCCAACTTTGGATCGCGGAGTGGAAGGGGCTCAAGTAATCCGACAGTGCGGCGGTGCGAAACTGCGAAAGTGAAAGGCAGTGCGTTGGAGAGTTTGTTTGGACAGGTCGGGCCCGAGCAGACGCCTCAGCAGGCGTTCGATGCTGCATTGATCGACGCCTACGTCCGTGTCGGCCGCACGCTCGATGATCTCGCCTACACCGACGAGTTCGAGCGCGTCTACGAAGCCCTCCCGCCCAGCCGGCCCGACCGCGCAGGCGTGATGCGGCGCCTCCAGAATCTCCGCAAGGCGAACAAACTGCCGCGTCTCGGGAGGGCCGTCTCCGCGGCGGTCAAAGTGACCGACGAAGAGGAGCGGACCCTCGCCGATCTTTTGATCGCGGCCTGCGGCACCATCGGCCAGCGCGACCAATTGCTCTACGACGCAAGGTTCGACAACATCGTGAGCGCGTTCAACGCCCGCACGGGTCGACAACTCACCCCCCACGACGCATGGCGGCTGGTGGCGAAAATCGCGAAGTGAACTTGGATTGGTGATCGAGAAGGAAGCCCTTCATGACGGTCGGGCTGCATGCCTGCGACCATCAGGCGTACGTATCCACGCCCCCCACCGCTCCGCGGGCCGCGCCCTGAGCGTTGGTCTGCTTCGCGACATCCGCCGCGGATTGCAGCAGCGCGATCGCCGCGTCGCCCGTGGCTCGCTGGGCGTCCATCGCCTTCTTCGCGACGGCGACGTCGATCTGCGAACGCACCGTGGCTTGCTGAATGGATGAAACAGCGTCGGTCATGCGGTGTGTATCGGCTGGAGGAGCGTGCTCGTCCAGCATCAGTCTGCAACTTGCCCGTCAGCCCCTCAATGCCCTCCCTGACGATCGGGCTGCGTGTTTATGGGGCGAATCCCCGAACGCCGCGCCTGCGAACTCATCAGTGTGCAACCCGAGTTCACCATCCTCATCGACGGCCTCTGCCCGCTCTGCAAGCGCGAGGCGAACCTCATGGCCAAGCTCGACAAGGGGCGGGGCGGCCTCGCGATCATCGACATCGCCGCGCCGGGCTTCGACGCCAGCCGATTCGGTACCACCATGGACGCCGTCATGGGCACGATCCACGGCGTCCTGCCCGACGGCAGGCTGATCACTGGTATGGAAGTCTTCCGCAGAGCCTACGGGGCGGTCGGCCACGGCTGGGCTCTCGCGTGGACAGGCTGGCCCGTGCTGCGATGGGTCTGCGACGCGGGCTATCGCGTTTTCGCGAAGTATCGCCTTCGGCTGACAGGTCGCAGCGACTGCGACACCGGTCGCTGCGCCGTGCCCGGGCGCTGACGCTTCCGGTTCGTAGACTCCCCGCATGTCCCCCGCGATCGCACAAGCAATGGTCCGCGTGCTCGAACTCAAGGACCACGCCACGGCGGCCCACACCTGGCGCGTGGTTCTATACGCTCGCACCGTTGCCGAGGAACTGGGCCTCAAGCACGACGAGGTGGATCGCCTGGGCATCGCCGCGGCGTTGCACGACCTGGGCAAGATCGACATCCCAACCGAGATCCTCGCCAAGCCGGGCAAACTGACGGACGAGGAGTTCGCAATCATCAAGCAGCACCCCGTGCTGGGCGAACAGCACGTCCGCGCCATGAGCGAGGAAGACCCGTTCATCCTGCAACTGATTCGCAGCCACCACGAACGCGAAGACGGCCTGGGCTACCCCGACGGCCTGCGAGGCGACCAGATTCCGCTCGCGGCGAGGGTCTTCAGCGTGATCGATTCCTTCGACGCGATGACCAGCTTTCGCCCATATCGCAATGACGTGGGCATCGAAGCGGCCAAACGAGCGATCGTGGAGTTGCAGGCGGGTGCCGGCACACGCTACCACATGCCCAGCGTGGAGTTGTTCGCATCGCTGTTCCAGCAACGCCGACTGGATTGGATTCTGGCCCACTTCAACGACGGCGCGACGCTGCCGGGGTATCAGCAGCTTGCGGACGTGGGCGGCGTGAGCGCGGGGCTGCGGGCGGGATAAGCACTGCCTCGGGCACCTCGGATCTTCGAGCCGAGCGAACTTCATGGCAACGCAATCACTTTGGCAGCGTCGTGATCACGTTGTCCATGCCTTTCGGTGCCGTCGTTGCGAGCGGATTCCCTTGGGCCCATGCCTCGCCGCCGTTGTCGACGCGATCAGGCCCGACGGAGTACAGCACGTATGGCCACCCCTTCGGATTGTCCTTCACTTCCTGCTCTGAGCGCTGGCGATACACAAATGGCTTGCCCGACCACGGATCGAGGGGCAACTCAGCGATGTCGATTGGCACGAGTTCGTCCAGACTGGAAGGCAGACGACCCACTCGCATGCGGTGACGTTCGATGGCAAGCATGACCAGCGTTCCGTCACGCTCCAGCGGTCGCATGATGGACCATAGATCAACCAAGCCTCCCGAGGAGTTGAGCAGTTCGACGATCATCAACCCCGCATCCGCGGACGACTTGAACTGGCCACCTCTGAGTGCCTCGCCAGACGCCGTTGGCCAACTAGGCGACTCGGCATAACGCGCAAGGTCGTCGTAGAACGCATCAATAGCCTCGATGTTTTCCGCGAATGCACCGATGCGTCCCTCTACTGAGCCAAACATCGAGATCGGCACGATCGTCGCATCCGGATCGCGCGGCCCTTCGCTCATGAAGAACTTCGCGACGCTTTCTTTGATGCTCGCCCGCTCTATCCAGAGCGTAGATTCGAGAGATTCCGCCGCGTCCGTCTCCCGAATCATGCGGACACACTCATCGAGCCTCGCTTGATTCTGTAACTCACGACTGGACATCCGAATCGCCGAATAAGTCGCGCCGTAAGTTGCGAGGGATACGAGCTTCGCGAGAAACGTCGGATACGAGGCGATGCGATGAGAAACCTGCAGCGAGGCACGCCATGCTCGCACGGCCCCGTCCGGTTCTCCTTGGCTGAGCGAGACAGCCGCCCGAGCACGATTCAGCCGAATCACCGAACTCGCCGCACCAAACTTCGCAGCAGCATCCACACCCACATCGCGAGCACTCGGCACCGGCCGCAGCGACAAAAAACCCAACCCGTCGATACGAGCGATCACATCTGTCTTCGCAAGATCGTCGTAGATTCGACGGGCCGACCGCTGCTCCGCGAGCAGCAGGTCACGATCCGCTTCAGAAGCACTATCAGGAATGGATTCGCCGACCTGCGACACGTCTGGAAAGAAGCGGGAAGCGAGCGATTCATCCGCAGGCTTGTCACGATCTCGCGCGATTCGCTGTGCATCCTCGATATCCCGCCGCAGCATCAACAACTCGGTCCAGAATGTCGGCTGGTCTGGATCGATGTCGGGGGGATTTCGCGAGAACGACTGCGCGATCAGCGAGTCGATCTGATCCACATAACTCGGCGCGGCGGCCGCCTGCCTGGCCCACTTGCGAATCCGATACTCACGGAGGCCCCAGTAGCCAGCCGGTATCAGCACGCCCAGCGCGAGCAACGTCGCGCCGCACGCAATCAGGACGCGTGTGGCTCGGCGCGAAAGCAACGGCTTGATCAAGCCTGTCGCTGGCTGAAACGTCGAGCGATCCCCGACAATCGCGACTTCGTTCCACGCCGCTCTCGCTCGCACGGCATAGCCGCACTCCGTGCACGCGAGCGTGCCGGCACCCTCGTCCGCACTCGCCACAGGCGTCCCTCGAACGTCATGCCGGCATCGCGGACACTCATGCCGCCGCATCAGCACCCGCCTGGCCGCCCTGCGAGCGAGCAACGGATAAATCACCACCGGCACCAGCACCAGCAGCAACCCCGCGACGCCCCAAGCGAGATTCGAGTCGTTCCACTGATCGCCCGAGATATGGTCCTGAATCTCGATCTTCGAGAACGAGTACTCAAACCACTCGGTGACTTCAACAATGGCCAGTCCGATCAACCACCCGCATGCGACCAACATCCCCACGACGCCGCAGACCGTCCAACGCAAAAGCCGCCCGCGCCGCCCCGCCGCATCAAGCAGCCAATCACGAAACGACACTTCAACGCCTCGAAGGGCGTTGACGCTAGGCAACAGCATGGCCCGGCGGAGGCTCTGAAACATGCCGATTCTTCGCACGTGCTCCCAAATCGTGACGCGTCTGCATCAGACGCCGGTCGATCAATCATCCTCGCCCGAGCCCGAGCCGATCTTCCACGCGCTCGCGATCGCGAGGATCATCCACAGGATGTCGAAGATGCCGAACATCTCCGAGTAGATCTCCGTCGCCCCCACGCCGCTTGCAAAGTTGCGCATCTCATGCTCCTGATGCGCCCTCACGCTCGCCTTATACGCCTGCTGATCCTCGGGCGACATGCCCTTCCAGCGGCCGCTCGCGTCGTCGGCGATGTCCTTGGGGTAGTGCGCCAGTTCCAGCGCTTCTTCCTTGGAACCGATGCCGTCGGGCCATGCAATCGTCCGCCCCGACGCTGTCCGCTCATCGACGATCTGGTCCGCGATGTACACCTGCACATCTTCATCCGTCATGGTGTGCGTCGTGATGGCCTGCTCGACCATCTTGTCCATCACGATCCGCACCGTTGCGTACTTGGCGGTCAGAATCGACACCACCGCGAAGACCGCCGCCAGCACGCCCGTAGTCACATCCGTGTCGTCCTTGGCCCCCACCGCCATGCCAATGCCAGCCGCCGCTCCGACGGCCCACGCGACGAAGCCAATTTCGTACCCGGTGAAGTAGGCGATGACGGTCCACAGCACCCCACCCAACGCGGCGCCGATGACGCTGAACAACACTCCACGCAGCATGCAATTCCCCTTTCGAAAGACCGAGAAACGAACGCGGCATCACGGCAGGCCGCGTCCATAAATCAGCATACTGGAAAGCGGAACACGCGCCAAGAGCCTGCGAGAGAAACTGAGATCCGTTCACCTAAATTGTTATCGGAACTAGAAGCCAATCAACCCCTCCGATTGAGGCAGTGCATGGAATCGCGGTCACGGCGAGAGGCTGGATCAAATGGGAAAAAACTCGGCGATCAGTCTGTCAGCCATCTCTGTCGAGGCCTCCATCATGTCCCAGCGAACAGGTGCGCCTTCGCTCATCGCCAATCGCGGGTCAATCGCTCGCATCCGCGTCGCCAGTGGTACGCGTATCGGCACGTTGCGGCTGTCCGACTGCGCCATCAATCGCTCTGCCTCCTCGCTCACGAGGAAGTCGGCGAGTCGTTGGGCACCACTGGGATTGGGACACCCAGCGATGATCGCAACGGTGTTCGGAATCACGATCGCGCCGCGCGATGGAAGGCGCTTGGTCGCGTCGCCCCCAGCCTGCTCATCCGCTCCCTCATACACAAGGTCCACAGGCCACGCCTGCGCCTGCCCCACCCACACATCGTCCGTGTCGGTCAGGCACACATCCACCTCCCCCACCGCGAGGCCCGCGACCGCCGCGGAGTTGCCTTCATAGATGCGTGGCTGGTTGGCCTTGAATCGCTCCAGCCACGCCCGCACCGCCCCCTCGCCGCTGAGCGTGACATGGGCGGCGATGTGCGACCGCGTCGTGCCAAACTGCGGGCGTGCGAGGCCCACGCGGCCTTTCCATCGCGCTTCGCAGAGTGCTTCGAGCGATCGCGGCACTTCATTGGTCACGCGCCGCGTGTTGAACGCGATCACGCGAGCCCGCTGCGCCACCCCATACCACGAAGCGGGCGCATCGCTGGCATGCGCAGGTGAGCGGCCCGAAAGCCCCTGCGGCCACGATCCGCCAAACTCGTTCGCAAGCGCAGCGGGCGTCCACGGCTGCAGCAGCCCTAGCCGCGCCAGTCCGATCGTGCCCAGCGCTTCGGAAGACCACCACACATCCGCAATCGGGCGGTCTTTCTCCGCCATCAGGCGTTGCACCAGGCCCATCGTCTTGGTCGCTTCGGTGTCGCCCACAAGCCGCACATCCAAGCCCGTCGCTGCTTTCGCCGCATCGACGATGGCTTGCGCGAGGAACGCGTCCGCGCTGGTGTAGAGGGTGACAGTGTCGTGAGGAGCCCCGCTCCCTTCGCGGCGTGAGCAAGCCGCGAGCGCGAATCCAGCAAGACTCGCGAGCACCGCTCGCCGTGTAAGTGCTGCGGGGCGCAAGCCTCCGGCGAAGATCGTTGAAGGTTCGTGCATCGCAGATGAGTCGGCCGGGGGCTTGCGCCCCTCGGTTCCTAGTGCTTACTTCTTCTTCGCCTCGTCGGCCTTGCTCTTGAGGCGTCCGAAGTACTGCTTCACCGCGCCTTCGAGTTCTCGCGGCACGCGCATGCCTTCTATGCCTTCGCTCATGGTCTGTTCGCCCGCGGAGACAGCCTCGCCAAACTCCGCGAGAGCCTCGCCCTTCACCTGCTCGCCATACACGAGGCGGCTGCCGATGATCGGACCCTTGCGGGTCTTGACGTCGGCCTTCTTCTTTTCAAGGACGTAGTCGGTCTCCTGGCTCTGCGGTCCATCAGCGCCTTCGCCTTGTCCAGGTCCGCCGCTCCCCTGGCCTTGCTTGCTGCTGTCGCCAGCGCGCCAGTCGCCCAGCTTGCCGTTGCCTTCGCTTTCGCCTTCGCCATCGCACTGGCCGGGCTTGCCGTCCTTGCCGCCCTTCTTGCCCATCTTCTGCATGTCCTGGCCAAGCTTGGACAGTTGGTCCTTGGCCTCGTCCATAGCGGCCTCGAGGTTCTCCATGTCGTTCTGCATCATCTCGCCCTCGGAGAGCGACTGCTGGAGCTGATCGCCGGCCTCCGAACCCTGCTGGCTCAGGCCTTCCTGCGACATCCCCTCGGACATCTTGCTCATCGATTCGCCCATCTGGTCGCACTTTTCGCCAGCCTGCTGCGCCGCCCGAGCCATCTTCATCATCTCGTTCTTCATCTCCGGGTTGAGGCCCGGCATCTTGCTGATTTCTTCCTGCAGCTTCGCCGGATCGCTGGCGGCCTTCGCCAGCTTCTCGGCGGTCTTCTTATCAAGCCCCGCATCCTGCAGCTTCTTCTCGAGTTGCTTCTGGTCCTTGGCGAGTTCCTTAAGCTGCTCGCCCATCTTGTCGAGCTGTTCCTTGAGCTTGGCCTTGTCCTCCGCGCTCATCTTGTTGTTCGCGAGGTCCTTGGTGATCTGCTCCATCGCGTCCTGAGCCTTGCTGAAGTCGCCCTTCTGCAGGCTCTTGGCAAACTCATTGAGCGGACCCGGGCCGGGCTGCTTGAGCTGCTCCATGGCATCCTTGATGGCCTCGCTCTGCATCGCCTTCTCGGAAACCTTCGCATCCTCGAGCTTGTTGGTCAGGTCCGTGAGCTCCCGAATTGCCGCCCGCTTGATTGCCTCGGGATCGTTCTCCTTCTGGCTCTGCTCTGGGATTTGCTCGTCACCCTTGCCGTCCATCATCTCGACCTTGGCCTTCGACAGCAGTTCGTTGAGCTTCTCCTTGTCCTTGGCCAGTTCGGTCTTGACGGTCAGAACCTCCCGTTCCTTCTCCTTCTTCGCAAGCCGAGGCTTGTCGTGATTCAGCAAGTCAAAGTTCGGCACCGCGTACCAGATCACGGCCATCGCAACACCAGCCAGAATCGGCGCGGGCCACGCGGCAGGCAACTGATACGGCACCACCAAAGGCACCTTCACCCGCGACGCGGCGGCAGTCGCCGTCTCGGCCATCGCGACCGCCCAAGGCTGCTGCGCTCGGATGTCCTTCTCCAGCGCCAAAGCTGTGCTCAGCGACTCGCGCAGGTCCGCGCGTTCGTCCACTTCCTGAGCCACCTGCATCGTGCGACGGCGAATGACCGTCGCCCACGTGATCGCCGCGATCACGACCGCTCCGCCAGCGCCGATGAATATCCACTGCCACAACGGACCAAAGAATGTCGTCAGCCCCAGCACACGCTCGACAAGCCGCGTCACCAGCAGCACGCCGATCGCAATGCACAGGCAAACCGCCAACGCCTGGAACAGGTCGTTGACAAACAACCGACGCCCGGCGGACTTCACGACATTGCGTACCAGGTCCATGCGTGCTCCCGAAGGCCTGTGCCTGTGGCTTCAACTCGCGACCACCAACCGTACGGACGCCCCGCCCCCAAGGATCGTCGGCTCGCGTCACGCCCACGTACCAGTTATACCGACCAATTCCCGCCCGGTTTCAGCCTTCTGCCAGCATTCGACCGGCAAATTCACCCCCACGCCCCTACCCTCGGCTCCCATGGCCAATTCCACCCCAACGTCCCTCGTCGTCACCGGCACCATCGGCATCGATACCGTCCACACACCTGCCGCCAAAGCTGAGCGGATTCTGGGCGGTTCGGCGACCTACTTCGCCGCCGCGGCGAGCTTCTTTGGCCCCGTCCGCCTCGTCGCCGCCGCCGGGGGCGACCTGCCCGACAGCTTCCGGAAGACCCTGGGCCACTTCGGCAAGATCGACCTCGCTGGCCTGGAGATCCGCCCCAACAGCAAGACATTCGCCTGGGGCGGCAAGTATCACGAGAACATGGTCCAGCGTGAGACGCTCTTTACGCACCTGGGCGTGCTCGAAGAAGCCCCGCCGACTGTGCCCGGCTCCTTCGCCGACTCCGGCCTGGTCTTCCTGGGCAACACACACCCGGGCGTGCAGCTCAGTTTCCTCTCCAGCTTTCCCAAGCGCCAACTGACCGTCGCCGACACGATGGACCTGTGGATCAACATCGCCAAGTCTGATCTCTTGGTCCTGCTCCGCAACGTCGACGGCCTTGCGCTCAACAACGACGAAGCCGAACTGCTGACGGGCAAGAAGAACCCTGTCACCGCCGCGCGTCACATCCTCGAAATGGGCCCGCGCTTTGTCGTCGTCAAGAAGGGCGAGCACGGCTGCATTCTCGTCCACCGCGACGGGATCGCCGCCCTGCCCGCATACCCCACCGAAACCGTCATCGATCCCACCGGCGCGGGCGACAGCTTCGCTGGCGGCATGATGGGCAGCCTTGCCGCGACCGGCGTCACCACCAAAGCCGACCTCGGCTCGTTCGAGCACGTCCGCAAGGCCTTGGTCTACGGCACCGTCACCGCCAGCTTCACCGTCGAGAGCTTCAGCCTCGATCGCCTCGTCAAACTCAGCCGAGCCGATCTCGACAAGCGCTTTGCCGAGTACGCCGCGATGGTCCGCGTCTAAGAACCGATGGGCACAAGCCCCCAGCGGCAGTCTCTATGCTCCCGTGCGAAGTACCACGCGCGTCCGACGGCTTACGCCGTGCGGTTTTCACTGCACCAGCACCGGCTGTTCCCATTCCAGAATCTTCCGCCGCCCGTAGTGCAGGCTGCGGATCTGTGCACCCTTTGTCACGCGGAAGAGCAGCCACATCTTCTGATCGTTGCGAGTCGCGCTGAGTTTGGGGGCTTGCTCCAACCCGCGCAGGCCGACCACCGTTTCTAGCGCGAACGCACGCTCGCTTGAATCCTCGTACACGAACCCCGCCGCACCGATCTGCTCCGCATCCGCCATCAACATCGGCGGCACGAGCCGCTCGGCCATGTCCACCGTGCGGCCCAGAAGGCTCCGCCTGGTGGGCGCATCAATCTCGACCCGCACCCATGTCGCCGCGGTGTCGGGCTCGATGAGCATCTGCACGCCCGCCCCGTTCTGCGGATCGGTCCGATCCCAGCGATGCTGCCCGCCAGCGACCCGCCCGCCGTCGATGTCGACCGTGCCCATCGCAGGGATCGCGAACGGCAGTTTCGGGCCGAAGGTGAGTCGATTGCCACTTGGGTCGTTGGCCAAGATCGAGACCACGAGCCGAGCTTCGCCCTCGGGCGGTTTGGACGATTCCGCTGGCGTCTGGGCGACCGGCGGGGCCGTCCCGGTATTCGTGGCTGGCGTCGCCCCACCGCCCGAGCCGGACATCAGCGATCCCGCCACAATCACCAGCAGCAGCAGGCCCACCAACCCACCGACGACCATGAGCTTGATGCGTTTGGCCGAAGCACCATCATCTTCGTCCGCCTTGCGAGACTGGACCTTCGCACGACTCTGGAGTTTCCCCGTCTGGAATGCCATGCCGGATTATTGGAGCCCCGGCAAACCCCCAATCACCCATGCCCGGGGATAGCGGGTTGCAAAACCCGAAGAAACAAGGGCTATGAAACCGAGATCGGGCTGATATCGTTTGGGGTTGGAAGTCCGATGTTGTTCCGATGCCCTCCGCAAAGCACGAACATCCCCACGATCCGCCGCCCTCGCTGGACGAGCGCCGGTTCGTCGCGCAGCTGCTGGTGGCATCGGTCGACCAGATCGCCTCGGACGCATCGACCAACCTGATCGAACGCTGGCCCGACATCGCGCATCGCTACAACCCGATGGCCTTCGACCGTTGGAAGGAGAACTACGCGGGCCGCATCGCCGACCTGGCCAGCGCGATCGCCGCGGGTTCGCCTCAGGTCTTCGTGGATCAGATCGCCTGGTCGCGCGTCGCGTTTGAAAGCCGAGGCGTGCCCAAGGACGACTTGGCTCGAAGCCTCGACATGCTGGGCGAGTCGCTCGAACGATTCATCCCCGAAGAGGACAACGGGCTTGTCCAGCAATACCTGCAGTCCGCCGGGAAGTCCCTCTACGCCGGATCCGTCACGCCCCCCACCAACCTCTCGGTGCACACGCCTCAGGGCGACCTCGCCGCGCGATACCTGCTCGCGGCGCTCGAGGGCGAACGCTTCACCGCCTCGCACCTTGTGCTGGAAGCGGTGCGAACCGACAAGATCACCGTGCGCGACGCCTACGAACTCGTGCTCCTGCCCGTGCAGCGCGAGGTCGGGCGGCTCTGGCACCTCAACGACCTGACCGTCGCGGAGGAGCACTTCGTCTCAGCGACCACCCAGCTCACCATCGGGCAGCTGTACCCGTTTCTCTCCCGCGCGCCGCGCAACGGCAAGACCGTCGCCGCCGCGAGCGTTGAGGGCAACGCCCACGACATCGGCGTACGGATGGTCTCGGACTACTTCGAAATGGCCGGGTGGCGTGCGATCTACCTCGGTGCCAACGTGCCCACCGCCGACCTCGCCCAGGCAGTCGATCACTTCGACGCCGACCTCATCTGCCTCTCCGCGTACTTGCCCACGCAGCTTCGCGCCGCGGAGGACACGATCGCCGCGATTCGCAGCACGCCGCGCGGCGCGACTGTGAAGGTCCTCGTGGGCGGCCCCGCCTTCGGATGCTCGACCCACACATGGAACGAGATCGGCGCCGACGCCTATGCGGCGGATGCGAATCAAGCGGTGCTGATCGGGGCCAAGCTGGTCGGACTCTGATCTCGACTCCCAACACTGAAGCGATCACTTGGGCTCGGTGGGCAGTGGGTCCTCGCTCGGATTGGTGCTCGGGTTGCGAGGCAGCGTGATCGGAAGGGGCGGCATGGGCAACGGATTGAGCCCGGGGAGCGGGCCAGGCAATTGCGTCGGAGGCACGGGCGGGGGCGCGGCGGGCGGGCTCGAGGGTGGAGGCGTGCCCGCAGGCTGCTCAGGCGTCTCGAGCTGCTCGCGCTTGGATGGGTCAATCCGCATCGCGGGCAACTGAGGCGAAGGACCCGTCGTGCTCGCAGCGTCGGTGCCATCGGGATTCGTGCGCCACGCGCCGCCCCGCCAGTATGCACGAGTCGAGTCCACGCGAAACATCCGCGCAACCAGCCCCGGATCGACCAGTTCCGCCGGGCGACCGTCGTCCAGCATCGATTGGAGCGACCACGCCTGTTGCTCATCACGCAGCAGCCACAGCTCCCCGCGCAGCGACGCAAGCGTCTGACCAAGCGTCCAATCAGGGCCTGGCGTGCCGCCGCAATTACCGCACTCGCGAGCCACGCCATCGCGGCGCCTCGTCACGCCCCGATTGCCACACTCCATGCAGGGCCATCGCCGCGCTTCACGTTCGTATGCATCCGCTCCGCCTGGCACGCCCATGCGCGTCAGCAATCCATCGATCGAACGCACGGTTTGGAGCGCCTCCGGCTTGCGAAGCGTTGCGCGAGATTGAAAGCCAAAGCCGGCACGCGCGAGGCCCATCGCCGCCGACGCGAGGTACTCGGGGGACTCTGCGTGCAGCGGTGCCGAAGCGGTCAGGGATGAGCGTGGCGCGAGCGCGCCCGCGAGCGAGCGCAGCCGCTGCCGCTCGCTTCGAGTGGCCGCCGCATCCACCAACGCGAGGCACGCACTCGTCGCGATCGGGCTCGATGCGTCGCTTGCCCGTGCAATATCAAACGCCCGCACCAGCAGCTCGATGGCGAGCCGTCTTGATTCAGGCTGGTCCGCTTGGTCGAGCACTTCTTCGCCCAGCAGCAGATACGTCTCCGGATCGCCCGGTGAAAGGGCCGCAAGCCGCGCCTCCCACTTCGCAACATGTTCCAAGCCTTCTCGAGTGGCTTCCGGCACTGGCGGCGCCGGCAATTGACTCAGCGCGAGGTCGTTGGTCCGCTCGCTTGCAGGCGGCTGGGCGGCAACGACGCAACACGCGCCCAAAGCAAGGCCGGCAAGCGATCCCAGGTTGGAGCACATGCGTTTCATGATCCAGCGCTGCCTCCCGTGGATGTCGCCGCGCCCGAGGGCGGCAGCGTGCCGGGTTCGACCAACACCCCGCCGGGCGTCGGCGACCCCTGCACGTCGAGCGAGCCGCCCAACCGCAGCGCCCAGAGCCGCGCCTGGGCCAATTCACCCGCCGCGATCTGATCAAAGACGTGCAGCGCGGCGGACGCGTCGCGCCGCCAGGCCTCGAGGACCAATCGGGCCTGATCCTTCGATGCGCGATTGTCCGTGACGACCACGCGAGCTTGCAACTCGATGATCGCGTTCTGCTCGACGACGAAACGCTGCAGATCAGTCTCGCACGCCGCGAGCCTCGCGTCGCGGACTCGCATCACGTCGGCCACGCTCATGAACGCGGGATCGGCCAGCCAGCCGCGTTGAGCCAACGCGATCCACTGGGCCTGATATGTTCGCGCCGCAGCAAGCAGTTGCTCCGGCACCGAGCGGAGTTGGGGCAGCCCCGCGGCGCGATCGGGAGACGACGCCGGCACTTGCTGCGTCGCCGACTCCTGCCCCATGGCTTCTTCGGGGTCGGGGTCGGGCTGATTCGGATCGGTCTTGATGCGGGTGCGATAGTCCGTGAGCAGGAAGTCCGCGGCGACGTCGACGTACGACAAGTCGGCGGGCGTGAGCATCTCCAGAAGTTTGCGCAGCAACGCGCGCCGCACTTCGACTCGCCATGTGGGAGATCGCAGCGATGGGAGCGATGCGCCGGTCGCGAGTTCGAGCAACTTGCTGTTGTCGCGCGTCGCCGGGATGAACGGTTGGAAGTCCAGAAGTGCCTTGATGAGATCGGGCTCTTCGATCGTGCGCTGCAGCACCGTGCGAGCGTCGCGACGCACCTCCGGACTGCCCGCCCGCATCGCCTCCTCCACCACAATCCTCGCCTCGAGCGGCGAGAGCCCCTGCCTCACGACTTGCAGCAGTTCACGCCGCTTGACGATGTCGTTGCCCGCTCCGACGTACTGCGGCCCCCACGACGAAGCGAACGCGCCCAGCCGCAGGGGACTGGGGTTCTGCGCACGCTCAAAGCCCGTGGACGCGGTCTGCATCAGCAGCCCGAAACTGATCGCATCGCCCCGCTGCGTCTCAACCGACGCCGTGTTCAGCGCCGAGAACCGCACCGCGAGCGCAAGTCGCTCACGCAGTGAAGGCCCCGGCTGCGCCGCGAGTATCGAGCGGGCTTCTTGCAGCCACCGCTGCGTCAGCACGCCCGTGCCGCCTTCGTCGGTCACCTGCCAGAGATTCGCATATCGCTCGCGGAGGTGCTCCCGATCCGTCGGCGTCGCGCTGGCCGACAGGGTCGCTGTCAACTCCAACCCGGAGTCGGGAGCTTGCACGAGTGCCCCCGTCAGGACATGAAGGTCCAGCGATGACACGTCGGTGCGAACCAGCCAGCCCAGAATCGCCCGCTTGGCGGGACTGTCGGGCCCCAATGGCAGCCGCCTCGTCAGTTGATCGATCCCGCTCGCCACCAGCGGATCGTGCGAAGGCTCTGCGGGCGCGGTCAGGGCCCGATCGAGCGCGAGCAACAGCAGCTGCGCATACTCACGTTCGGAATGCTCCGCCAGCAGCGTCTTGGCGCACTCACCCCACGCCCCCCACGCATGCGCGGTCGCCTGCTGCGACAATGCGACCGGCGCTGCCGCACTCGCTCCCGCAGCGTTCGACACCATCTTCGCGCTCATGCGATCCAGCGCGGCGCTCACGCTCTGACGGACGGTGGCCTGGTCGGAAGGAAGCGACCCGCCCAGTGCCACCGACAATTGCCTGCGTAGTCGGACTCGCAACGCACTGGGCAGATCACGCTCGGCCAGCAAACGTGCTGTAATCCCGCACGCGAACGACGCGCCGCGAATGCGCTCGGGCGTCCACGGCGCACTGCCGTCCGCCATCTGAGAGATGGCACGCTCCAGATATGACACCATCGGCTCAAGCGCCGCTTCACGGTCTGGCCCGACGATGCCGCCCGCGCGATACGCAAACTCCGCCGATGCATCCCCCGCCGCCACCACGCCGCTCTCGCTGTCTTGCGACCACAACAGCCCCATGCGCTCAAGCGCGAACGCCACTCGCTCCCCGCTGCCACCGGGATCTCGTGCAACATCCGCCGCGGCCGATCGCAACTGGGCCAGAGCCTCGCCCACAGTGACTTCGACATCAGGCCGGCTCGCCATGGGAGGAGTCACATCGACGCTTCCGGGCGGCGGCGCCGGGATCGCAATAAGTCGCTCGGAAGAACCGGCGGCAGTTGCATCAATGCCCACCGTCGCATTCGGCACGGCTCCTGGCGTCGCGAGTTCGGGCGTCGCGGAAGTCGTCGCGGGAGCACCCGTTCCCGCTGGCTTGCCCGCGAACATGATGCGCAGCCCGATGGCACCCACCACCAGGAACAACAGCCCAACGCCCGCGCCGATCAGGCCGTTGCGCACCATGCGACGGGCGGGATCCTCGTGGCTGCGATACGCCTCGAACTCGTCGAGCGCAGCCTGCACGCGTGCTTGCTGCTCGGGAGTCGTCGCCTCATTGAGTCGCGCCGGTCGCGAGGCGACCGCCGCGGCCTGCCGCACCACCGCTGCTTGCGCCGTGGGGTGCCGACCCGGCGCGTCCATCACCACCCCCGCCGACGGGCTGCCCAGATTCGCGAGGTTCGTGAGCACGCTCGGCACACGCTCCTGCGGCACACCCATCGCCGCGGCGAGCATGTGCAGTTCCTGTGCAGCGCTGGGGTTCCAACCGCCGTGCTTGGCCAGCGTGAGCGTCGCAAGATCCTCGAAGTCGCGGACCGAGTCGTTCTTTGACGACGGCGCTGACAGCACCGACTCGCCGGGCCTGGCGGGCTGAGCCATCAACACGCGGGCCACCGCCGCGTGCAGCATCATGCGCATTTCCGCGGCCTCAGGCGTCGCAGCGAGGGAGTGCTGACTCACACGTTGCAGGCGATCCTTCAGCGCGCTCAATACGCGGTCGCGACCGAGCAGGCCTTCGCCTTCAAGCCCAAGCAAGGCGCGGTCGTCACTGGTCCTCGCTGGAAGACCGAGGAATACTGCCGGCAAGTCCGGCCCGGCGTGCTGCGAAGATGCATGCGACGCAGGCGTCATGGCCCACCTCGCGGTCTAGGCTGCGCACCCGGCTTGTTGAGATCGCTCTTGACCTCTTGCAACCCCAACTGCTCGATCTGCGCCCCATACGGGGGCGGCCCCTGGTTTGGATACAGCAACTTGAACTGCGTGTACGCCGCGTTCGCCGCGGGCGGGTCAAGTCGCTTGAGCAATCGCAGCGTCTGGTAGCGAGGCTCGTACCACTCGGGCGAACCAGCATCCATGCTCGCGAGCAGCTGCGTCCAGGCATCAAGCGCCGCCGCGGGCTCGCCTCGCTCTTCGAGCATCTGACCAAGCCGCCGCAAACTCGCAATCGTCGACAGCCCGCCGCTCGCTCGTTCCTGATCAAGCGAGATCGCCAGGTCGCGCATGCGTGCGTCCTTCTCGCTCGCCCACAGCATCGCTCCCGCCTGGGCGACGCGCTCACGCACTGCGGTGCGTACGTCGCCCTGGGGCAATCGCTCCAGCCATGCAGCGCCGTATCGGATGATCTCTCGCGCCCGCGCCGGGTTCTGCTCTTCGCGTCTCCACGCCTCGTCCGCGATGCGATACATCCACTGGTCAGCCGCGTCGGCAAAGGGGCCCTTCAGACCTCGCAGGCGATCCCACAGCTTCGCCGCTTCATCCTGCTCGCCCCGCGCAATCCGCATTTGGAGTCGCCGAAACAGCAACTCGGCCTCGAACGGACTGGTTGACACGCCATGCCGCGTCGCAAGTTGATCAATGGTCGCAAACGCCGCCTCGGCGCGGGGCAGATCGGGCGTCGAAGCGGTCAGCAGCACATCGAGCAGTTGCCGCGTGCGCAGCACGACGCTCTCTGCGGCCTGTCGAGCGTCTTCGTCCGTGCTCCCCATCGCGCGGGGCATCTCCAGACGCATCAACTCCTCCGCGAGATCGGCGAATCGCAGCCCCACAAACTGCTTCTCGCCAGGAAGCGAAGCACGATACTGCTGATACAGCAATCGCGCTGCGTGCCGCCTCGCCGCAAGATACAGAGGCGAATCCGCCGCGACCGCGAGCAGAATTTCGACCGTCTTGGCCTCGTCCACACCGCCGACACTCACTTGACGAATCAGCAGCCGCGTCGCGTTCTCCGAGCGTGGAAACTGCTGCACATAGAGCGTCGCGAGTCGATCCCGCTGCGCCGCGCGTTGCGACTGGCCCCGCTCGACCGCAAGATCAAGCGCCACCACCGCGTACCAGAGCGCGTCCTGCTTCACCCGCTCGTCGCGCCCCAATTCAAAGGCCTGTTCAAATGCCTCTGACGCAGGCAGCAAGTCTCCCGCCCGAAACAGCGCCAGCCCGCGGCGCAGCTGCGCCCGCGCGAGCTCCAACTCAAATTGATTCGCATCATCCGCCTTGAGCGCGACGTTGAAAAGCCCCGCCGCCTCGCGAAACGCGTTGATCGCCGCGGGATCGGTCGCAGGGCCATCACCCGCTTGCACGCCCGAGGCCTTGTCAAACGCCTGCAACCCGCGCACATACGCCACAATGAAGCCATCATCGCCCAGCGGCAGCGTGCCGTACAGCTTCACAAGGTCCACGATCTGCGCAAGCTCGCCCTGCGTGACAAGGTCGCCCAGCGCGGCACGCGACACCATGCCCACACTCGTCTTAAGCCCTTCGCGCAGCTGCCCGCCCCGCAGCGCATCCAAACTCATGATCGCCACCAGCCGCGCTTCCTGGGGCGTCAGCGGCACCAGCTTCGCATCCGCTCCGGAGAGCCGCCGACGCCTCACCAGCGATTCCACGTCCGACCATCGCCCCGCGTGCGTGAGCACCAGAAACTGCCTCGCGAATATCTGTCCCTCCACCGCCGTCGACAAGTCATCCGACGCGGCCATCACGTCCAGCCATCGCATCGCGTCGACCTCGTTGCCCATCAGCGAGTTGGCCATCGCCGCCCCAAAGACCGCGCGTGCCACATGATCCAGCCGCAGGTTGCCCGTCGGAAACCGCTCGATGCTGGGCGCACGCCCCGTCACGGCGTTGAGCAGCACGCCAAAGGCCTCGAGCGCATCCTTGGCCTGCGTGCGGTCGTTGCCGAGATACGCGAGGTAATACCGCGTCCACCCTTCGTAATACGCCGCCATCGCACGTACCCGGCGAGCATCCGCGAGATCGATCCGAACGGTGCCTTCTTCGGGCCCGCCCGCGACGGCCTTCTCCCGCTGCTCAAGCGCTTCGACACGCCTCGCCACCCGCGCACGCACCTGCGTCAGCGTCGGCAGCACGTCATTCAGCACCCGCAGCGCTTCTGAACGTTCTTCAGGCGTCGCAAGCCGAAGCCGCCAACGCTCGCAAACTTCCTCAGCCTTGAGGTACGTCGCCTTGGCCATGTCCAGCCGAAGTTCCGACGAATCCGCGTCGGGCACCCGCTCCAACAACTCACGCCCGAGTTGCTCGAGCCGCTTGCGTTCCTCTGGATCCGTCGCCGTGCCCAGCATCTTGACGTACAACCTCGCCAACTGCTCCGCAGGCCGCACCCGATCCTCGATCTTGGCGTGCGTGATGCGATCCCGAAGCTGCGACGCCAGCACCGAATCCAGCCGCAGATCGCCCAGCAACTGGTCGACCGCGACTTCGGTCTCATCCGGCAACAGCTCGGGCGGCGTTGCAGGGCCCTGCGCGTGCCCCGCCCGCGCGAGCAGCATCGCAATCAAGGCCGCGTGCCCCAAGCAAGATTGCCTGAGCATCCTCATTTCGCACCCCCAGTCCCAATCGCATTCGTGGTGGCGTCGAGCGCCGCCCGCGAATTCATCAGCATCGACTGAGCCGGGTGCCCCGTGTATCGCTCAAAGAACATCCGCCGCACCCGCCCCGCCGCATCGGTCTGGCCGTCCTCGTCCAAGGCCGCACCGACCTCCGCCAATGCAAGCCCAGCAAGATAAGGACTCACGCCCTCCAGCCGCGCCGGCACATGCAGCAGCTGCACAATCCCCAGATTGCGCGCATCATCCTGCGCAAGCCGCCCGGCTTCATCGCTCGCCGCCGCGCCGCGCACCAGCATCGCCCGCCCCAGCGCAACCCGCGTCCACGCCTCGACCCAGCCTGGCAGCGGTTCCGCGTCGCCACTTCGTGGCGCAAGCCTCGCCCGAAGCCCAGCAATCGCACCCTCCCGCTGCGACCCGCTCGCCACCCGAGACGCGACCACATCCCACACCAACTCAAGCCCCAGGTCACCCGAAGGACGCTCGCCCAGCGTCTTGATGATCGCATCCAGATCGGTGACTTCGCCAGCATCAACCGCCGCGCTCACGCGATACAAGCGAGCGAGCCTGCCCGCCCGGTTGCTCGCTTCGCCCTCGCCCGCGATTGCGCCCAGCACCACCCGCAGCGCAGGCCCGCGCACCCATATCGGCGGCAACTGCGGCGCAAGCCCCCACGCCTCATCGATCACGGCGGGCGTCGCCACATCCTCGTCCTTGCGAGCCTGCTCGAACAGCACCTCCGGCTGCTCTGAAGCCATCAACGCCAGCCATGCCTCCACCGCCGCGCTCTGGGCCTGACGCTGCAATCGACACCGCAGCAAACCCGACGCGACCATCGCCGCCGTCGGCCCCTGCTGCCCGCGATATCGCACGAAGAGCTGCTCCAGCAGCGGCTCAGCCCCCGCAAGATCGCCCCGCTCCATCCTCGCCCGCGCTCGCCACGCGTCGGTCGCAAGTTCTGCAAACCCAAGCGCCTCCTCGGCGTGCCCGCCCTGCACCGCCGCAACCCGATCCCACGAAAGCAGCTTGCCTCGCTCCACGCCCTCCGGCGCAGCAAGGTCACGCACCTCGACCCCCGCCAGCGACACCGACAGCACCGGCCCGATCGCCTGATCAGCAGGATGGGCCCCGCGAGCACCCCGCAAGACCACGTCGCTTGGTGCTTGAGTCTGGGCGAAAGCGATCGCTGCGTGCATCGCGCTCAATCCCAGCGCAAACACCAACGCCCTTGTGCATGTTGCACGCGACCTCGCTCCAGAATCTCGATGCAGTCTTTCCATGAATACTCATTCGATTCCGCACACGCCCATCAAGCCCGTTCGCGGACTGCCCAAGCTCAATCCACCGGCACAAACGTGTACGTCCCGCCGCTCTGCCTCGCGATGCGCTTCATGTGGTCCTCGCCGCGCGGATCACCAAAGCAAATCGCATGTATCGGCACGGGCCGTTCCTGGGCCCGGTTGAGCAGCGCAACCTCCTCCGGCACGCTCGCCACCCCGTCAAGGAACTCGCCGTCGGTCATGAGGTAGATCGCATCCGGCCGCGGGCGAAGCTGCGAGAAGATCATGCGAAACGCGGGCATGACCAGCGTATTGGGCCCCAGGTCCGTATCCGTGAGCAGCGACACTTCTGCGATCAGTTCGCGCTTGTTGGCCGCAGTGGCATCAACCCACTGCACCCGCTTGCGCAGCGGACGAGGCGTGTCGCTGAACAGAATCACGCTCACTTGCGCATCGGGCGCAAGACCCTCGATCGTCGCCGAGAGCTCTCGCTTGAGCCGTTGCAGCCGCAAGCCCTGCATCGATCCCGACGCATCCAGAATCAGCGCAAATCGCGTGCCGCCCGCCTCCACTCCAAAGAAGCTCGCGCCGCTGCCCCCTCCGCTCCCGCCCAAGCCGCCCCCGCCTCCCCCATCCATATTCATGTCCCCGCCGCCCGTCAGCGAACCCAAGTCCGACATCCCGCCCGAACTCAGCGTCGGCGCCGTCAACTCCCCGCCCTCCACCAGCGGCATCGACGGCGTTGCGTTCGTCTCCTCCGGCACGGTCGGCAGTGCCTCGGGCGATCCCGCCGCCGCGGCGATCTCCGCCAGCTGTGTTTCCGTCGCCAGCGCCATCCCGATCGGCGCCCCAGCTTCCTCGTTCGCTCCAACCTCTCCCACGCCGCCCCCGCCCAGCCGAATCAGCGAGGCCAAGTACCCGCCCGACAAGTGCAGCAGCACCGACGCCACCAGCGCGAACACGCCCGCCCGCTTGATCCAGCGAACCAGCAACTCCTGAGGCGTGGGTGGCAACACCGCATCCCGCTCCATCGTGGGATCAACCTCGGGCACCGTCTTGATTCGTTGCATGCTCATGCCGCCATCCTGGCCCCTCGTCCCGAATCTCGCGCTTCCGTCCCCGCCATTATCGACCGATCCGGGCCCTCGGGCCCACGGACCACACATCCCGCCGCGCCGTCACGGCCCACCCCACACTGCCTCGCACCGCTTACAGTCCCCTCCCACATCCGGTACCGCTTGCGCCCCGCAGCGGTTCCTCCCCTCAGGCCCCTCCGCGACGTTTGCCCCGCCCTCACGCTCAAGAACGCCCCCCACCACCCTTTATGCACCCCCAATACAAGCGCGTCCTCCTCAAGATCAGCGGCGAATCCTTCTGCAAGCCCAACGGCTTCGGAATCGAGCCCGACCAGCTCGACCACATCGCCCGCGAACTCGAAATGGCCGTCGACACGGGCGTGCAGATCGCCGTGGTCGTGGGCGGCGGCAACATCATCCGCGGGGCCGAACTCGCCAAGCAAGGCCACATCCAGCAGGCCACCGCAGACCACATGGGCATGCTGGGCACGGTCATCAACGCCCTCGCACTCAAGGAAAAACTCCTGAGCATGGACGTGGAGTGCCGGGTGATGAGCGCCATCGAAATCCGCGCCGTCGCGGAGATCTTCATTCGCAGCCGCGCCGTCCGCCACATGGAAAAGGGCCGCGTGATCATCCTCGCCGCCGGCACGGGCAACCCCTTCTTCACCACCGACACCTGCGCCGCCCTCCGCGCCACCGAACTGGATTGCGACCTGCTGCTCAAGGCGACCAAAGTCGATGGCGTCTACACCGCCGATCCCAAGAAGGATCCCACCGCCACCCGCTACGACGTCATCACCTACAACGAAGCCATGCAGAAGAACCTCCGCATCATGGACATGACCGCCATCGCGATGTGCAACGAGCACGAGGTCCCCGTCCTCGTCTTTGACTTCCGCCAGAGCGGCAACATTGCCCGAGCCGTGCGAGGCGAAAAGATCGGCACCCTCCTCCACCACGGCTAAGCGACCAAAAACGTGCCGCCGACCGGCGACCCGCCGGCCGATACGACAACCTCGTTGGCAGCACCAACTCATCCCCGTTTCTACCCCCAGGAACCCGAAAGGTTCCCAAATTCCGCAAGCAGCCTGACCGTAAGGGAGGGCTTTCCGGACAAGGACCGCTTCCGCAGCCCTCCCTCCCGGTTGAACTGCGTGTTCCGGCCCCTAATCCTCCTCAAACCGACGCGCCGCCCGCTTCTTCGCAGCCAGAAGCCCGCCGCCGCCGTCCTCGTCCTTCTTCTGCGTCTTGTCCTCAATTGCGGGGGCGTTGACGTTGGGAGATTGCATCGCCGCCGTGCCGCCAACTGGCTGGGTCTCCGCACGCACACCCGCGTTCCCCAATCCACCAAGCCGCGCCGCCCTTCGCCGATCCCGCGCCGCCGCCGCCAGCGCCGCCGCATCCTGATCTGAAAGCGCCAGCGACGGCGCAGCCTCGCGCCGTTCGTCCGTCGCATCCAGCCGAGCCCGTAGCCCCCCCACCACCGCCGCCGCACCCGTGGGCACACGCTGCTCGCGCGACCCAGGCAGCCTGAACCGCTTGCTCACATATCGATCCCACGCCACCCGCCGGGTCGCGACGTCCAGCAGGAACAACCCCAGCGTCGCGATCATCATGAACTGCCACAGACTGCTGATCGACTCGGCGGGCTTGATCCCCGTGCGATCAAACAGGTTCGCGCTCGCAGGGTTCGCCAAGTCCAGCACCCGCCCGCCTCCCGCCTGCGCAAGTTGCTCAATCAGCGCATCGTTGCTCGCCAGCACGCGAAACTCTGCGCCTTCCTGCAGCGTGGCCCCGACGATCGCTGGCGCGAGCCGCCGGCCGTTCACCGAGGGCTTCACCAGCGCGACGTAGCTGCCCGTTTCGCGCGTCGGCACGCGCACTTCATATTGACCGGGTCCCACCGCCGCGAGCGACACCTCGCGCGTGCCGCCGGCCGGATCGTAAATCGTCGCAGGCACATCCAGCCCAACAGCTGGCGAGCCGTCCTCGTTGCGAATGTCCACCCGCAGCGCAAGCCCGTCGCCGCTCGCCGACGCCGTTGCCTGCACGCCTCGCCCATCCGCCGGTCGCGATGCCGCTCGCACGATCTGCGACCACATGCGTTCGTAACCAGGCCAACCCAGCCACTCATCCGCCCACGAGTGCGCATCGCTCGTGAACGCGACAACCTGCCCCAGCCCAACCTGCCAAGACGCCAGCACCGGCTCGCCCGTCGGCGCGACGATCGACTGCACGACCGTCGGCTCCTGCCGCAGCCGCGTCAGCACAAGCCCGCCCAGCACGGGCGGCTCGCGAACGCCCGCGACCATCGCGCTGCCACTGGGCAACACCACCGGCCCAAAGTCCCCCTCGCGAATCAAGGGCGACCGCACCACCCGCACCGCCTTCAGGAAGATCCGCGGCAGATTCTGCGGATTCATCGCGTAGAAGTACGCCCCGCCCCCCTGCCTCGCCAATCGCTCCAGCGTCGACGTGTCCGCATCATCGCCCACGGCGATCGTGTTCACCTTCACGCCCATCTTGACCAGTTGATCGACAAGGCCAGGCAGTTCCTCCTCCCGCATCGACTTCCCGTCAGTGAGCAGGATGCACTGGCGCACCTTGACGCTCTTGGCCACCTGCGGATTCGCATCAAGGTCCTTGAACTGATCGATCGCCCGCTCGAGCCCCTCCGCGATGTCCGTCCCGCCGCCAGAGCGGATGTTCCGCACACGCTCGACGCTGTCCTTGGAATCCCGATTGGGCGCAAGCCGCACCACCACATCGGCTTCGCTATTGAACGCGACCACGCCGACAAGGTCCGACCGATCCAGCGAGTTGATCGCCAGCGCCGTCGCTTCGTTCGCAAGTTGTTGCTGAGTCTGTCGCGATCCCAGCACGGGGCGACGCATCGAACCCGAATTGTCAATCACGAACACCGTCGCGACTTCCGGCGCGACGATCTTGTCGGGCAACTCCACATCAACAGGCAGGATCGACGCGATGGGCGTGCTCTTCCACCCGCCCGCGCCAAACGAGTTGGGCCCGCCCACCATCGCCAGCCCGCCGCCCAAGTCTCGTACAAACGCGACGTACGCCTCCTGTGCCGCCGGATCGATCGCGTCGGCAGAGACGTTCTCGAAGATCACCATGTCAAAGGCCTGCAACTGCAGAATCGTCGTGGGCATCTCCTCGGGCGAAACCGTCGTGACGCTCACGCCCGCCCGCCCCAACGCGCTCGCCAACGTGCGCCCCGCCCCCGCCCCGCCCCCGCCCGACACACCATCAACCAGCAAGACGCTTCCCTTGCCTGGCGAGATCGTGAACGCCTGCCCCTGGTTGTTCTCCAGCACCGTGTCGCCCGCGAAAATCTGTTGCGAGCCGCTCGCGTTCGCCGCGTCCATCGCGTCGGGCTCATACACCGCCTTGAACCGATGCACGCGGCCCGGCCCCAGATCCACCTCGAGTTGCACGACGTTGCGTCCAGGCGACAGACTGACGCGCCGTCCCAGCCCCGCCGCCGGGCCGTTGAGGTCCATCGCCGCGCCCTCGCGAAGCAACTGCAACGTGCCCGTCGAAGCCTCCGTCGCCCACAGCACGACCCGCACGTTCACGGTCGACTCCGCCGGAGCCGTCGGCGGCGCGTCCACGGCTTCCACGATGACTTCGCTCCCAAGCTTGTACCGCAGCGGCACCACATCAATTGGCAACCCGCCCCGCCGCTCCCGCCCCGCGACGCTCCGCACCTGCGAGATCGCCTCGAGCGCGTCCCCCATCGTCTGATTGCCGTCCGTGAACACCAGCAACCGCCCCGCAGCGTCCGGCGGGATGATCGCGCTCGCCAGTCGCACCGCCTCCGCCAGATTCGTCCCATCCACGCCAGGCGAGGGCAGATCCCGCTCCCACACGCGCTGGGGCGGCTGGCTGGGCAGCGTCACCGTCGCCGCGTCACCATCGAAGACGACAATCCCCGCGAGATCATCGAATCGCCGCTGCCCCAGCGTGCGTTCAAGGTACTTTCTCACGCCTTCGCGCACTGTGAGCTGCCGCCCATCCGCATCGCGCTCGCTGAAGAATCGCTGCACGGATCCGGACACATCCACCACCGCAACCACCGCCAGCCGATCGGTCGTGCGCAGCATCGCCAGGCCGCCCAACAACGCCACTAACGCAACCACCAACAGCACCCGCACCAAGACCGACACCCACCGCCGCACCGGCGCCATCGCCTGGAACAGCATGAGCCCCGCCCACGCCATCACAATCGCGTTCGCGAGCAGCCAGAGCCAGGTTGGTTCTTCCAGATACAACCGCATCAGAAACCCACGTCCCAACCCATCCGCCCACGCTTCTCAACCCACATCAAGCCCCGCGTTGCCCTTGGCTCGCTCCTCGCTGCTCGTTCTTCGCTGACTGCTCTTCGTTCACCGTTCACTTTGGCCTCGCATCCGGCGCATCGGGCGCTGGCTGCTGCGGCTGCTGAGCCGGAGCCTGCTGCGTCCCCTGCTTCGCGTTCACTCGCTTCTGATAGCGCTCAAAGACCCGCCGCACCAAGTCCGCGTGCTGACTGGGAACGCTCTGATTCTCAATCGACCGCTCCGCACCCGCCGCGGCCTCGCGAAAGCCCTGCGCAGCGTCCCCGCCACGCGCCGTCGCAGGCGCGGCCCGCCGAGCGTTGGGATCGGGCATGAGATCGCCAATCGTGCGTTGCGATGCTTCGCGCGCCGAACGGCCGCCCCGAGCGTCGACTGGCACGGTCGTCTGAGGACTCGATGGCGTCGCCCCATCATCGACCTGCGAGCGGCTACCAATACGCGGGCCGGTGGCTCCTTGAGCACCGCCGCCCGCGCCGCGCGCGCCGTGGCGATCTTGCTGAGAACGCTCGCCCTCGCGTGGACGATCCTGGCGCGGATCAGAACCTTGCCGCCCGCCCCCTCGTTCATCTCCCTCGGGTCCGTCCGGCGCTCGCTGCTCGCTCTCATCACGCCCACCCGCGTCCTGTGGCGTTGGCTCGCGCCCACCGCCCCGAGGCTGCTGGTTGTCCGCCGAGTCGGGCATGTCCTTCGCAAGTTCGCGCGCGATCTTCTCGAGTTCCTGCCGCTGCTGCGGGCTCATCTGCTCGAGCATCTTCTCCGCCCGCTCGCGCAAGTCGCGGCTTTGCCCCTGCGCCTTCTCGGCGTACTCACGGGCCATCTTCCGGGCCTGCTCGCTGTTACGGAGCGTCTCGGCAAACCGCTTGAGCGCATCGGCGTCGGGCAATTCCTGATCGCCCGACTGTTCCTGTGGATTCTCGCCAGCCTGCGGCGCATTCTGGCCACTGGGCTGACGCTTGGGTCGATCCTGCGGCGCATTCTCACCATTGGGCGAGGGGCTCGCCTGCCCGCTTTGCGGCTGGTCGCCCTTCTCGCCGCCCAGCGGATTGCCCATCTGCTCTTGCCGACGCTCCTCGCCCATCTGCTTCGAGTCGGGCTGTTGCTTGGCGTTGTCTTGCTGAGTGCCGTCCCTCGGCTGCTTCTGATCACCCTGCTGCGAAGCTGGCGAGGGTGGCTGCTGCGATGGTTGCGAGGACGATTGACCCTGCGACTTCGGCCTCGTTTCGCCAGACTTCTCGCCACTCTGAGGCGACTCTTGACCCCGCTGATCTGTCGGCGACTCCCGCTGCTCACCTTCCTTGACATCGCCCTGACGCGGCGGCGTGCCCGCGGCATTGCGATCCCGGGGCTGTGCGGGCGCAGTAGTGCCTTGCCCTTGCATGCCCGGTTCGTTGCCCGTGCGCTCACGGGCGTTCTGATCGGGTGACGCCGGCTGTGGCGAGCCACCAGCACCGCCTTGGCGGTCGCGAGGAGACTGATCGGACTGCTGCTGTGGCTGGCCCGAAGCCGCGGGCTCGACGCGGGAGCGATCTTGGTTTGGCTGCTGCGATCCGCCGCCCGTGCCCTGCTCGCTCGGCTGATTCTGAGATGGCGGTTGGGATTGCGGTTGCGATTGTGGCTGAGAAGACTGGCCAGACTGTGGCTGCGGCGAGGGCTGCGGGCTGGGTTGTTGTGTTGGCGTCTGCTGCGAGCTCTGCGGCTGAGCACCTTGCTCGCGTTGCGGCGACTGCGAGCTTGACGACTGCTGATTCGGCTGGCTCGGGTTCGATGGCGTGGGCTGCGATGGCTGCCCGTTGGGTGAACGCTCGCCCGAGTTGGGCTGAGGGGATTGCTGCGGCGCTGGCTGTTGCGCAGGATTCGGCTGTGCCGCACCCGAGGGGTTTGATGGAGTGCGCTGCTCGCCTGACTGAGGCTGCGGGTTCGCGCCAGGCGACGACGATTGCTTCGACTCCGCGCCGCCCTGATTCGAACTCGGCTGAGGCGTCTGCTGAGACTGCGGGTTGTTGGCCCCGCCCGACTTTGGTTGTTGTTCGCCAGACGCAGGCTGCGACTGTGACGGAGCTTGCTGACGCCCAGATTGCTCACCAGATTGGTTCTGACCTTTGGGATCGCCGGAGGACTGGCCCTGATTCGGCTGCGAAGGCTGCGACTTGCCTTGTTCGCGCGGCTGGTCGGGCTGCGACGGCGGTTTGGACTGCTCGCGAGGTTGCTCGGTCTGCTGCCGCGGAGTGGCTTGATCGCTCGCAGCAGGCTCAGAAGGCCGCGGCGTGCTTTGCGAATCGGCTTGCGGGCGCGCTGGTTCGCCCGAATTCGGGCCTGATTCACCCGGAGCCTGCTGCGCCGGCTCGTTCCGCTCGGGTTCACGTGGTTGGTCTGCCTGCGGAGTGTTCGCAGAGGTCGGGTCCAGTTGTCGAGCGGCGTCTTCCAGCGCCTTGCGGAGTTCGTTGGCCTGACTTTCCCGCTCCGTCGGTTGTTCCCCTGATTCGCGAGATGCGGTTTGCGTGGGTGGTTGCGACGCAGGCGCTGGCTGCGTTTCGCTGGTCTTCTCTTCGGGCTTCTCGGGCGCATTGTCGCCCTGCGCCGCCGCGTCGCGCTGGTTCGTTTCCTGCTCCCACTGCTCCATCGCCCGAGCGAGTTCGCGCAGCTCCTCCGCCGCCCGCGCACGCTCCGCAGGCGAAGCGTTGGCGAGTTGCTCCCGCATCGCCTCCGCCGCCGCGGCCGCCGCTTGCGTGTCGCCCTGCGCGAGCGAATCGAGCAGTTCGCCCGTCGGCTCGCTCGCCGAGTC
>JALHOJ010000031.1 GCA_022843045.1 Phycisphaerales bacterium
GAGGGCGGCTTCGTCGACGATGGGGCCGCGGGCGGTGTTGATCAGGATCGCGCTCGGCTTCATCAGCGCGAGCGTGCGGGCGTTGATGAGGCCGCGGGTCTCGGGTGTGAGGGGCGTGTGGATGCTCACGATGTCGGCCTGGGCGAGGCCTTCTTCGAGCGAGACTCGCTTCGCGTTGAGCGGGGCCATTTCAAAGTCCAGGTGGCGTGAGCGGGCGACGTAGAGCGTGCGCAGGCCGAAGCCGATGCCGCGGAGGGCGGTGGCGTAGCCGATTCGGCCCGCGCCGACGATGCAAAGGGTCTTGCCGGTGATCTCGAGGCCCAGGAACTCCGCGGGGGCGAGCGGTCCTTCCTGGGCGAACTTGCCGCTGCGCACGTATCGATCGCCCTCACAGACGCGGCGCGCGACCGCGAGCAGCAGGGCCCAGGCCATGTTCGCCGTGCCTTCGGTCACGGCGTGGGGCGTGTTGGTGACGATCACGCCCCGGCGTTTGCAAGCGGCGAGATCAATGTTGTCCACGCCCACGGCGAAGTTGCACACGGCCCGCAACTGCGGCCCCGCGGCGTCAAGGAACTCGTCGTCGACGCGCTCGGAGACCCACGTGACGACGATCCCGCTGCCCTTGATGAACGCGAGCAGATCGGCGCGAGGGAGAGCACGCATGCTGGGCATCATGCGGACCGTGACGGGAGTGGGGCCCAGGTCGGGGGTGGTGGGGACGCAGCGTGTGATGGTGAGGAGCATGGTGAAGACCAATCAACGATGTGTGCAGCGGTGCGGCGTCGCGCTGGCCCCTCCGCGAACGTGGCATCATACGAAGTGTGTCCGTTCCAGTGAAAGTGCCGAGCTTTCGCCACCACGTACCGCCGCGAGTCGCGGGTGAATCAAGGGGGCCGCGATCACAGGACTTTGCGGCTCTCTCAACTCGAGCGACGCTGTCGACACGCTTGCAAGCGGTCCTAGCCCCCGCGTCCAACTCTGTTCATCCGGGACTGCGCCTGTTGTGTCCGAGCTTCGAGCCTCGCGAAGTCGACTGCTGCGTCGAGAGTGGCGTGAGCCTTGTCGTGCGCATGCGGTAGTCTCTCATTTCGTGCGTCTGCCCGAGATGTCGGATCAAGTCACGCGGGCTGGCAGTCGGGGCAAGTCTCGTCCTGCGACGTTTCGTTCCTGCCTGCAGCCTCGGGTCTCGTCAGATCGCACCGGCACCCATCGCGATGGCGAACGCGATCAGCGCGATGCCCACGATCCTTCGGAGCGAGGTGAGCGTGACCTTCGCGACGAGGCGTTGCCCAATAAGCGACCCCGCGAGCGCGGCGGCGCAGCCGACGGCGACCAGCGGGGCGATGCCGGAATCGCGGACTTGGGAGACGATTGAGCCAAAGTCGATCACGTGCTTGCCCGATCCGATGATGCCCAGGGCGAACAACGCATACACCACCAGGCGCGAGCAGTCGACGAGCACGGATGCGACGACGCCCGTGGCGACGAACGCTTCCTTCGACAAGCCGCAGCGGATCAGGAACGCGGAGCGAAGTGCCCCTTGGTGGCCGGAGAGGCCGCCGAAGAGCCCCGAGATCGCGCCGCCCAGCCAGAGCCACTTGCGGTCGAAGGCGAGGGCGTCAAACTTCGGGTGCAGCTCGGCGATCGCGAACGCGAGGATGATCGCGGCGATCACGAGCTTGACGATCGTAATGGAAAACTCCCGGCCGTTCGTTCCAAACGTGTACTGGTGCAGCACGCCACCATCGGGCAGCGCAGTGGCCAGCAAGCCCAGCAACGCGGCCCCGAGGATCGCACAGAGCACGGCGGAAGGCGCGAATCGCAGCAGGACTTGCTTGTCGGCGTGCTTGCCGACGAGCCAGAGCTTGAAGAGGTTATTGGCAAGGTGCACCACCGCCGTGGCGCCCACAGCGACGGAAACAGGCACAAACACCGCGAACGCCGGCATCAGCAGCGTGCCCAGCCCGAAGCCGGAGAAAAACGTCAGGCCGGACGCCAGGAGAGCGACGATGGCGATGAGGGCGTAAGGCATGGAAAAGAGACGCAGAGACGAAGAGACAGAGAGACGAAGTGGTGACTTTCAAGACGCACGGCACTCCGTCTCTGCTTCTCTTCGTCTCTTCTTCCTCACACCACCTGCAACATCCCCATCACCTTCTTGACGATCGCGGCGTGATCCAGGCCGCAGAGGGTCAGGATTTCTTCGGGGGTGCGGCAGCTCTTGGGGATGCGCGTGACGTGCATCTGTTCGAGGCGGAAGCCGTCGCCCGAATCCAAGATGGCGTCGGCGATTGCGCTGCCGATGCCGCCGCCGAAGTTGTCTTCGACGCTGAGGACCAGGCCGCCATTGCTGGAGACAAGGTCGAGCAGAGCTTCGCGGTCAAACGGAATGCTGTAGAGGTCGACGAGGGTCGCGGAGATACCGGCCTTGTCGAGCGTTTCGATGGCCTTGTTGGCCTCGTGCACCATCGCGCCGGCGGCGCAGATCAGGATGTCGCGGCCTTCCTGCAGGGTTTCGAAGCCGCCCAGGTTGAAGACCTGATCATCGCTGTAGAGGAACTCGTGCTCGGGGCGGAGCGTCCGCATGTAGACCGCGCCTTCGTACTCGGCCATGACTTGCGTGAGTGCGTACGCGGCGAAGGCGTCGCTGGGCTGAAGGATGTAGCAGCCGGGGTTGCCGCGGTGGTCCTTCATCGTGGTGAACGAGCGGAAGAACGCGACGTCGGGCAGGCTCATCTGGCTGGGACCGTCGGCGGCGAGGGTGATGCCGCTGTGGCTTCCGACGATCTTGAGGTTCGCGCCTGAGTAGATCGCCATTTCGATCTGGTCGTAGGCGCGGGTGATGAACTTGCTGAAGCTCGAACAGAAGGGAATCTTGCCCGCGGCAGACAAGCCCACGCCCACGCTGAACATGTTCTGCTCGGCGATCTTGCACTCGATGAACCGGCTGCTGGTGGCGGGGTCCTTCTTGACCATTTCGGCGAAGGTGCTGTTGGACACGTCGGCATCGAGCACGACGATGTCGGGGTTGGCCTTGCACAGTTCGCGCAGGGCGATGCCATACGCGCGACGGGTCGCGAGGCTGCCGCTCTGGTAGACGGCTTCCATGTCCATCTTCTTCATCGCTTCGCGAAGGGAGGCGATTTCGGTGCTGCGGGCGGGCTTTTCCTTGGCCTGCGCGGGCGGCTGGATGGTGAATTGGTCGGTGTTGCTGAGCGAACTGGTGAGTTCCAGGCGGCGCGATTCAAGTTCGGTGATGGCGCGCTTGAGTTGATCGCCGGTCGGCGGCTTGCCGTGCCAGCCGCCGCCCTGGATGCTGGGCGAGCCCCAGCCCTTGACGGTCTTGGCGACGATGGCGAGGGGCTTGCCAGATTTTTCGCCGCTGGCCTCGATGAATGCGTCGAAGGCCTTCTTGATCTGGCTGGGGTTGTGCCCGTCGATCACGATCACTTCGTAGCCAAACGCATCGAGGCGCTTGGCGAGCGAGTCGGCGCTCTGCTGGCCGCTCACGCGATCCGCCTGGCCATACTCGTTGCAGTTGAAGATCGGAAGGATGTTCTTGAGCTTGCGATCGATGATGAAGTCCAGCGCCTCGGTGATCTGGCCTTCGCGAGATTCGCCATCGCCCACGATGCAGTACACGCGGCGGTCCGTGCCGTCCAGGCGTGCCGCCTCAGCAACGCCCGCCGCGGCGGAGAGGCCCTGGCCCAGACTGCCGGTTGCGGCGTCGAAGAAGGGGAAGCCTTCCATCGGGTTGGGGTGGCCGTCGAGCACGCTGGTGGTGGCGCGGAGGGTCTTGAGGTCTTCGACCTTGAGCTTGACGCGCTTGGCGGGGTCCTTGCCGACCATCACGCCCAGTTTCGCGCACGCTGCGTAGACCGCCGGCACGGCGTGGCCTTCGGAGAGCATGAGGCGGTCGCTGGTGGGATAGTCGGGATGATCGGGGCTCCACCGCATCGTGTTGAAGAGCAGCACGGTGACGATGTGGCCAATGCTCGACGCGGATGTGGGGTGCCCGCTCCCTGCGGCAGCGCACATCTCGAGGCTGAGACGATCGATTTCAATGGCTTGAGCGTGCACGACGGCGTCGAACGACATGGCAACCTCCGGGGGAATGGGGCAAAGCGAAGACCGGTTCACCACGCAGAACCACGGGGAGCCACGGAGGGGAAGACGGAGCAAGGCGGGAAGAGTGGGGGCGGGTCGTCAAGTGCTTGCCAGTCGCGGCAGTTCGAATCTTGCTCAGCGAGTAAACCCAACTCTCGTTGTCTTTCTCCGTGTCTTCTACTTCGTGGCTCTCTGTGGCCCTCCGTGGTAATTCTTCTTCCTGTCAAAACGCAAACCGACCACGGCCTGTTGCAGCCGCTGGGGAGCCGCTTCCGCTGCGGGAGGTCTCCCCGGACAACACACTCAATCTGCACCTTGCAAATCAGGCACAGACCACGATCTGATTGCGAATCGACCCGGCACAACCGGCCGAACACGCCAGAGTAGCGCGTTTCGGGACGCAAGACCCCCGATCTGGCCTCGCCAACCCGGATTTTCCTCGGTTTGGGCCCAATACCCGTTGGCCGGGAGTGATTGGTGAAACTTCACGATCATGCCGGAATCCGATGAACGTTGTTCAGTGAACAGTGTATACTGAATGAACATCGTTCACTGAAAAGCCGATCCCAACCCCATGCCCGCTCGCTCCGCCCCAACTCGTCCGACGATCTCTGCCAAGGCTGCTCCCAGCGACGCGGCGGCTCGTCGGCAGAAGGACAACGCCGCGGCTGCGGCCCGAATCATCGCGGCGGCCCGTCGGCTTTTCGTCAAGCACGGGTTTGACAGCGTCTCGATGCGGCAGATCGCCTCCGCGGCAAAGTACACGCCCGGCGCGTTGTACGTCCACTTCCAGGACAAGCGCGACCTGATCTTCGCGATGCTCAAGCAGGACTTTGAGGCATTTGACGCAGGGATGGCCGACGCGTTCAACATTGCCGATCCGGTCGAGCGCCTGCGGCTGATGGGGCGGGGTTATGTTCGCTTTGCGCTCGAGCATCCGCACCATTACAAGCTGATGTTCATGACCGAGCCGCCAGAGGACTTCGCGGCCCAGTCCGAGCGGCTGTCGCAGGGCAGCAACTGCCCGCACGCCAACTCTGATCGGGAGGGGTACAACGCGTGCCGGATGACGGTGGCGGAATGCATCCAGCAGGGTCGGTTTGCGCCGGGCCTGACGGACCTTGAGAAAGTGACGCAGGCGACGTGGGGCTGCGTGCATGGCGTCGCGAGTTTGTTCATCACGCACGGCCAGATGCCCTGGGCGCGCTTCACCGATCCGCTGGGGGCGGCGTTCACCGCGATCGACATTCATCTGGCGGGCCAGACGCGCGGGGCGCGGGTGCCGACGCCGAGCCATGATGGAGGGCCGCGCGTGCAGGTGGGTGGTGACGCTGAGCAGCACCGCAGCGGGCCAGAAAGACAGGGCTCGCACCCTCCGCCGTGATGCTCCACTGTTCTGCTCCCTTGGTTCTCTGGTTCGCTGGCCCGCTCGCTCCGTCCCTTCCTTCTCTTTCGAGACGCACCAATGCTCCGCATCGCCATTAGCATGATCATGGGCGACCGCCTCAAGTACCTGGGCCTCCTCGTTGGGCTCTCGTTCGCGGCGATGCTCATCACGCAGCAGGCGTCGATCTTCATGGGCTACACGCAGCGCATGTGGGCGCCGATCGAGGACCAGCCGAATGTGGACATCTGGGTGATGGACCCGCAGGTGCGGTCCACGCAGGACGCCAAGCACATGCAGGACACGATCCTGCAGCGGGTGCGGGGCGTTGAGGGCGTGGAATGGGCGGTGCCCATGTATCGGGGCAGCCTCAACGCGCAACTCTCCAACGGCACGCAGGAGCTTTCGACCCTCATCGGCATTGACGACTCCACGCTGCTGGGCGGGCCCCACAAGATGATCGAGGGATCGATCTTCGATCTGCGCCAGGCCGACGCCGTCATCGTCGAGAAGCGAGCAGCAGAAGGCGATCTGCGATTCAACCTGCCCGATGGCACGACCCGCCCGCTCGCAGCAGGCGACAGCATCAGCATCAACGACCGCTCCGCGCGGGTGGTGGGGATTTGTGAGAATAACTACCCGTTCTACTGGCAGCCTGTGATCTACACCACGTTCTCTCGCGCGATGCTGTACGCTCCGCAGGAACGCAAGTTGATGACGTATGTGCTGGTGGACGCGAAAGAAGGCGTGGATCATCAGGTTCTCGCGGACCGCATCTCCGCCGCGACCGGGATGAAGGCGCGCACGAGCTGGGACTTTGCGCGGATGACGATGAAGTACACGCTCGACAAGACCGGCATCCTGGTGAACTTCGGCATCACCGTCGGCCTGGGCTTCGTGATCGGCCTTCTGGTGTGCGGCCAGACCTTTTTCAACTTCATCGTGGACAACACGCGCCTGTTTGGGGCGCTCAAGGCGCTGGGGCTGTCGGATGGTCGTCTGCTGCAGATGATCGCGGTGCAGGTGCTCGTAGTGGGCGCCATCGGCTTTGGGCTGGGCGCAGGCCTTGCCGCCATAGCTGGCATGCTTCTTCCGTATGTCGGCGTCGGTTTTTACATGCCCTGGCAACTGCTCGTGGGCGCGGGCGTGGGCGTCCTGGGCATCTGCCTCGTCAGTGCGTTTCTTTCCGCTATTCGTATCGTGCGGCTCGAACCCGCGGTGGTCTTCAAGGCCTGAACCAGTTGAAGCGTAGATTGTCACCTCTCCACTTCAGCACAGACAGACTGAGATGAAGACGATCAGGAGAAGTGACCGTCATGAAGGCTGACGCAAACATCTGTCGACGACTCCAACAATCCGATCTTCCCTCCTCCTTCTCCTGATCACTGTGTCGCTGTGCTGAAAACGAAGAACCAACACCCATGCTGACCGCCTCTCAACCATCTCCTTCCTTCGTCACCGGCTCCGGCCCCGTCGCCGTCAGTTGCAAAGGGGTCACCAAGACCTACGGCAAGGGCGACTCCGCCGTGCGAGCTTTGCGGGGCGTCGACATCGACGTGCACAAGGGTGAACTGCTCATGCTCGTGGGTCCTAGCGGCTGCGGCAAGACCACGCTGATCAGCGTCGTCGCGGGCGTGCTGGATCGCGATGGTGGCGAGTGCAGCGTCCTGGGGCAGGACTTCGCGAAGATGAACTCGGGGCAGAAGGCGGCGTTCCGTGCTGTGAACGTCGGGTTCGTGTTCCAGGCGTTTAACCTGATTCCCACGCTCACGATTGCTGAGAATGTCGCAGTGCCGCTGCTCATTCAGGGTGTCGGTCGGAAGGAAGCCATCAAGCGAGCCCGCGATGTGCTGGGGCTGGTGGGCCTGGGCAACCGCACCAACGACGAGCCTCGCCGGCTCTCGGGCGGCCAGCAGCAGCGCGTGGCGATCTCCCGCGCGATCGTGCACAAGCCCAAGCTGCTCGTCTGCGACGAACCCACCAGCGCGCTCGACCACGTCACGGGACAGAAGGTGATGGAGCTGCTCCGCAGCGTCGCGGCGGGCGAGGACCTTTCGCTCGTGGTCGTGACACACGACCAGCGCATCTTTGAATTCGCCGACCGCATCGCTGAAATGGACGACGGCCACATCGTCCGCATCACCCAGGGGCAAGGCCTGCGCACCTCAGCCAGCCACGATCCAGCCAAGTAGTCCGCTCAATCTGCCTCCACCGTTCTCCTTTCTCCGCTCTCTCCTCTCCGCTCTCTGGAGCACCCCATGATCCGCACCATCCTCATCCCCCTGCTCGCCATCCTCGGCATCGTCTTCGCGGCCTACACCGTCGTCCGCGGCAGCGTCCCGCCGACTGCGCCCGAGCCCGTGATCGAGCCGCCCCGCCCGCCCTTCTCCGCGTTCGTTGCGGGTGCGGGGCTAATCGAGGCCTCAAGTGAGAACATCGCGATCGGCACGCCCGTGGGCGCGCTCGTCAGGAAGGTCTCGGTCAACGTCGGCGACGTTATCAAGAAGGGTGATCCTCTCTTCACGCTCGACGCCCGCGAACTCGAAGCCGAACTCCTGATCCGCCAAGCCGCGCTGCGGGTTGCTCAGCAGCAGCTCACTCGTCTCGAGGCAGGCACGCGTCCCGAGCAGATTCCGCCCCAGCGGGCCCGCGTGAGCGAGGCTCAGGCGGACATCCTCAGCGCGCAAAGCGATGTGGCCAACAACCAGGCTTTGCTCGACGATGCGAAGGCCCAACTGGATCGCGCCGAGGGCATGACCGACACTCGCGCCCTGTCCGCCGAAGAAGTGACGCGACGCCGATTCACCGTCAACGCCGTGCAGGCTCGCCTCGATTCCGCCAAGGCCCGCGTCGAAACCGCCCGGGCCCGCGCGAGCGAAGCCCAGGCCCAGCTTGCCCTGCTCGAAGCCGGCACGTGGAACGTGGATATCGATGTTGCCAGAGTCCAAGTCGAGCAGGCTCAGGCCGGCATCAACGCGATCCAGATCGAGATTGATCGGCGCGTGGTCCGCAGCCCCGTCGACGGCAAGGTGATCCAAAAGAACGTCCGCGAGGGCGAATTCGCCCAGGCAGGCGCCCTGAGCACGCCTCTCATGCTGGTGGGTCAGGTGATTCCGTTGCACGTCCGCGTCGACGTCGACGAGTACGAAGCCTGGCGAGTGAAGCCCGGCAGCAAGGCCCGCGCCTTCGCCCGAGGCAACAAGGACATTGCCACCGATCTGCAGTTCGTGCGCTTCGAGCCCTACATCGTGCCCAAGCGCAGCCTGACGGGCGCGAGCACCGAACGCGTCGATACCCGCGTCCTGCAGGTGATCTTCGCCTTTGACCCCAAGGACCTGCCGCTCTTCGTGGGCCAGCAGGTGGACGTGTACATTGAGTCCGACCCTGTTCAACGCGGGAACCGCCCGGCGCCTGCGACCGATTCGGGGTCGTGAGCATCGAATGCCCGCTTGAAGTCGATTTTGGAACCAAGTCCGCTTGAACTCGACTTCAGCACAGAGACACAGAGATCAGGAGCAAGATGAGATAAGAATGAGGGTGGTCATGGTGAGGCTGTCCCGCATCCATGCCCCGCCAACCGGCTCGTATCACCGACTTCCCCTCCTGTTCCTCCTAGTCACTGCGTCTCTGTGCTGAAATCGAACCACCCTACTCCCATGCCACACGCCATCCGCTCCATCGCCCTCCTCACGCTCATCTCCGGCACGCTTGTAACGTCGATGTGGGGCTGCAAGGCCGTCGGTCCTGACTACAAGCCACCCCAGCCCGCCATGCCCGAGCAGTTTGTGGGCCTCACGGGACCTGGCGGCAACCCCACTGGGACGCAGAGCACCGAAACCACCGCCGACCCGCTCGCGCCCGGCGCGATCGCGAGTTGGTGGACGACGCTGAACGATCCGGTGCTCAGCAGCCTGGTTGATCGGGCCATCGCGAGCAACCTGGACCTGCGCCTCGCCGAGGCCCGCCTCCGTGAGGCCCGCGCGCTGCGCGGCATCGAAGACTCCAGGCGATTTCCAACGGTCGACGCAGTCGGAGATGCCTCCCGAAGTCGGTCAAGCGAGAACACAGGCCAGCCAGGCGCGGGGCTCGACGATCAGAACCGCTTCGCCGCTGGCATCGATGCCAGTTGGGAGATCGACGTCTTTGGCGGCATCCGCCGAGCCATCGAGGCCGCCGATGCGGACTTGCTGGCCGCTGAGGAGGACAAGCGAGCGATATTGGTGAGTCTCGCGGCGGAAGTCGCCCTCAACTACATCGAACTCCGCCAGTTCCAGCAACGCCGTTTCGTCGCGGACAACAGCATCAAGACCCAGCGCGACACCGTGGACCTGACCCGCTCTCGCCTCGACGCCGGGCTTGCGGCCGAACTCGAAGTGGCGCAGTCGCAAGCCCAGCTCGCGACGCGACTTTCGCAGCGACCGCCTTTGCTCACGGGCGAGCGGGCCGCGATGTATCGCCTTGCTGTGCTGCTGGGTCAACACCCCGGCGCGCTCATCGGGGAGCTGACGTCCGAAGTGCCCGACACTGCTTCGACGCTTGTTCCCAAGACCACCTCCGCCATCGCAGCAGGTTTGCCCAGCGATCTGCTGCGGCGTCGCCCGGATATTCGGCGGGCCGAGAGGCAGATCGCCGCCGCCACCGCACGCGTCGGCGTCGCGACCGCCGACCTCTTCCCGCGATTCAGCCTCACCGGCGCGTTCGGCCTCGAGGCCGAGGAACTCGACTATCTGTTCGATGCATCCAGCCGCACTTGGCTCATCGCCCCCGCTGTGCGATGGAACATCTTCGACCGCGGCCGCATCCGCCGAACCATCGACGCGGCGAATGAACGCGAGCAGCAGGCGATGATCGCGTACGAACAGACCGTGCTGATCGCGCTCGAAGACGTCGAGAACGCCTTGGTCCGCCTTAGCAATGAACAGGAACGCAACTCCGCCCTGCGAGATGCGGTCGCGTCCAATCGGCGAGCGGTCGAACTCGCCGACGAACGCTACCGCTCGGGCGTGGGTGACTTCCTCGACGTACTCGACGGGCAGCGCCTGCTGTATGACTCCGAAGACGCGCTGGTGGCGAGCGACGCCGAACTCACGCGAGCGGTCATCACTCTGTATCGTGCGTTGGGCGGCGGGTGGCAGGAACCTGTACCGGCGACTTCGGAAGAACCCAAGAACTGAACGCAGAGGTCGCAGAGAGCACAGAGAAGAGAAAAGGCATGCCGCAAGTGCGACATGCCTTTCGTTTTTCTGAGCTCTGTGATCACTCTGCGTTCAAGCATCAGGACGGCTTCGCCGCGATCACCACGCGACGCTTCATGTCGCTGACCCACGTGCCGCCAGTCTTCTCAATCGTCACGGCGAACGCCGCGGCGCCCTGCACTTCGATCGCGGGGCGGATGGGCACCACCAGTTCGCCCTTGCCGATCATGTCGATGCCGCCGTCGAAGACGCCGCCCGAAATCCGCATCGATTGGCCGGTCGCGTCGGCGAGGCCCCGCTTGTCAATGATCCACAACTGATACTGCTCGCCAGGCTGGAGCGCGGGTAGGTTGCTGAACTTCATCACGCCGGTCTGACTGGATTCGTTCCAGACCACGCTGCCCTTGACACCAGGCACTTCCGGGTTGTCCCAATCGCCCCAGCCGGCCGAAAAGGTGTCGGGCAGAGTGGCCAATGAACGATCGATCTCGCGAGCGCTGAGTCCCGCCACAGGCGTAGTGGGATTACGCAGGCCCGCCTGGTTGTTGGCTGTGAACCACACAACCGCAGCGAACGCAAGCGACGCCGCCGCGAGCAGCCATGGGGCCAATCGCGTCGCGCCGCGAGCCTGCTCGCGTTCCTGCACTCGCTTGGCAAACTGCTCGCCCGTGACGAGCGGTGCCGCATCATCGGCCGCTGACTGCGGACTTGTCTGGGCTTCACGCCGTGCGGGCGCCACTCTGGGATTGGCCAGATTGACGCGTCCGAACCGCGCCCGCGCCGTTGTTTCCTCGGCCCACTGCGCCCCGCTCCGCATCAGACGCTCTTGGAGGCGGGACGGCATTGCGAGCACCGCCGTTGCAGGCACCGCCGCGAGTTCAAGCGACGCCGCGGCGACGTCAAACTCGGAGATCGGTTCAAACGCGTCGTCGCCCAGTGCTTGCGAGCGCTCCGCGAGTTCGTGGGCCTCTTCCGCCGTCAGTTGATCCAACGCGCGGCCGGCGAGGAGTTCCTCAAGCCGCTCATCGCGACCGAAGCGCGAAACCAATTCAGAACGAGTGATGCTCACTGCGCACCCCCGTTCTTCACTTCGCTTGAGCCATCGCTGTTGCCGTCACCGTTGACCGGCTGCGGCACGCCCAGCATCTCGCGCAGCTTGATGAGCCCGCGGCGTGCGTGGGTCTTGACGGTGCCCAAGGGCATCCCCGTCGAGCGTGCGATCAGTTCGTGCGACAGGCCTTCGTACACGCTCAGACGCAGCACCCGCTGCTGTTCGTTGGTGAGCTGGGTCAACGCCTGCTCTGCCCGCGCGGCTTCCTCCGCGACGAAGGTCTTCTGAGATGACGCTCCGCCCGGGGCCGGCGCGCTTTCTTCGATGATTTGCTGCTTGGCGGGCTGGCGCGAAACGCGCCGACGCCGATCAATCAGTCGGCGACGCGCGATCGTCGCGACGAACGCGGTTTCGCTTGCGATCGTCGGGTCGTACTTGTGCCCGTGCTTCCAGAGCTCGGTGAAGATCTCGTGAACGGCGTCCTCGGACTCATTCTCGGGCAGTCCGACGCGGCGGGCGAGGGTCCAAATCAGGCCGCCGAACCGGGCAATGCATTCACGCACCGCTTCGGCGTCGCCACGGCTCACACGATGGAGGAGGAATTCAGCGATGGGGACCGCCTCCGCCTGGACACTCCCGAGATTGGCTCGCCGCACCCGCGACGGGACCGCCTTCGGTCGCTGCACACCTGTTGCAAGCATCGCTCGCGCGGGAGTGGCAGGGGCACAGCGAGTCGCGTACTTCGCCGCGGTCTTCAGGCCCAGAAGACTGTAGCAACGCGTGCGGGCATTTGATACCCAATTCGCACCAATTGCGATTCGCTCGCCAGCGGACATTCGCTCGAAAGCGGGATGGGAAGGGGTACAAACGCTCATGAAAATAGGCTCAAACTGCAGAAGAGTTTGGAGTCCTCTGCGGAATTACATCTGCTCTGCTTTCGCTGAACAGATGCGGATAGATGGGTCAAAATCGCCAGTCATTTCCCTGACGGGGCTTTCACGGGCGATTGCGGGAGCGTCCTTGGGTTTACAGGACTGCGTCCGCCCAGATCAAGTTACTTGGGCAGCAGCACGGTGTCGATCACGTGGATCACGCCGTTGCTGGTGTCAATGTCCGCGCCGGTGACGGTCGCGTTGCCGACCAGCACCTTGCCGCCCTCGGACTTGGTGCTCAAGTCCTGGCCCGCGAGGGTCTTGACGGTCGCGCCCTTGGCGGCGGTGTCGCTGAACACACGCCCGTTGATGACGTGGAACTTGAGGATCTTGGTCAGCGTCTCGCGCCCTTCGGGCTTGAGCAGACTGTCGACGGTTTCCTTGGGCAACTTCGCAAAGGCCTCGTCGGTGGGGGCGAAGACGGTGAAGGGGCCCGGGCCGCTCAACGCTTCGACCAGATCCGCGGTTTCGAGGAGCTTGGCAAGCGTCTTGAAGCTGCCTGCGCCGATGGCGGTTTCGACGATGTTCTTGTCGCTGGGCAGAATCACGGTGTCGATCACGTGGATCACGCCGTTGCTGGCGATCACGTCCGCCGTCGTCACCTTCGCGCCGTCGACGCTCACGCCGCCGACGGTCTTGAGATCAACGCGCTGGCCGTTGAGCGTTTCGACGCTGCCTGCCTTCACATCCTTGGCGAGAACGTTGCCGCTGACGACGTGGTACTTGAGAATCGCCTGCAGCTTGGTCTTGTTCTCAGGCTTGAGCAGCGTCTCGACCGTGCCCTTGGGCAGCTTGGCGAAGGCTTCGTCGGTGGGGGCGAAGACCGTGAAGGGGCCCTTGCCCTTCAGAGTATCAACCAGATCCGCGGCGCCCAGCGCAGCGGCCAGCGTCTTGAACGAACCCGCCGCGACGGCGGTGTCGACGATGTCCTTGGTGGCCTTGTTCTTCTCGTCGCCGTACGCCGCGTGCGTCACCTGCACGTGCTTCTCGCCCTCGCAACCATCCTTCTTGGCTTCCTTGTAGCCGCCCGCGCACTGGGCCGCAGCCTGGCCCGCGACCAACGCGAGCGCACCGACAAACGAGAAACCGATCACTTTGCTGACGTTCATTCCAAACTCCTGAGCGATTCGCTCATTGCACGCCGCTCGCACCGCTACGACCGTCCACGATCATCCGATCAGGCGCGAGCGACAACCGCTTGGCATGTTGGCCAAGCCCACCAGTCGCGAGGCCCGCGTGGGCCTCTGTTTCAGAAACGCTGGGGAACGGCGGCCTTGCTACGAACCACCCGACAAGGCGGATTCAGGTTCGATTGTGCGCAACGCCCCAAAAACCAGAATGCCGACGCGTTCGCGCCGGCATTCAGGGGATATCACTTGGAAGGACTCACAAACACAGGGGTTCTCGCCTGTGTCCTGAGCGACACTTCAGGCGCCAATTACTTGGTAATGACGATTTCAACGCGGCGGCTGGCGGCCTTGCTGCTCTTGGGCTTGCTGCTGCCGTAGCCAATCGACTCCATCTTCGAGGTAGGCACGCCCGCCTTGGAGAGGTAGCTCTTGACGGCGTCGGCGCGGGCCTGGCTGAGGGCGTCGTTGCTGGCCCACTTGCTGCGACGGATCGGGTCGCTGTCGGTGTGCCCTTCGACGCGGATCGCCGCGCCGCGGTGCTGGCCGCGGATCTCGCGGGCGATGCGATCGAGTTGCTTCTTTGCACTGTCCTTGATCGTGGCCCGGCCCGAGTCAAACAGCACGTTGCCCGCGAGGGTCGCGACCAGGTCGCCGTTGGACTGCTGGACAAAGTCGCTCGGCGCGTCCTGCACGGGCGAGGCAAAGCCCTGAGCCGGAGGCTGCCAGTTGGTCGGCGCTGGAGCCGCAGTCACCACCGGCGCGCCCGCGGGCGTGCTGTTGGCCAGGCGGGTCTCCAGGTCCGCGATCCGGGCGTCCTTGTCGCGCAGGCTCTGGTCCATGCGCTCATTCGCCTCGCGGAGTTCCGCGGCTTCCTGCATCGCCAGTTCGCTCTGCTTCTTGTTGTTGCTGCATCCGCCCAGCAGCATCATCGCCGTCGCGACCGCCGCCAAGCCCATACCAAAACGCAATCCGTTGCCCTTCATGTGCATCCCTTTCTGAGCCCGCTTTCGTCCCCTGGCCGCGTCAATTGCGCGGGGTGGTGGGGGGTGCGGCTGGCGGCTCATCCATGAGTCCTATGCCAAGGGAGACTACCGGCTTCCAGCCAGTCACGCCATCCATGGCAAGGTCACTATATCGACCCTGCCCGCGCAGTTTCGACAATTCTCGTGCCAAAACTTGCGCAACTGATTGCACCGGGAGGCGAGAACTGCGTGGGGCGGGGCCGGAGCCGGCCAGCCGATCAGCGGACCAGATTCTGATTGTCCCGGTTTCTGACCCGCTCCCCTGGCTGGCTGTTTGACCCGCTGGTCTCTCTTTCCCCCGCTCGTCCCTCACCTCACATCAAACACCAACGTAAACGGCCCCTGCCCGATCAGAATCTTCCCATCCAGCACGCCCACAGAGTCGGGTGCCTGAAACAACACGAGCTTGTCCTCACTCACCAACTTCGACGAGCCGGTTTCAAATCGCAGGACCCGCGTCGCGTTCATGGTCTCGCCCGTCTCCAGTTGCTCGCGCTCGCCGGTTTCCAGCACGACGACCTGCCCATCAATCACGATCCCCGGTTCCACCTGTCCGCTGTTGTCCAGTGCGTCGGCCCCCGCCAGCCGCCCGGCACCATCCACCATCGCCACCCCCGCGCTCGACGACAGAATCAGCCGATCGGTCACCACGCTCGCGGAAAAGGGAAGGAAGACTCGGTCCTGCGTGGGCACCGGCTGCCGCCCGATCGCGCCGTCATTGGCGTCGACCCGCCACAACTGGAAGTCGCCATTCAGCACGAACGCGGCCTCGCCGCCGTCCTTGCCCGTGACGACCCACGCGCCCATCGCCTCGCGAACGCCCATCGTGCTGGCCTGCCAAACTTGGCTGCCATCCTCTCCCTTGACGCGCAGCAACCCGTCGCTGGTCGCGACCAGCGCATCGCCGTCCCGGAGGAACCGTCCAAATCGCGCGTGCCGACCCAGCAGATTCGGATCAATCCGCCACGCTTCGCGTCCGCTCGCGACGTCGATGCAGATCGCCGCGGCTTTGGTTTCCATGTTGCTGCCGGTCGCGCCCAGAATCAAGACCCGCCCCGCGCCCGCTGCGTCCGCCCCGCCCCGCGCCCCCGCGACTTCAAGGTCATACACCGACGTGACCGGCGTCTGTCCAGACCACAGCGTCTTGCCATCGGTCAAGTCAAACGCCGCGCACCGTCCGCGACGATCGCAGATCACGATCGCCCGCGGATCCAAACTGAACAGCAGGTCTTCGCCCCGCACGATGCCATCCAAAGGCGTGTTGAGCTGATCGAGCCGCTGCGGCCTCCCGCCAGCCACCGCATCGCTCTCAGGCGGGCGAGCCCAGCCCGGCAGGCTCGTGAGCGCGGGCGACTTCCACAGCGTCGCGCCATCCAGATTCGAAATCGCTTCGAGTTGTGCCGCCCCCGCCTGAGGCCAGAACAGGACCGTCGCCTCGGGCGTGATCCGCACCACGACCGGCATCATCTCCACGCCCCGCGACCACAACTGCTCCAGCCGCCCGCTCACCGCAGACACGCCAAAGCCCGCCACGGTGTCCCCACGCCGCGAACCCATGACCACCAGGTCTCGGCTCGTGCCGGGAAGTTCGGGTGCGGCGTTCTGCAGGAGGTTCCAGCCTTCAATCACCTGGGCCTGAGGCGTCACCTTCTCTCCCAAGACCGCGACCGTGCGCCGCGCGTCGGCCTCGCCCAACGTATTCGCCGCGTCGACGAGTCTCACCTGCGAACCGCTCGCATCGCGGAGCGTCATGTTGGGAACACGCTTCGCAAGTCCCAGCAGGAATCGCTGCAACGGTTGACGCTCGCCTGGCGTGTTGGTCAGGGGCACCAAACGCCCCAGCAACTCGCCCAACATCGCTTCCGCGTCCTCTCGCCCGATCCGCACGCCCCGCGTCGCGCTCGCGATGCCCTGTCGCAGCGCGCGCCGGGAGCTCTCGTCATTGCCCGAAGCCAAGTACGCCTCGCTGGCCCGCTGCCAAGCCTTCGCCGACGCGCCCGAGAGCGGATACCGCCGCGCGAGGCCCGCGGCGTCCTTCGCGCTCGCTCCGGCGGGCAGTTGCTCCAATTGCCTCGTTGCCTCTTGTTCAAACGCCTCGTACGACGCCGCGCCAAATCGAGAAACCACGTCGGTGAGCAGGTCGGTGGCGACCTCGCCCGCCGAAATCGTGTCGCCCGTCGAAGTGACCGCGGCAGAACCAGGCAGGATCGCGTCCGCGAGCACGTCGTCGAGCAGAATTTCTTGCAGCGCATCGACCGCCGGGCCCGGCTGCTGTTCCAGGTCGCGCAGGTGCGTGCGCTCGAGCAGCGCGAGGGCCCGCTGCACGGGTGTCTCCGCGGTGCGAGCGAGCCGCTGCTCGATCTGCGACAAGATGGTGAGGTCCTGCAGCGTCTTGGAACCGGCCTTGCTCGGGTTGGGGCTGTCGGAGTTGGCGACGTCAGGCTGCGTGCTCGACGAAGCGATGCCCGGCAAACTCGCCGCGATGCCCGAAGCCTCGCCGGCCCCACCCTCGACCCGCTGCAGCGTCATCCGCGCCCGCACCATCGTCGTGTGAAGCAGCGTGAACAGGCGCGACCGTCCGGCGTTGGCGTCGATCCCCTCCGCGGGTTTGCGAAGGATCACCAACGCCTGATCCGCGAGCTTGGGCGCGAGTTCATACTTGCCCATCCGCAGCGCGAGCTCGAGGTACGTGAGCGTCGGCGCCGGATCGCTGGGGAACATCGCCGCCCGGCGTTGCAGGCCTGTTTCCGCCCGCTCCCAGGACAGATACGCGTGCAGTCGCGTGGGCGAAGCGATCACCAAAGCGCCGGGGTCCTCCGGCGTGCCCGTCACCAGCGCGTTCCCCGCGTTGGCGACCGGCATCATCTGGGGCGGCTGCTTGCCATTGGGATCAAGCAGCAGCATCCCGGCTTCCGTGGGCAGCGCGAGCATCGCGGCGCCGCTGCCATCGCGCATCGCAATCGCCCTGCCAGTCGCGGTGGGGGAGGCCTGCACCTTCAGTTCTTCGCTGGTGATCTTCGCCACTCGCACGTTCGCCGGGGCAAAGTCCGCTGCGGGCGTGAACGAGATGGTGCTCCGCCCGATCATGGCGAGGTGATCGCCCACAGCGACGAGATAGTCGACGCCCGCACCGGTGGCTCGCGCGTCCACGCGTCCCTGTGGCCTACCAGACTCAGGATCGAGTTGCACCACGCTGCCGTGGAACGGCTCGACAAAGAACAGCCGCCCGCCCATCATCACGGGCGTGTGCACGAGGAAGGTTGGCTCGCCGTCCTGATTGTTGTTGAAGCCCGCGTTCCAGTCCGCCTCGGGAATCGCCAGCGTGTGGCGCAGCCACAGGCACCGACCAGTCGTCGCTTCGTACGCGCCGATCAGCCCCATGTCGTCGCCGCGATACACCACGCCCTCGTGCAGCAGCATCCCGTCCACCCGGGTCTGCGTGCGGCCCCATGGCTGCATCCCCACACTGCCCACATTGCGCAGCCAGCGGAGCTCGCCCGTCGCGAGGTCGATGCCGATGAGATATAACGCAGTGACGCGACGCAGCTGCGCAGACTTGCGGGCCGCCACCACCAGCACGTCGCCCTCAACCACCGGAGTGCCTCGCACCGATGCGCCGTCGAGCGCGGGATCCAGCGTCGACACGTCGAGAGCCCAGCGGGTCTCGCCCGTTCGCGCGTCCAGCGCGTACAGACGATCATCCCCGTCGCGTCCGCCGTTCTTGGCCTGTCCCAGCGTGCCCACCACAAGCCCGCGAGCCACGAGCACGCCGGCGACGTCCTCTAGTGATCGCGAGTTCTGTCCCCAGAACATGTCCTGCTCGCGCCGAAGGATCGGCCCACGCGACTGCGTCGAACGCCACAGCTCCGCGAGGGTGCTCGCGTCATACGCGCCGATCCCGTCCCCGTCGTTCACATACAGCGTCTCGCCGTCGAGGGTGGGCGTGACCCACGCCCAGCGGGCGCCCATTCGCCCGATCGCGCGCTCCGCGTCCGCTTCTTCAACATCCTCGGTTTCCTCAGCGAGTTCCTTGCCCTCGTCGGCCATGCGAACCGCGTCCGTCAGAGCGATCGATTGCAGCGGTTCGTCGCCGATCGTGTCCCAAGACGGAGTCGGGCCCGCTTCAAACTGATCCCGCGCCGTGGGCGTCGCTTCCTTGGGTGCAACGACCGGTGCGGCCATCGTCACTTCGGGCGACAGACCCTCGTTCCACTTCGCCAGTCGCGACCGAATCAGCCCAGGATCGACATACGCGCCGATCTTCGCAAGCATCTCCGCCGCCTCGCGGGCCTTGGGACCAGTGCGATCCGGGTGCGCATCAAGCTGCGCCAGCGTCATGCGAGCCGCGTGAAATCGCGCTCGCTCCATCTGCCACTGTCCCAGCCGAAGCGCCGCTTCCAGCCCCGCCGGCGTCATCAGGTACGTCCGTTCGACAGTCGCAAAGTCGCCCCCATCCAGCAATTCCTGTGCTCGCGCCTGGTGCTGTTCGCGATACTTTGCGAGCAACTCGGGCTTGCTCCGCAGCAGCCGCGCCGCCGCGCTGCGAACGGTTTCAAACATCCGAAACTCGTCCGGATGCGGCAGCACCTGATCCGCTTCGCGATCCAGCGTCTGCTGCAACACCCGCGCCGCTTCGGACAGGTTCCCCGCGCCGGCGAGTTCTTCCACCCGTACCAGCGATTCCCGCGCACCCACCGCTTCATCCGTGAACACCTTGCGTAAGGGCGGCCCCTGATTGGCAAGTTGATTCTGATTGACGAACTGGTTCCCAGGCTGCACTTGAATCTGCACGTTCTGCCGCGCCTGCTGCGGCACGATCACCTGCCCATGGGCAAGCCCGGCCATCGCAACCATCGCGGCCACGCCAACCCGGCCCGGTCCGCCGCTCGGTCGTTCGCTTCGCATCAACTTGGCCCGCTCTCGCCTCATGCCGCCTTCCGCACACACGCCCGAAAGGGCTCCGAAAGCCGTCTCCAGCCGGTATCGGCATACCGCGCTCGCGGTGCCACCCGTCCGCGACGGTTCCGCCCGTCAATCTGATACGACCGTAGGTTCCCGGGCGTTCCTTCGGCCCGGTTTCCCCTTCCAATTCCGTCCGCTTCGCCAAGTTCCCCAAAGTGCAGGCCTTGCGAGCACGATCCACACGATCATGGGCGAGGCTTCGTTTCCCGCCATGTCGCCAGCCACCCCCGCCGCGTCGGTCTTTCCGGCGGTGGACGCCCCCGCCCTCTCGCCCAGCCGTTCGCTCACCGCTTCAACTGCACTGTTCGCCGGTGCCGCTCGGGCGTCCTTGCCCGGCAAGTTCCGCGACGCCCTGAATCGCTCCGCGGACCCGACCGTCAGAGGCGTCCGCGTGACACTCCTCCTCGGGGCGGTCGCGCTGGTCAGCATCGTCGACCTGATGCTCACGCTCAAGCTCGTGACCAGCGTCGGCATGATCGAGGCCAACCCCATCGCCCGCATGGTGATGCAAACCGGCGACACGACGTACCTGACCATCTTCAAGATGACGCTCACTGCCATCAGCCTGGGCGCGATCTTCTGGTGCCGTCGCCACAAGCTGGGCGAGATCGCCGCGTGGATCTGCTTCTGCGTGATGCTCGCCCTGAGTCTCCAGTGGGCGTTCTTCCTGACCAAGGTCCAGAACGAATACACCGCCGACTGGAACTACCTTCAGCAAAGCGGGCACCCTGCGTTTGTGATGATGACGGACGAGTGAGGCGACTCGCAGCAAGCGATCTACAGTCCGTGATGCGGACCCCTGTCGCCATCCTCCTCCTGAGCGTTTCAGCGTTCCTGTCCTCCTGCGGCTTTGTCCAGCGCTCCTTCAAGAGCTCCGAGCCCCCGGTGATCACCGTCGAGTCCGCGCGGGCTCAGGCCGCGCAGCCCGCCGACGCCGCGACCATCGTCTACGTCGATGTGCTCGCCGAGAACCCCAACCCCGACGACCTTCCAATCCTCTCCGTGACATACACCGCCACGCTCTTGAGCGGCGGTGAGACCTTTCAAACCACCGGCACGCGAGTGGGCCAGGCCACGATCAGCCGCTACAGCGCCCAGCGCCTCGCGATCCCGATTCCTGTGCCAGTCAGTGCTCTTGCCAACCCGACTTCCTTCGAAATTCGAGGCGAAATAGAATACCTCCGCCCCTCGGCAATCGCCCAAACCCTCAATGAAAACGGCGCGGGTGGCAGCCGGCGAAGCTTTCAGGGAAGCGGCACAATTGGCGGCACCTAACGACGGCGACCCGCATTACCTCGGACCGATGAACGCGTCATACTGGGAGGGATAGCGCAGCGCCTTCTCCGCGCCCAGCACCGCCGCAGCGTGCACGGGCCAGTGCGGATTTCGCAGGATCTCCCGCGCGAGCAGCACGATGTCCGCCTCGGCCCGCTCGACGATCGCATTCGCATCGTGCGCGTCGCGGATGTTGCCCACCGCGGCGGTCATGATCCCGGCCTCACGTCGTATTCTCGTGGCAAATGGCAATTGATACATCCCGCTTGAGGGGTATTGCACGTCCACGCGGATGCCGCCCGAACTGCAGTCGATCAGGTCCACGCCCAGGCCTTTGAGCTCGCGCGAGAGCGCGACCGCCTCGTCGAGCGTCCAACTCTCTGCGGGCTCTTTCGCGCCCAGCAATCCCGGTTCGAGCCAATCCGTACACGACAGCCGCACCAAAAGTGGCTTGCGATCTGGCCACACCCGTCGGATCGCCTGCACAACCTCGCGGGTCAATCTCGTGCGATTCGCGAACGATCCCCCATACTCATCCGTTCGTCGATTCGTCACGGGTGAGTGAAACTCGTGCAGCAGGTAACCGTGCGCTCCGTGTACCTCAACCACGTCGTACCCCGCCGCGTCCGCGCGAGCCGCGGCGTCGGCCCAGGCCTTCACGAGGCCGCGAATCTCCTCGCGCGTGAGTTCGCGAGGCGTGGCATACGCCTCGCTCCAGCCAACCGCCGACGGCGCGACCGGTTCCCAGCCACCTTCGCTGGGCTTGAGCGTGCCGCGCGGGCGGCCATCGGGCATGGTGTCCCAGGGACGCGGGCAGCCAGCCTTGCGACCCGCGTGCGCCAGTTGGATCGCGGGCGTCGCCCCATGCTGCTTCTGGAACGCGACGACTCGTCGCAGCGGTTCAATCTGTGAATCCGCCCACAACCCGGCATCACCAGGCGTGATCCGACCGCGAGCCTCGACTGCGGTTGCTTCTGCGATGATGAGGCCAGACCCGCCCGCCGCGCGAGCGCCAAGATGCACGAGGTGCCAGTCGGTCGCATGTCCGTCGACAGACGAGTACATGCACATGGGCGAGACGCCGATGCGGTTGCGAATGGTGACGCCGCGGATGGTGAGGGGAGTGAGGAGTGGGGGAGTCATGGCGAAAGACAGTGAGGCTGTGAAACGGTGAGACGGCGAAAGGTCACCGTACGACGCCGCTCGCGAGAAAGCGTCACTGCTTCACCAGATCCAGCGCTTCCCACGCCACCGACGTCCACGGCGCGGCATCCATCGCTTTGCGAGCGAGGTCACGTCGCTTTTCTGCGCTTTGTGCGGACTTCGCCTCAGTCAGCAGGCCTTGAGCCTTCGTGATCCGTTCCTCCCGCGCGGTGCGACGGGGCTCATCCACCCAACGCAGCGCCTCCGCGAACGTCTCCGCCTTCGCAAACTCATGCCCCATGCCCGGCACATCGAACAACTTGACATCCAGGCGATCCCTAAGCATCAGCTTGATCGCGAGCGTGATGTGCTCGTAGTTGCCATCCTTGTCGCCCGTGATGCACGCGAGGCGATGCTCGCGCAGCTCGTTCATCCGCCGCTCCGACGGCTTGGGAAAATCGCCCCGGTAGTACTTCCCGTCGGCACGCTTCAAGTGCTCGTACACGCTGATCGCAACCACCGGCACGCCGCCCTTGACGATCTCTGGAAAGCCAAAGAACGCGTGTGTCGTGATCTTGCCGCCGCCCGAAATGCCGGTGAGATACACACGATCAGCGTCGATCAAGTACCGCGTGCGAACCGTCTCGATGACATCAAACGTGCGCTGCAGCCGATCCGCCACCGTCTGATCGTTGCCGACGTTCGCCGCGCTCACGCAGATGAAGCCCAACTCATCCGCGACGCCTGTGATCGCCTGCGGAATCGCCGCCTCCGGCGCGGCGTGCACGAACACCAGCAGTCCCGCCGCGATCTTCGCGTCGAAGTCCTCGGGCAGCCTGACCAGCCCCGCAACATCCGCGAGCGCCCGCGTCATCCCCGGGTTCTTCGTCTCTCGCCCGCGCACGAACCGCTCGCTGAGTTGATCCTCATCCACCGTGATCCAGCTCGGCACCATCGGCCCCTTCAGTGCCATCGCCTCGATGCCGAGTGCCTCCTGCCCCGTGCCTTCTTGTGTCCAACCCCCAAACCGCTCCCACGCCGCGCCGAGCTTTTCAAACTTGCGTCGATCCAGCTTTACCCCCTTGCCCTCTGGATCGTTCGTTCGCCTCGCGAAAAAGTCGCCCGCGCCGTCATGCCAGACTTCAACCAGTTCCCTCGCCGCTTCACTGCTCAGCCGAAGCCGCACCGCCACGACCGCGCCCGGACTCATCTCGACCGCCTTGCTCAGTCCCAGCCCGCGCAACGTGCCGATCTCTTCGCTCGTCAGTTCATTCCATACGCCCGCGAGACCACGCTCCATCACGGTCACGCCGGTTTCAACGCTCCCCGCAGCCTCGCCCACCACTTCCACCCGCTCGGGACGCTTGCCCGCGACATCAAAGACGCCCGCGATGGCCGCGCCAGTCGCAAAGCACGCTCCGAGCATCGCCATCATTACCGTCATCGCACGGACTCGCATTTCCAATGATTCGCACCGCCACCAAACCCGTTCCGCAACATCCAAACCCTTGTACAGCACGAACCGCCAGAGCATCCCGCCGCACCCGAATCGCCCTCCACGATCGCACCCATGACGACTTCCCACACGCTCCCCGCCAATCTCGCTTCGATTCGCACGCTCCGCGACCTGCACGCTTCGGGATGGAAGTCCCGCCCCGTCAAGTCTGAACTCCGCGAGAATCTCATCGCCGCCTTGCGCGAAGGACGCGAGCTCTTCCCCGGCATCGTCGGCTACGACGACACGGTGATCCCCGAAGTGATCAACGCCGTGCTTGCGGGCCACGACATGCTGTTCCTGGGCGAGAAGGGCCAGGGCAAGAGCAAGTTGATGCGGATGCTCGTGCGATTCCTCGACGAGTGGACGCCGTTCCTGGACGCATCGGCGAGTCCGTCCGGCGCATCGCCCGTGCAGGAAGACCCGTACGCACCCATCACCAAATCTGGCAAGCAACTCGTCGCGACGATGGGCGAGAACGCGCCGATCGCCTGGTGGCATCGCTCCGATCGATACGCCGAGCGACTGGCGCCGGGCACCAAGTTCGCCGACATCATCGGCGAGATCGATCCCGCCAAACTCCTGAGCGGCACCAGCATGGGCGCTGAAGAAGCTCTGCACTTTGGCCTGATTCCCCGCATGCACCGCGCAATCTTCGCGATGAACGAACTGCCCGATCTCGACGACCTCGTCCAGGTCGGCCTCTTCAACATCCTCGAAGAGCGCGACGTGCAGATTCGCGGCCTGCCCATCAAGTTCGACATCGACGTCCTCGTGCTCTTCAGCGCAAACCCAACAACCTACAACCGCTCCGGCAAGGTGATCCCGCAGCTCAAGGACCGCATCGGCGCGACCATCCAGACCCACTACCCGCGCAGCCGCGATTTGGGCATCGAGATCACGATGGCCCAGGCGCTCAAGGAAGGCGCGTTCGATCTGGGCGGGCAGTATCCCGTGCAGGTCCCGCGATTCATGAGCGAAGTCGTCGAGCAGATGGCCATCGTCGCCCGCGCCAGCAAGTACATCGATCAGGCCAGCGGCGTCTCCGCCCGCTTCAGCATCGCCAACTATCGCACGATGGTCGCAAACGCCCGCCGTCGCGGCATCGCGCTGGGCGAGGTGCCCAGCGTCGCCCGCGTCAGCGATCTCGCCCACTTTCATGCCAGCGCAGTGGGCAAGCTCGAACTCGACATGATGGGCAGCCACCAGATGAGTGAGCGACAGACCCTCGACGCGATCCTGGCCCAATCAATCAAGGACGTCTTCAACGAGTACGTCACCAAGCACGGCCTCGCCGACATCGCCGAAGCCTTTGGCAAAGGCGTCAAGATCGAAGTGGGCGACATGCTGCCCAGCAGCGAGTATGCCAAAGTCGTCAGTCGCGTGCCCAAGATCTGGGACAAGGCCTTCGAAGTGAACGCGAGCGAGAATGCCGCCGTGCGGGCAAGTTGCGTGGAATTCGTGCTCGCCGGGCTGTGGGCCAGCGACGCCATCAGCCGGGCCGAGAAGCACGGACGCGTGAACTACCAGTTGTAAGCCCGCCGCTACCCTCCGCCATGCCGCCCACGCCCAACCTCGCCCTCCGCATCGCCACGCTCCCCCGCGACACCAACCACTACGGCACGATCTTCGGCGGCGTGATTCTCAGCTATGTCGACCAGGCCGGCTTCATCGAAGCACGCAAGCACGGTGCCCACCGCTGGGTCACGGCGGCCATGGACCGCGTGGAGTTCAAGAGCCCCGTCCACGTGGGCGACGTCGTCAACCTCTACACCCACACCGTCAAGACCGGCACCAAGAGCGTCACCGTCCAGGTGGAAGTCGAAGCCGAACGCTTCACCACGGGCGAACGCGTCCCCGTCACCAGCGCGACCATGGTGATGGTCAGTGTCGACGACCAGGGCAAGCCCATCCCGTTCAAGAGCCCCGCGACGGTGTAAGACGCTCAAACGCCGATCCGCCCAGATACTGACGCTGAATACGGTGCCCGCATGGCGACAGACCCCACACCATCGTCTCACCGCCTCGTCGCCTCATCGTCTCACGCCCAGCCTCGCCTCTGCTGCATGATCTCCGGCGGCGGCCGCACCGTGCTCAACCTGCTCGACCACATCGAGCGAGGCGACCTCTTCGCGCAGATCGCGATGGTCATCAGCAGCAGCGAGAGCGTGGCGGGGGTTCAGCGGTGTCGGGATCGCGGGTTGATTGTGGAAGTCATGCCGGGAGTCATCCCGTCCGACCTGCTCGCCACCACGCTCGACCGCCACGCCATCGACGCCGTCGTTCTCGCCGGCTACTTGAAACTGCTGCGAGTTCCCGCGGCATATCGCGGGCGAATCGTGAACATTCACCCGGCGCTCCTGCCCAAGTTCGGCGGCAAGGGAATGCACGGCGACCACGTCCACGCGGCGGTGCTCGCGGCGGGCGAGACGGAGACTGGTTGCACGGTGCATCTGGTGGACGACACGTACGACACGGGCAAGGTGCTGCTGCAGAAGCGATGCCCGGTGCTGAACGGCGACGACGTGAAAACGCTGGCGGCGCGGGTGTTTCAGGTGGAGTGTGAGGCGTATCCAGAGGCGATCAAAGCGTGGCTGCCCACGTTGCAGCCTCGTGGCACGGACCTGTAGTCAGGTCCGTGCTTCGGGAAGGCGGCATCAACGTGCTCCGAGTTCGTCCAAGTTCATGAATGCCGCGAAGGGCTGAGCGAACTTCGAAAGCGTTTCATCGGGATCAGTCGCAAGGCTGACGTACGAATAGTGTGTGCCGGAGAACCGTGCCTTTCGGAGCTTCTTCGCAAACTCGGACTTCACCAGCACGCAGTGGGCCGGGATGCCATGCGGGCGAAAGACCTGCACATCGTGTGGTACCTTCGATGGATCGAAAATCGCACCCATGAAGCCGAACTCGAACCACTCTAGTCCCTGATCGTTCCGCTGCTTCTTCCATCGCGACCTTGCCCAATCGATGCAGTCGATGACCTTCACCCAATGGACACACCAATACTCGCCTTGCTCGAAGAAGCGCCCCCTCTGTTGTCGAATTGTGATCGGAAGAAACTGGCCGTCGCCCGGCGCGTGCTCCTCAAAGAACAACTTCATCGCGTTTGAGACCACTTGGGGTTGTGGTGGCCATGTGTAGGGAAAGTCCTCGGTCACCTCCGGATGCTCGATCGAACATTCCATGTGCTCCGTGTACTCAACGCTCGGCCACTCCGCGACTGGGCCTGGTTCATACAAACGAATCCGAAAGTAGCGATCTGTAAAGGTCTCGCTGTGGAGGTACCAACGGCTTGGGGGTCCGCTGAGTCGATCGCCGCCGCTGTTCGAAAGCTCGACCAAAGCACGATCAAGAAGCCCTTTCTTGACTCTTTGCATTCGCTTCTTGGGCGTACTCATGACTGATGCACCGACTATGTCGCGTCGAACCTACGGCATCTCAAACTGCATCGTCCCGCCATCCTTACCCGTGATGGTGAACTCCTTGCCGCCATCGAGCAGCACGCGGATGTGCAGTTCGCGGTCCTTCCGTGGCATCTGCCCTTCGGACTTCTCGATGGACACGCTGACGCGATTGCCCTCGCGCTTTGCGACGTACGTCGTCCGCAGGAAGAAGCCGTTGACGTTGCGGTAGCCGTCGCCTTCGTCTTCGTAGAGCGTGCCGCGGGCCTGGCCCTGGTCGTCGAGGCTGACGATGAGCGTCAGCGGGTCCAGCGGCTTCTGGCTGGTCCATTCCATCACCGGGCCGGTGGGGATGATGGCGCCGGGGCGGACGAACATGCGGGGCAGGTCGTCGTTCTGGCTGTCCAGGCCCTTGGTGGTGTTTTTCATGCCGGTGGGGACTTCGAACGCAAGCTCGCGCCAGTTGCCCTTGGGCATCGCGGGGACGCGGGTGCGATCCGGGATCACCTGCGGCACAATCAGCAGATCGCCGCCAAACAGGAACGCATCGTCTTCGCTGCGCAGGGCGGGGTCGGTCGGATCCACGAAGAAGAGCGGCCGCGCAACGGGCGTGCCGACGCGGGATGACTCTTCAAACATCGAATAGATGTACGGCATGAAGCGGTACCGACGCTGCAGCGCCAGCCGCGAGGTCTCTTCAACTTCCGGCCCAAACGCCCACGGCTCCTTATCCCGCGTGCCCTTGCCCGTGTGACCGCGGCTGAACGGCAGCATCGCGCCAAAGCCGATCCAGCGTTCGAAGAGCTGCTCGTCGCCGTCCGCGGCGAAACCGCCAATGTCGGGGCCATAGAAGCTGAAGCCCGACAACGCCATGTTCAGCACCATGGGGACGCTGGACTCGAGGTGGTACCAGTTCGCCGTGTTGTCGCCGCTCCAGCCGGCGTGGTAGCGCTGTCCTCCCATGAAAGTAGCTCGACTGAGCACGAAGGGCCGCTTGTCGGGGTTGGCGCGTTGAATGCCGTCGCGAGTGCCCTTGACCATCATCATGCCGTAGACGTTGTGATAGCGGGCGTGATTGTCCTTCGCTGCGTCGCCCTGGGGCTGGCCGTTGGGCTTGATCATGTCCGGATCGCCTCGATGGATGTTGTCCTCGGGCATGGTCTTGGACTTGACGTTGAAGACGGCGGGCTCGTTCATGTCGTTCCAGACGCCCGTGACGCCCTCGGCCATGAAGTCAAAGTAGATCGGCGCCCACCACTCGCGGACGGAGGGCATGGTGTAGTCGGGGAAGAAGCACCAGCCTGGCCACACTTCGCCTTCGTAGGTTTCTTCCTTGTTGTTCAGGACGTACACGTTCTGACGCTTGCCGCTGTCGCGGATGAAGCGGAACTTGTTCTTCTCGGCCTCCCGCGCGGCTTGAAGTTCCGCGGGCTCCTTGGCGCGCTCCTCGGCGGGCGGCTCGTTGGGGCTGGGCTCCTCCCGGCTCTTGATGCCCGGGTTGATCATCCACACGTTGTGAAAGCCCTGCTTGAGCAAGTCTTCATTGAGCTTGAACGGATCGGGGAAGTACCCGCGGTCAAAGGTGAAGCAGCGGAAGCTCTCGTAGTAGTCGATGTCGAACCAGATGACGTCGGCGGGGATGGCCCGCTGGCGGAAGCCGTTGGCGATTTCGCGGACGCGGGCCTCGGGGTAGTACGAATAGCGGCACTGGTGATAGCCCAGCGTCCACAACGCGGGCAAGGGCATGTAGCCCGTCAGCCGCGTCAGTTCCTGCACGACTTCGATGGGCGAGGCCCGCTCGATAATGATCACGGGGAACGCCGGCCCGTCAGCAGTGAAGCGAATCGTGTCCTCGCTGGTCGCCGCGGCGTCCACCTCGCAGCGATACGTCGTGTCCGCAAGCACGCCAAAGGCCGAGCCATCCGGGCGCACAGCAAGCAGCCAAGGATGGCTCTTGTACAGGCTCGGCGCCGTGTCGTCATACCCGTACGCGTCGGTGTTCCAGCACGTGATGATGCGGCCGTTGCGGAGGAGTGGCCCCGCGACTTCCCCCGTGCCGTACAGGCTGGTGCCGGGCGTGATGCGGACGGTGACGGATTGCTTGCCGTCGAGTTCGCCAAAGATCGGGATCGTCTTGAACGCATCGCCGACCGGGCCCGTGTTGCCGGGCTTGGCGTTGGGCTCGCGGGCGAGGGCGTAGGACGGATGTGCGGCTTGGCGAGCGGCGTCGCTCGCAAAGAAGCGGGCAACGCCCGGTGCCAGCAGTTCGCCGACCATGGCGCTGGCGGTCGAAGCTGTGGCGGAGGCGGGTTCGGCGGCGTTCGCGGTGATTGGGGTGATCATGGCAAACGTCGATCCGGCGACCAGCATCAACACGGCAAGCGATGTCGTCTTCATGGTTGCAAACAGTCCCTTGGGCAAAGAGTTCAGTTCCACTCTCGAGAGTCGATCGTGTGATCGGAGTATCCGACCGCGTCGGGCCGGCTGGGTTCCCGTCTCGCGCGGCGGACAGCATAAGCCCCCCAAGTCACCAATTGCTGGCAGGATACCGGGAATCGCCCCGGGTGAGTTTGGACTGATTCAGAGGCCTGGTTCGCGGGTTGGTGGTTCCCATATTCTCGGATCACTTTGCGGACGCGAGGGGGCGTTGAAAATCCGGTCGATTCACGGGAATTTCCGCCGGTTGGGCTTGCACTTGTGGGGAGTTTCCGTCATACTGACAGACCTTGCGCGTTGATCCCTCGGCGAGGCCACGGTGGCCCAGCCGACGTTTGTCAACGCGCTCGGGAACTGGAATCGCAACACCCGCGAACTAGTCGATCGACGCGTGCGTCGATGTCCTGATTCACCGTCTCAACGGATCTCCGTCTCACGACCCCCATGTCCACCCACCAGCTCGACAAAGGAATGTCCCCAATGCAGGCCTGTCAGCAAGTCCAACGTGTTGCCACGTCCAACCCCTCGCGTCTCGCCCCCCTCGGCCCCCTCGCTCCCTTCGCCCTGGCATTGCTCGCCGGGGCGTGTTTGCCTTCGGTGGCCCACGCCCAAAGCGAAGACCCCGCTCCCATGCTGCAGTGGTTTGAGACGCGCTGGCAGGACATGGAGCGCCGGATGCCCGATTACTTCATGACGGGCTATGGCTCGGTGTGGCTGCCGCCGGTCAGCCGCGGGTACTTGAACCCCCGCGATGCCAACCAGAACTCGTTTAGCGCGGGGTATGACACGTTCGATCGATTCGACCTGGGCGCGCCCGGACGGCAGACGGCGTACGGGACCGAGACGAGCTTCAAGCGGCTGGTGGAGGAGTTTCACCAGGCGGGTGCGAAGGTCTACGTCGACATGGTGCTGAACCACAATGCTGGAAGGCAGACGAGTCTGCAGTTCCAGCAGGATGGCGGATATCCGGGCTTCTGGATGGGCCCGCTGTCTGGCGCGGGCGGAAAGCAGCCGACCGACAACTGGGGCGACTTCCACGGCGGCATCGCGAGCGGATACTACCAGAGCGAAGACCCGGGGAGCGCGCGGTATTGCTTGATTCGCGGCGATCTGGTGGCGCTCGTGGACGTTGACCACGGGACAAACAACCAGTTCATCCGCCAGCCCGCCGACGCCGGCAACCCTCAGAACATTCCAGGCGGCCAGTACTTCAACAGGGTCGATCCCAACAACCGCCGGTTCTATCCCGACCTCGCCTTGGGCACCAGCAATGTGTTCAATCCCGGCACGCGAACCCCCGGCGGCGCGCCGTGGGTTGGTCCGCTGAACTCGGGCATCTTCTCGAGTCCCTGCGATGTGCCCGCTCGCAATGAGCCGTCTGGCAACTTCCAGGTGCCTCGCTTCAACCTCGCAGACCCGATGGCGGGCGACCCCATCACCGAGAACGCGACCGGCTACCTGCTCCGCTGGACGCAGTGGATGCTGGACGTGCAAAAAGTCGACGGCTTCCGTATCGACGCCATCAAGCACATGGCCAGTTGGTTCTACGACAGTTTCTACGACACCACCGTCTTCAATCGCCGGCAAAAGCCCGACGGCACGTTTGAAACCCCCTATTCCTTCGGCGAGTCGGTCGAAGGCAACGACTTCACGTTCGACCGCTTTATCCGCATGCCCAACGGCCGGGCCAGCGGGCGCAACGCCACGGGCGACGCGTTCGGCAATCGCGACGCTCTGGACCTGAACGGCGCGGGCTTCATCCGCAACGTGATTGGCGGAAACGGCCTGGGCAGTTGGAACGGCATCTTCGGCGCACATCTCGACAACACCGACGATGGCTTCAACAACGGCACCATCGGCGTCAACCACATCTTCAGCCACGACAACGGCAGCCAGGGCAACGGCGGTTCCGCCCCGGGCGTGCCGACCGCCCGTCAGCAGGGCTGGTTCGCCCACTCCTACCTCGCCTTCCGCCCGGGACAGAAGAAGTTCTATCACAACGGCCGCGGCGTCAATCGCACGGGCGGCTTCTGGCCTCGCCATGGCTTGTTGCCGGTCTTCGGCGTCGAGCCCAACATCACAACGCCAAACCCCCAGGGTGGCCTGCCCATCAGCGCTCCGAACCCGGTCATCAGCAACATGATCGGCCTCGCGAACATGCTGGCCCGAGGCGAATACACGCCTCGAACCGATGCGGGCAACCCCAGCATCGACGACGTCTTCATCTTCGAACGCCGCACCAATGGCGGCGCGAATGGATACTCGGGCAACGTCCTGGTCGCGACCAACGACTCATACGCCGCGGGCTTTGACCAGCGCACGATCGTCACCAGCTTCCCGCAGGGCACCCGCCTCATCGAATACAGCGGCAACGCGACCAACGGCACCGTCGACCCCAACAACGACATCTTCGACGTTCTGACGGTCGGCGCGGGCGGCGTGGTCACCCTCCGCATCCCCCGAAACATCGCCCCGGGCACGAACACCGAGCACAACCGCGGCTTCGTGATCTACGCCCCCGCGATTCCCGCCGGCACGCTCTCGATCGTCGGCGCGACCGGCACGCTGCCCGTAGACAACATCTCCGTGCCCTCCTGGCGCCGCCGCGCCAACGCCTTGCCCCTCATCACGACGAACTCCTTCACGCTGCGTCTGCAGACCGTCAACGGCGACGCCGGCGCTGGCAACAACAACAACGCGGACGACAACGCCGTGTTCTGCATCAACAAGGGGTTCCAGGATTGGAACGCCAATGGCTTCGCGGACATCGGGCAGAATGACGTGGTGGCGGGGTATGAAGAGTTCCTCACCACCCGCCAGCCGCTCGCCAACACCAACAACACCAACGGCCTCTACGAACAGGTCATCAACGCCGCGAACATGCCCGAGGGGTACAACTACATCAGCGTCGCGGCCTTCCGCAAGCGCAACACGTGGGAAGCCCCGCTCTTCCGCGAGTTCCGTCAGGCTGTGTACGTCGATCGCCTGCCGCCCGGCGCGCAGCTCAACGCGATCGCGAACCAGCCCACCGGCACCACGCAGGTGACGGCGTTCGGCAAAGCCCTCGACCGCACGACCACCCGCGTGCACTTCATCCTGAACCCCACGCCCGCCCAACTCTCCAACCCCACGGCGGCCGCCGTCGCGGGCAATCAAGGGTCGCAGGACGATCGCTTTGACTGGAACCGCAGCCTGCTGGGCGTTGTCAACGGCGTCAACACCGTGCTGATGGTCGCCTGCGAGGACACGGGCAACTGCTCGAGCCAGACCATCACCTTCAACGTCGGCCCGGTCGGCCCGACCTGCAACGACATCGACGTCAACAACGACGGCAGCAGCTTCGACCCCCAGGACATCGACGCGTTCCTCAGCGTCTTCAGCGAAGGCCCGTGCATCCCGGCCAACGCAACCTGCGACGACATTGACTTTAACAACGACAACGCGCTCTTTGACCCCTGCGACATCGACAGCTTCCTGCTGGTCTTCGCTGAGGGGCCCTGCACGCTCTGCGGGCAGTAAGCGAGCCAATCGCCAGCATCGTGCACGCACACATCGATATCGCACCGCGGGCCTCCAAAATGGAGGCCCTTTTTCATTCTCACGCAACCCAACCCGTCCAACCCACTAAAATGAAGCATGCCGATCTGGAAGCTCAATCCTGTGCGGGGGACCAGCCGCTCGCTGGTGTTGGATGGGGCCGCCGTGTCGATCGGACGCGGACCCGAGAATGCCGTGCCGCTGTTGGATGAGATGGCCAGCCGCAAACACGCCGTGATCGAGTTTGACGGCAAGGGCGGATACAAGGTTCGCGATCTGGGCTCGCGCAACGGCACGCGTGTGAATGAGGAACGCATCGCGGAGTCCGTGGCCCTCAAGCCCGGGGATGTGATTCGTGTCGGACAGCACGAGTTCCTGCTGGTGTGCGAGTATTCCAAAGAGGAACTCGCCAAGAACAAGCACGTGGACCGCGTGTTGGAAGCCGCGCCGATCGCCGCCGTCGCGCCCAATCCGAATCGGTCGGAAACGGTGGGGTGGATGTACGAACTGGCCGACATGATGGCGAGCCTGCCGCCCAAGGTGCTGCCGGAAAACGTCTCGGTGATCGACGCGCACGGCGCGCCCAGCGACGTGCTCTCAGGCACCAGCGACGGTCCCAACGCCGTGCGGCTGCTGCTGCAGTTGTCCAGCAAGAGCCGCGCGACCGACATCCACTTTGAGCCCAAGCAGGAAACCGTCAACATCCGCATGCGCGTCGACGGCGAGATGATCCCCATCATCGAACTGCCCAAGCGAGTGGGCGAACTGTCCTTCGGCCTGATTCGCGCGGCGTGCCACATGCAGATCGCCGGGCGCGACGCCGTGCAGGACGGGCACTTTTCGAGCGTCTTCCCCGATCGTCGCGTCGAGTATCGCGTGAGCTTCACGCCCAGCGTGCACGGGGCCAAGCTGGTGCTGCGCGTGCTGGACCAGCGGGGCGCCCCGGGCAACGTGCGGGACCTGGGGCTTGCGAACTACATGGAAGACCGCATCCGCGCGGTCTGCAACCAAGACAGCGGCCTGATCGTCACCTGCGGCCCGACCGGCAGCGGCAAGACCACGACCCTCTACAACTGCATCCGCGAAATCGACCGCCAGTCCCGAAACGTCATCACGATCGAAGATCCGGTCGAATACCAGCTCAGCGGCGTCACGCAGATCCCCGTCGACGAGCACAAGGGCAACGGCTTCGGCAACCTCCTCCGCAGCGTCCTGCGCCAAGATCCCGACGTCATCCTTGTGGGCGAAGTGCGCGATGAGGAAACGGCCCGCACCGCAATGCAAGCCGCGCTGACGGGCCACTTGGTCTTTACGAGCGTGCACAGCAAGGACAGCATCACGGCGGTGTTCCGCCTGCTGGACCTGAAGGTCGAGCCGTACTTGGTCGCCAACTCGCTCAACCTCGTCCTCGCCCAGCGCCTCGTGCGCACGCTCTGCGACACCTGCAAGCGGCCCACGCCCGTCACGCCCGGGCAGGCAACCCGCATCGGCAAGTGGCTGAGCGGCAAGTCGTCGACGTTCAGCGCGACGGGCTGCGGCAAGTGCCTGCGCACGGGCTATCGCGGGCGGCGAGCCCTGTTCGAGATGCTCGACTTCAACGACGAACTCCGCGACATCGTCCTCAACAAGCCCAGCATCGCCGCGATGAAGAAGATCATCGAGCAGGGGCTGTTCACGACGCTCCAGCAGAGCGGCTGGAAGATGGTCGCCGAGGGCGCAACGACGATTGATGAGGTCGAGCGTGTCGCGGGCATGACGTGAAGTTGGACCGGAGGGGCGGGCAGCCCTTGATTCCGTCATCGCGATTTGAATCGCCGTGGGCAAAGGCCCACTAGCTGTTGGCTGTGAGGTTCCCTTACCACCAAGGAAACGGCAACCTGCTCTTCGCCCAATCGGGCGCGGGACGAGGGTTTGGCGTGAGAGATCGGAGTGAGTGTTCGAAGAGCGTGTGCGTTGCTGGATCTTGGTCTCTAGTGCTTGACAACGTGATGAGTTTCAGGCAAGCGTCATCGGTTGCGATCAGTACGCGGCTCTTGCCACACGCATGTGCCCATCTCACTCCGTGGAGGTCGATTGGCGGTTGTGAGGGGCTGGAACGTGAAGCTACGTAGAAACGAATGTCATCGCTCCAGATACTCCAGTGCGCTTCGTCGTGCTTGTTCCTGTTCGCAGTGACCGCAGCGACCAGAGCCAAACCTGTACCATCGATCTCGGAGATCGCGGCGAGATGGTCGGGGCCGTGGACTTGCCAGTTGTGCTGCGAGGCGAGCTTCGCGGGCAAGGGCGTCCATTCGGGGCCCAGGTGTCGGGGCCAATCGATCGGTTGCAACCATCCAGGTCCGTCTTCGAACTTGCTCCACAACTTCCGCTGGGCCCGCCGGGAAAGTGCGTCACGACTCTTTCCGGCGCCAGCCGGGCCGAAGGTATCCGGATCGGTGAGAGCGGCGAGCCAAGGAAGCCGCGAAACGGCGAACGCGCCACCGTTGATCGCGGAAAATGGACCATCCGTACCTCCCTCGGCGTGATAAAGAAAGAACTCGCCATCGGGGGTGAGCGAGCATCGGTGCGCGCGTACATGCATTTTGGTCCACGCGCCCTCCTCAACCGTTTGTGCCTCCCAATTCCATCGGAGCACGCACGTCCATCGCGGGCTGCCGTAGCAGCGAGCAATCACGGCAACCACCGGAGCCTGCGAGGCGGCGATGCACCAAAGACGCGGCGTAACGCTACCAAGTTGAGCCTCGGACTGGGTCATGGAATCGACTGCGAAGACTCTCCACGCTCAAAGGCGTTCGCACTCACGCTCACGCCGGCGGCGCCTCCGCCGGGTCCGCTCGCATGAACAGATTGTCCGGCTTGCGCAGCGGCTGACCGGGCTTCAGGCTTGCCTTGCCCGCCCCAAACACGCACGCATCCTCGAGGTTGAGACCGGGCCAAGGCTTGCAGCCCCATGCGTCCCACAGCATCGGCATGCGCGACACCAGCGCGGGCGACAGCAGCACGCTCGCGATGCGCACCGCTTCCGCGCATTGATACAGAATCACGCCCAGTTCGTCCTTCGCCGCGGGGTTGGCCTCCACGGTCTTGGCAAGCTTGAACGGTGCGGTCACGTTGATGAACTGATCCACCTTGCGAACCAGATCGATCCCAGCGCTCAGCGCCGCCGGAAGATCAAACGTGGTCAGCGCGGTGCGCACCTTCCCGCTCGCCGCCGCGGTGATCGCCGGCCAGTCAAACGTCTCTGTGCCGCCCGTCGCAACATTGCTCCAGGTGTACTTGCCATGGTGCGCGGGGATGCTGCCCCCAGACGTGCCCGGGAAGTACTTCTCGATCATGTTCGCGACGCGCGACGCGCAGTTGCCGATGCCGTTTGCAAGGTCCGCGTTGAAGACCTCGACAAACTTGCTATGGCTGAAGTCCGCGTCCTGCGCATGCTGCGGGCCTTGCGTCAGCATGTACCAGCGAACCGCATCAAGCGAGTACTTCCCGGCGTACGCCTCGAGCACTTCGATGGTGACAAAGTTGCCCAGACTCTTGCTCATCTTGCGGCCTTCACGCACCCAGTAGGCGTGTGAGTAAACCGTCCCAGGCAACCCGACGAACCCAAACCGCGTTGCGTTGATCTTGGCCGTGTCCTGCAACGCCATCAGCATCGCGGGCCAGATCACCGCATGGAACCACAGAATGTCCTTCGCGATGATGTGCACGCTCGCGGGCCACAGTGCCCGCCGCTCATCCGTGTCCACCACGCTCAAGTAGTTGAACAGCGCATCGATCCACACGTAAATCCGATGCTGCTCATCCCCGGGCACGCGAATCCCAAACTGCGTCGCGGGATCATCGGTCACGGGCCGCGAGATCGGTACATCGTTCAGACCATCGCGCAGCCGCCCCAAGACTTCGTTCCGCCGGGCTTCGGGCTGCACAAACTCAGGATGAGCCTTGAAGTGGGCCTCGATCCGCTGCGCAAACGCCGAGAGCTTGAAGAAGTAGCACGGCTCTGTCCGCCGCACCAGCGGCTTCCCCGTCACCGCGCTCTTGTACTCCTGCTCCTTTGCGACCGTCTCCGTGAGGTACTCTTCCTGGTTCTCGTCGTACCACCCTTCGTACGAGCCCTTGTAGATCGCGCCGCTCTTGATGAGCGCAGTGACGTACTCCGTCACGCGGGTCTTGTGACGATCCTGCGTCGTGCGGATGAAGTCGTCGTAGCGGCACTCCATGAACGCAAACGCCTTGGCGAACTCCGCCGCGTTGCGGTCTGCCCACTGGATCGCCGTCATGTTGTGGGCCGCCGCGCTGGTGACAACCTTGTCGGCATGCTCATCGGTGCCTGTCAGAAAGAACACGCCCGGCACGGCTGTCGCCGACTGCACGCTGCTCCCCTGGCGAAGCCGCTCGGCCCGCGTCAGGGCGTCCGCGAGCAGCGTCGTGTAGCAGTGTCCAATGTGGGGGCGATCATTGACGTAATAGATGGGCGTGGTGATGTACCGGGTGGTCATTCGGCCATGGTACGGAAGTCGTGAGGGGGTTTCGCCTGCCAGCCTTGGTCCGGTTCGGGCATCAGGCCTCGGTTCGGATGATTCCCGCGCGCCACACGTACGTTTGGGAACCGATTGGGGAACCCAGACAAGCCCACGGCGTAGTTTGGCTGGAGTTCCCTACGATCTGTCCGATCCTGAGTACTCCTCGGAGGTTTTTCGCCATGCCGCGTGCCGCTCGAACCATGAAAACCGCTGTCGCTGTCGCTCTAATCCTTGCCGTGGCTGGACTTACAGCGTCTGCCCACGCCCAGGCCGGAGGCGGCGGGCGGGTGCTCGAACGCGACCTCCGCCAGCCCGGCACCGGAGCGCCGGGGGGCCTGACGCCCCGCAAGAGCCTGCTCGACGAGGTCCGCCTGCGGAACGCTCTCGTGACCGGCAACGTGGGCGGCCTGCGCTCGTTCCGAGGCAGCGTCGGCTACACCGCGCCGGATGACTTTCGCGGCGGGTTGGCGTCGGACAGCACATACACCTTCCGCCGGGACTCTGCGAGCGGGTCCTCGCTGCGAGGCGTGAGCGGATTGCGATATCAGACCACCTTTGCCACCGGCAACCAAGTGAACCCCGACAGCCTGGTGTCGCGCATGGGCGCGACGGGCGCGGCGGCAGCGACGGCGGCACCGGGCACGTCGGACACGTTCTCACGCCAGCGTGCGTTCAAGACGCCAACCGGCGCGCTGCGGTCCAGCGCGACGTTCACAGCGAATGAGAGCCTGACGCCCGCGCTCGTTGGCTACACGCGTGGCGAAGACGGCGTCAGCAAGGTTACTGCCAGCAGTTTGCTGGGAGTTCGCAAGACCAGGCAGGAAGAGAACAAACCCGCAGTGCCCGGGATGCCCAACCTTGCCGCGCCGCGCGGCACGGAAGAAACCGCCCGCCCGGGCATCACGCCCGAGTCGCTGGTCAAGTCGGCTTTGCCCAAGCCTTCGGAATCGATCAACACGAACTTGCAGGAGAATCTGCAGCCCGCGTCGCGACTGACGGCGTACGACAACCTGCGCGATCGCATGAAGAAGGCCGACGAAGAGAAGGCCAAGGAACGCGCGACCGCCGCAAAGTCGGAAGAGAGCGGAGAAAAGGGAACGGACGTCGCCCGAGGCGTCGATGCCCAACTCGAATCGCTGCGGAAACGCCTGATCCCGGACTCATCGCGCCTGCGCGATGACAAAGGCCGCTCGATCGGAGCACGCGACGCGCAAAGCACCGATGCGGATGCAAAGCCCACAGAAACCGCGGCCAAGGACGGCGAAGACAAGAAGCCGCGCGTCACGCCCCTCACGAAGGAAGAACTCGAAGCAATCGACCTGATCCGCCGCTCGCGTGCGCAGGCCAACACGTTCATTGATCCCGCCACGGGCAAACGCGACTTCTTCGCCGAGCACATGGCCACGGGCGAGAAGCTCCTGGGCGAGGAGCGGTACTTCGACGCCGAAGAACGCTTCGCCCTCGCCCTCTCCATCAAGCCAGGCGACGTCAACGCTCAGGCCGCCCGCATCCACGCTCAGATGGGAGCCGGGCTCTACCTCAGCGCGGCGTTCAATCTGCGAACGCTGCTCACGGCAAGTCCTGAAGTCGCGGCGATTCGCTTCACCGGCGCAACCGTGCCCAACCCGGACCGCCTCGCTTCGCTCGCGGCGGACCTGCGCGGCAAGATCGCCGTCGCCGACGCCCGCAAGGAAGACCCGCTCTCATCCGACGGCCTCATGCTCGCGTATATCGGGCATCAGGTGGACAACAAGGAACTCGTGCGCGAAGGGCTCGATGTCATGAAGCGCGGCACGCGAAGCAAAGCCGAACAGGCCAGCATGACGGCGGACCAGAGCGCGCTGGTGGAACTGCTTCAGAGGGTGTGGATGGAGTGAGAAGAGACGAAGTGATGAGTGGAAAGTGCAGAGTGACGAGTAGCTGTGCGAGGGGCTGAAAGGGATTGCAACTGAGTACTGGTACGACACAAATTCCGGGTGCGAACGGCTCAACCAGCGTGGGTTCGTTGCAGAGTCAGGTTGGGGCCGCCGGACGCGCCGATGGTGCGGAGATGGCCGCGACGCCCTCGAAGCAGATGCGATTGAGCATTCTGGACTTCCTGACCGATGGCTCGCTGGTGGGTCTGTGCGATCAGTTGGCGCGTCTGACCGGTTTGCAAGTGGAGTTGCAGGACACCACGGGTCGCGTGATCCGCAAGGCCGGAGCCACGCACAGCCCCGACGGCAAACAGTGGGTGCTCAGCGACGCGCCCTCAACGCTCCAAGGGCTGGGCGTGACGCGCGTTCCGCTGCGCCTCGCAGGAGAGCCGCTCGGCGCGCTGGTGCTGGGACCGGGCGAACCGGAAGCGCCCGATGACGGACGACGGCGTGTGGAGAGCGTCTTGCAATTGCTCGCGCAAACCGCGGGCGAACTCTGCGAGCAGCAGGTCGAGTTGCAGCACCGCATGAAGGAAGTCAGCGCGCTGGCCCGAGTCGGCAGCCTGCTGACCCGCGCCCCAAGTCCGCAGCGCGTGCTCGAAGTCGTGCTCGAACAGGCCCTGGACTTGCTGGGCATGGACGCCGGATCCATCATGCTGCTCAAAGAACGCGGCGACGGCACCTTCAGCCACAACGAAGAGGACTTGCAACTCGCCCTCTCCCGCAACCTGAGCCAAGGCTGGCTTGAGTATCCCCAGCCGCTCAGCAAGGATCGGCTCTTTGACAAACTCGCGATGACCGGCCAGATCGTGGTCAGCCCAAACCTCGCCGAGGACGATCGCGTGCTGCTCAAGGAACGCGCAGCCCAGGAAGGCCTCGCCGCAGCCCTGCACGCCGGCATGGTCTTCAAGAACGAAGCCTTGGGCGTGATTCGCCTGTACTCACGCGAGCCACGCACCTTCGATGACGCCGAGAAGAAACTCCTCCTCAGCCTTGCCAGCCAAGCCGCCGCGGCCCTCGAGCAATCCCGCCTGCTCACGATGGAGCAGGAAGAGCAGGCGCTCCAGCGCCAACTCTCGCTCGCGGCGGACGTCCAGCGGCGCATGCTGCCCCGCGGCGTGCCCAACTTTCCGCAACTTGATGTCGCGGCCAGGTACATCCCCAGCTACGAACTGGGCGGCGACTTCTACGACTTCATCGACCTCAACGGGCACTTCGGCGTTGGCGTGGGCGACGTGGTGGGCAAGGGCATCGCCGCCGCGCTGTTGATGGCGAGCGTGCGCTCGAGCCTCCGTGCCTATGCGCAGGACGTGTACGACCTGGACGTCGTGGTGGGCCGCGTGAATCAGGCCTTGTGTCGCGACACGCGCGAGCACGAGTTCGCGAGCCTGTGGTACGGCGTGATCGATCCGTTCAAGATGCGGCTGACGTACTGCAGCGCGGGGCACGAGCCGCCCATCGTGATCCGCGTGCCCAAGCATCGCACGCCCACGCTGGCGGATATGGACGAACTGACGGTGGGGGGGATGGTGGTCGGCATCGACCCCAGCCAGCGATATCAACGCGCGGTCTTTGACATCAAGGCGGGCGACGTGCTGCTCGCGTACACCGATGGCCTGCCCGACGCCGTGAACTTCGAAGGCCAGCGCTTCGGCAAGCAGCGCGTGCGCGACGCGTTCCTCAAGTGCCTCCAGGAAAAGCCCCACGCCAGCGCGGGCGAAGTGGTCGAACGCATGCTCTGGGAAGTCCGCCAGTTCTGCGGGCTGTCGAAGGGACGCAGCGACGACAAGACGGTGCTCGCGGTGCGCGTGAGGGAGTGAGATTGTCTCGACGAATTCGGGGTTGAAGTCCAGTCTAGCGTTCGGGAAGACGGAGCAGCAAGTCAGCAGAACGATCGACTGCTGGTGAACTCGCCACCACCAGATCACAGGGTTCTTCTTTTGGTCTTCTCTCTGTGATGGTCAGCGTTCTTGCCCGCGGACAACCGCGCCCCAGCCGCCCCGTAGAATCCCCTCTTGCCCCAAACCCCCCTCCAATTCACACTCCACTCCCGCTCCCGCTCCTGCAACGCCCGGCTCGGCACAGTCTCCACGCCCCACGGCGACTTCGATACCCCCGCCTTCATGCCCGTAGGCACCCGCGGTAGCGTCAAGGGCATCTTGCCCGAACTCGTCCGCGCCACCGGCGCGCAAATCGTCCTTAACAACACCTACCACCTGATGCTTCGCCCGGGCTCCGAACTCATCCAGAAAATGGGTGGTGTCCATCGGTTCATGAACTGGCCAGGGCCGATTCTCACCGACTCGGGCGGCTACCAGGCCTACTCGCTCAGCGACATGAACAAGGTCGACGACGACGGCGTGACCTTCAAGAGCATCATCGACGGCAGCAACGTCCGCCTCACCCCCGAGCGGGCCATGCAGGTTCAGAACGAACTCGGCCCCGACATCATGATGGCCTTCGACGACTGCCCGCCCAGCGCAGCCGAAGCCGAAGATGGAGACAAGCGCCTCGTTCGCGCCCTTGCCCGCGATCGCGTTCAAACTGAAGATGCCGGACGGCAAGCCGGGTCCGCTCGCGACACCGAGCTTGCAAAGAAGAAGAACACCCTCACCCACGCCCAGCGCCTCGAACTCGCCAACCACCGCACCATCCGCTGGCTCGAACGCTGCAAAGCCGCGCACGCGCGACCGGACGTCCAAGCCCTCTTTGGCATCATCCAAGGCGGTACCGACCTCGCCCAGCGCTCCTGGTGCGTCGAGCGCGTCTGCAACATCGAACTGCCGGGATATGCCATTGGCGGCGTGGCAGTGGGGGAGTCGCCCGACGCCATCGCCACCGTCGTCCGCCACACCGCCCCGCTGATGCCCGATGCCAAGCCACGCTACCTCATGGGCGTCGGATACGAGCGCGATCTGCTGATCGCCGTCCGCGCGGGCGTCGACATGTTCGATTGCGTCCTGCCCACCCGCAACGGCCGCAACGCCAACGCCTTCACCCGCACCGGCCAGATCCGCCTCCGCAACGCCCAATACCAACTGGACCAACTGCCCATCGAGCCCGGCTGCGACTGCCTCGCCTGCGACCCTGCCCGCCATGGCCACGCCACGCCCGACGGCCAACCCTTCACCCGCGGCTACCTCCGCCACCTCTTTATGGCGGGGGAGATGCTGGGGCCGATCCTCGTCAGCCTGCATAACCTCCGCCACTTCCAACGGTTTATGGCGGACGTCCGCCAGACCATCCAGTCTGACGACTGGGCCGGGCTGCTCGCCCGATACCCCGTCGCGGCCTGAAAATCATCCGTGGGACGCGATCCAACTCTCGTGATCGCAAGGTTTTACAGCCGGCAAGCGGCCGGCGTTCTCGAAGGACCAGTCTTGAGCAACTTTTCGATCGACGTTTCCAGCCTGAACCTCTTCCTCGCCCAGGCCGGCATGCCCGCCGGGGCCCCCGCCCC
>JALHOJ010000032.1 GCA_022843045.1 Phycisphaerales bacterium
AGCGTGAAGTAGCGGAAGGTGGCGGTTGCGCCAGCCTGCAGGTTCTGGATGAAGTAGCTGAGCGCGAGCTGGCCGTCGAAGTTGGCGTTGTTGGGGTCGACGGAGGGCTGCCCGGCGAGGATCGCCGAGTCGCGCACGACCACGTCATTGGCGAGCACGGTCGCCTTGGGCGAGCCGAAGGCGGCGGCGGAGTCGGGCGAGGCGAGGGCGATGAAGAGGCCGTCAAGGAACAGGTTGTTGGTGTAGCTCGCGACCGCGACGCGGCCGTTGCGAACGACGTCGTTGCGGGTGTTGGCGGTGTTCTCGTCGAGCGTCAGGCCCGGGTTGGGATTGAAGCCCTCGGCCCATGAGATGTTGTTGAGGACGCCGCTGGTTGCGTTTGTCAGCGTGATATCAACAGCGACGAACCCATCGGAATCGGCATACGTGAGCGAGCGCTGGGCCTTGATGCCGCGCCAATTGGTTTGCGTGCTGACCCGGTTGTTGCGGGGGTCGGATTCGTTGGTGATCGCGTAGGGGTTCTGGGTCTGGTTCGTGCTGTTGAGGAAGCCGAAGCCATCGACGGTGAGGCCCAGGAAAGAGCTGGAGGCTGAGGGCAGGAAGTCGACGTTGCCACGGCGGAATCCGGTGCCGGTGGTGGTGTCACGCAGGGTGGCGTTGTTGGCGACGCCCACGCTGAGGATGTCGCCGTTCATCGTGGTGGCCGAGTCGCTGACGCCCGGAGTCACGTTGACGGTGAGGCGGTAGCGGCCAGTGGTGACGGAGGGAGTGCCCGAGCCAACGGTGAAGGGAACGTAGTTGATGTTGGTGGATTCGGAGACACCCAGGTAGTAGGTGCCGCCGTTGGCGAAGACGAAGTTGGTGATGAATGAGGTGTTGCGATCAGCGGGGTTGCTGACCAAGACCTGGACGCCGTTCGTGTCAAACAGACGCAGAGCTGAGTTAAGGCTGGGGGTGACGCCCGTGGGGAAGGACACGTCGGCATTGAGCGTGGTGCCCGGGTTGACGGTAAAGCGGAAGAGGTCGCGGTCGAGGTTGCCAAAGCCGCCATCGCCGATGAAGGCGTCGGTCTGCTGCGAGCCCGTGCCGTTCACGGAGGTGAGGGCAGTGGCCACGGAGAGGGTGTCGTTGGCTTCGAAGTCGCCGAAGATGTCGTTGGCGAAGCGGATCTCGATGTTCCAATCGATCAGCGCGCCGGCGTCGAGTTCCTTGGTGTCCTGCAGGCGCAGAGTCCAGTTGCCGGCGGCGGAACGGCCGTCGAAAGCGGACAGGCCCTGCTCGGGGCGGAAGTTGCCGGCATAGGGCGGATTGGCGTTGGTGATGGAAACTGACTGCTCGTCGTCGAACGTGGTGTAGAGGACAGGCTGACCGGTCTGGTTCCGGGTGCCGAAGTCGTCGCCCGTGCCGCCGCGGTTGCCCACGAGCAGCACTTCGGTGTTGTCGGGCCCGATCAGGCTGATGCGCAGGTCGCTCACGTTGGGGTGGCGGACGTTGATCGCGACGTTGATGTCGAGGATCTGGCGGGTATCTGCGACAGCGATCTGTGCGATGGTGGTGCCGCTGGTCAGGCTGCCCGGAGGAACGTTGAGAGGCAGGGCGGGCTGGCCCGGGCGGCTGTTGCTGGCGGCGTTGTAGCCGACGATGTCCGGAGTGCTGGTGCGGTTGGTGAGGCGCAGGCTGTACTGGCCCAGGGACTGCACGTTGCCGCTGGCGACGATATTGGGGTCGTAGCCGCTGTTGCCAAAGCCGGAGACGCCGATGAAGTAGGTGCCCGGGGAGTTGACAAAGAAGTCGATGTACGAGTCTTGGCCGAAGAACTGGTCGTTGGTGGCCAGTTGCACGCCCTGGGCGTCGAACAGGCGGAGCACGCTGTCGAGGCTTGATCCGCCCGGCAGGCGGCGGGCGATGATCTCTGCGGAGATCTGGCCCGGGCCCGGGACTGAGATTCGATACAGGTCGACGTCGCGGATGGTCTGGACCCCGTCACCGAGCACCAGGCTGTTGAAGTTGGCGATCCCGCTGGCGTCGAAGTTGACGGGCGTCGCGGTGACGAGCGTGTCGTTGGGCTCGTTGGCGCCGCCCGCGTTCACGACGCGGAAGTTGAGCACGCCGTCGGTGCCGCTCGAGGCGTTGCCGTTGAGGCGATTGCCAGAGGGATCGAGGAAGTTCTGGTTGCGAAGCGTGAGGCGGTAGTTCTCTTCCGCAAACTGCGCGACACCCGCGGTGATAGTGACCACGCGTCCGTCGGTGGTAGAGCGGAGCACGCTGGAGATCGCGATCACTGAGTCGTCGATGTCCCCGAACACATTGTTGGGGCCATCGGTGCGCAACTCGACGGCGCCAGGGTTCAGGCCCGCGGTGGCGATGGTCTCGCTGAAGGAGACCGAAACGCTGCGAAGGGGCAGGCCGGTGCTGGGATCGATGTTGCTGGTCACCGGGCCGGGGCTGAACCCGCGAACGACCGGTCCGCCAGCCAGCAGGGCCTGGGCCGCGCTGGTCACGTTGATGATGCCGCCCGACTGGACCTTGCCAGAGAGGCTGGCAATGGGCGTGCTGGTGTTGATGAGCACTTCGCGGATTTCAACCGCGCTCGCGCTGGGCTTGATGGCCTTGAGCAGGGCCGCAGCGCCGGCGACGATGGGACCGGAGGCGCTGGTGCCGCCGAAGAAAGATGTCGCGCCGCCACCCGCGGCGGCGCCGTTGGTCGAGGTCGTGTAGATGATCTGGCCGGGAGCGGCAACCTGCACGCGGGTTGCGCCAAAGTTGCTGAAGCCAGCGAGATCGCCGTTGGGATCCAACGCCGCGACGGAGATGATGCCCGGGATCGAGTAGGAAGCGGGGAAGGCGGCATTGCCGGAGTTGTCCACGTCCTGGCCGTTGTTGCCCGCGGACGCGACGAAGATGCCGCCCGAATTGATGTACCGCTCAATCGCGTCGCGTTCAGCGTTGGAACCATCCGGCTGGTCGTCGTAGAACGCGGGGAGGAACGCGCCGTAGGAATTGTTCGTGACAGCGACGTTCACGCCGCGCTGACGAAGATCGGTGACATAGTCGTGGGCTGCGACGATGGCGGATGTGGAAAGGCCGCCGCCAGCATTGGCGATCTTCAGCGGCAGGAGGGAGACGAGCCAGTTGACGCCCGTGCCGAACTGGCCGTTGTTGCCCACGGCGCCGACCAGACCGGCGACGGGAGTGCCGTGCCCGCCCACGATCGGATCGTCCATCGGATCGTTGTCGAACTCGCCGAAGTCAAAGCCTCGGATGTCGTCGACATAGCCGTTGCCGTCGTTGTCGATGCCGTCGCCGGCGACTTCGGCGTTGTTGTTCCAGATGTTGGGCGCGAGGTCGGGGTGGTTGTAGTCCACGCCCGTGTCGATGATGCCGACGATGACGTCACGCGAGCCGACGCTGATATCCCACGCGCCTTCGACGTTGATGTCCGCGCCCGCGGTTCCCGCCTGGCCGTTGGCGAGGGTCTGCCCGATGTTGCGGGCCCAGTACTGCTCGATGTACGCCGGGTCGTTGGGAACACGATTGGACTTGCGGACCTGATCCGGCTCAACCCACTGGACGAAGGGGAAGTCCGTCGTCAGGCTCTCGATCTGAGTTCGCGTGATCGGAGCTTCGGTCTTGAACGAAGCCCACTTGCCGCGGGCGATGCCTTCAAAGTCCCACGCGGTGATGCCCAGCGCGTTGGCGACGTCGCGCGCACGCAGCTCGGCGTTGGCCCGACCAAGGTCTTCCGTGAACGTGACGATGTACCCGCCACGCAGCGCGGCGACTTCACCGTTGCCCCACCGCACCCACTCCGACCCTTCGGGCAGCACATCGGCGGCAAGCAACTCGCGGCGCTCCAGATTGTCAATGGCTGCATCCCTGCCGGATGCGCCGAGAAGGCTTCGGATGGAGTGCTGAGCGGCGGAGAACAGTCGGCGTGAACGGCTCGTCGACATACGGGAAACTCCCATCGGCCTCGCAAATTGCGAGGGGCTTGTGTGGGCGGCGTTCAGATCAGGCGATCTGCGCGCCGCGTGCGTCCTTCAGGAACTTGGACTGGCTGGTCGCGCCTTTCGTGCTCGCGGCTCAGGGTTGGGACCGTAAGCAGCCGAGCAATCGGGGGATGCCAGTGTTGGCACCCAAATCGCGTTCGTCTTCGCCCTTCCTTCGGGCGGCGGCGCCTTCGGGTACGTGCCTGTGGCAGAGGGACCCTACGGGCCTGACGCCGACCTGTTCCATCATCCCCGAAAACCATTCTACGCACAAGTCGGGTTTCGTCAGGAAACCCAAAATTTCCTTTGGGGTCAGTCCCTCTGGCCACGGGTTTGGCCTGGGGTGGAGGCCTCAAGCCCCGCAGACCCTATCAAAAAGCGAACACAGATTGCCTTGCCCAGAACATCAATTGTGTGGGATCTTGGCGAGCGCGAGCAGCAGTTCCGCGTGCCTCGCGCTCGCGCCCTGGTGCGCCCGCACGCAGGACCAGCCCGCGCGGATCATGCGCTCCCGCTGGGACAGGTCGCCGAGCAGCGCTTTCAAGACGCCAGGCAACTCAGCCCGGCTGACCACCCGCAGGCCCGTCGCGGCGTCGGGCGCGGCCGGCATGGTCAGGGCCTCGACGATCGTCTGAAAGTCACCGAACTGGGGGCCAATCAATGTCGGCTTGCCCAAGGCAATGGGTTCGATAGGGTCCGAGCCATGCAACGTGCCGAAGCTCCGCCCCATAACCACGACGTCGGCAAGGGCGTAGGCCTTGCGGAGTTCGCCGATGGTGTCAAGCAGGAAGAGGCCGGCGCTTGGCCGGCCCGCGACTCCCCCACTGCCCGACGGGCGCTGGGTTCGGCGGATGACATTTGGCCCCATCGCCCGAGCCGCCTCGTCAAAGTGCTCCGGCTTGCGCGGGGCACAGAGAAGCTGCACGCCGGGCGGCAGACTTGCTATCAGCAACGCTTCTTCATCCTCCGCGGTGCTTCCAGCCACGACCAGCGGCCTGGACCGATCAATGCCGAACTCACGGGCGAGGTCATCGCTGCCGGGCACATCAACCCGTGGCAACGGAACGCTCGCCGCAGGTTGCGGCGGGGTGGACACAGGCGGCGACGCAATCGCGACGCCACCACTCGACGATCCTCCCGCAACGTCACGCTGCATCCGCGACCGCATCGTCGAAACCAGCGCGGCGACCGATTCCCGCACGCTCGCGGTCATCTGAGGCTGCAAGTCTGGCACGCGCACTGCGTCCCACTTCATCGTGCCCGTGAGCAGCACCTTGTCGCTGGGCATGCCGAGGGCTTCAAATCGCTCGCCATACGCCCGATCCTGCACCGCGGCGAAGGCGAGGCGGTTCAGCACGCCGCCGAAAAAGCCGCGGATGCGGCGATAGCCCTTGAAACTGCGTGCGCTCAGGCGGCCGTTGATGATGCAGGTCGGAATCGATCTCGCCGCGCACGCGCGGACGAATTGAGGCCACACTTCGAGTTCGACCAGCGCGACCGCGTCTGGCTGGATGCGATCCATAAACTTGCGGACGGACCAGGAAAAGTCCAGCGGATACCGCACGATGGTGCAGTCCTTGGCGAACAGGTCCTTGGCCCGAGCCGTGCCTGTGTCAGTGGTGACGCTGATCACGACCTGGGCATGCGGCAGGAGCAGGGGCACCAGCCCGCGCAGCGCGCTGACTTCACCCACCGACACCGCATGAAGCAGGATGCGGGGCTTGCCCGACCCTGAACCCGCGGGCTTTGGCGGCAGGGCCACCACATTGCCAAATTTCTCGCGCCACCCCGCCCGCTTCTTGAAAGCCCAGAACGGCGCGGTCACAACTGCGAGGGGGATGTAGAGCGCATCAAGCAGCGTCATGGCATGTCGAGGAAGCCCCGACCACTCCCTCACCCCCGCCGTCTCAAACAAGTGGGCAGGCAGGGATTCGAACCCTGGACCCTTCGCGTGTAAGGCGAATGCTCTAGCCGCTGAGCTACCCGCCCGGCTGCCCCGATGGTAGCGACAACAACTCCGCCGCCGCGTCGCCGATCCTGATCGCCCCCAAGCCTCGGCGGGCGCACATATAGTTGATGGTCGCGGAAGTAACTCAACGGTAGAGTGTCAGCCTTCCAAGCTGAATGTTGCGGGTTCAAATCCCGTCTTCCGCTCTTTCAATTCTACAGCGGAATCATGCGAAAAACCCTTCGATTGCAGGGGTTTGTCTGTTTCCTTGCTTTCGCGACCGAATGCCGCTTGGCCGCGCGATGCCGCGCGACTTTGCATCGTTTCGCGCTCCAACTGCTGGCAGAATAGCTGGGGGCGTCCAGTGCGTGCATCAGGGGTCGCGTCGTTGGTTCCGGTTGCCGCTTGGGCTTGCCTTGCGTGAGCGATGCTGGGCAGACGATCAATCGCCGCAGCCGTGTCCGTCAGTCCCAAGACCGTGTAGTGCTTTAGCGTCGTCCGGTAGTCGCCATGCCGCATGATGCGTTGAGCGACTTGGGGCGTCACGCCCGCGCGGGCCAGTTGCGTCCCCAGCGTGGTCCGCAGGGCGTGCAGATCGATCACCCGCCCTTCGGCATCCTCCACCACAATCCGAGTCTTGACCCGCTCACGCTTGCCCTTGCCGATCAATACTGGCTTGCCTTCGCGGTCCAGCACGTCAACCCGACGCGCGATACCCGCCCGTAGGAAGTCCTTGAGCCGCGTCACGTCGCCCACCGTGTCCGACCACACCCGCGCCGTTGGAAGGGCGGGGAACGCTGCCAAGCGTCGCCGCAGGGCATCGGCAAGTTGCGGGTGCATCGGGATCACGTCCACACGCTTCGCCTTGCCAAGCCGCAGCGTCAGCGTCGAATCTGCGAAGTTCACGTCGCCCCACGTTAGACGTTGCATGTCGCCTTTGCGAAGCCCTGCCAGCGCAGCCGCCAGATACCACGCATCCCGACCACGCTCGCGAGCCACCAGCAGCAGCCGGGAGAGTTCGTCATCAGTCAGCGGGCGACGGACGCGCCGCCGGTCGCGGGCTTCGTCTTGCTTGGGAACCACCCGCAGCGGATTCGATTCAGCGCGCCCGGTCTTCACGCACCAGCCGTAGAACGCCACTGCGATCTGTCGGGCAAAGTTCACCGACCGCGCCGACAACCCGCGTTCCTTCAACGCCGCTAGATGAAGCTCCAGGGCGTCGGCGGTCAGTTCGGCAAGCCGCGTCGCCTTGCTCCCAGCGATCATCGCTTCCAGTTGCGTTTCCTTCTGCCCGACGTGATGCGGCGCTTGGCCGGCGTGGCCACAGTGGGCGATGTAGGCCTTGACGTGTTCGGTCAAGGGCCGCCGCCCTTCGGTCGCGAATCGATCATCTCGGGGGTCGATCACCAGATCGCGCCGCAGGGCCGTATCCGCCACCAGCTTCGTGAGGATTCGTTCCGCCGCTTGGCGGTCGGTCGTCCGGGTGGAGTGTTCTCGCCGCTTGCCGGCGTGGTCGTAGTAGGACGCGATCCACGGGCCTTTCGGGGTCTTGCGAAACAGTGAACCCGTCCCTTTGCTTCGTTGATTGCGTGCCATGGTTCAGCGTTCCTTTCGCGTCTTGCTCTTCTTCGCCGTCAGCACCAACCCCAAATAGACGGCTAGCTTGTCCACGTTTTCACCCCGCAAGGGCTTCCCGTCCGCCACAAATCTCGAAAGCGTGGATTGCGGAATCCCCGTCGCCTTACTCACCGCGTAGCGGGTTTGCCCGCACCGCTCCAACGCTGTCCTTAGTGTCTCCGTCACCGTCGCCATGTGCGAAGCGTATCCCACTGCTTCGGTTTGTGCAAGCGTGTCCGTCATCGATCCACCCCCGATCCGTCACCAAGGTTGCCATCGCACTCGCCCAAGGGTGCCATCCCTTCGGATGTGGCAACCTTCGGACGACTCTCGCGGGATTCGTGGGGTTTCGGTCCAAGGTTGCCAGCGTTCTGAGTGTGGCAACCTTCGGTGTCGCCTTGGCAATCTTGGGGTGGGGCGCCTAGCTCCCACACCCAGCCACCGCCAAACGCTTCTTTGCGAGCGAGGACGCCAGCTAACGGCTTGGCCCGATCGATGGTCCGCTTTGAGAATCGCGCCGCCATCGCCTTTTCCAACACTTCGGGTGCCAACATTGGACCGTCGGCCAAACAGTCCCGCAACCAATGTGCGGCGTCATCGCGCGCTGTGCGCCCTTGGCCTTGCTTCTGATCACCTGCCAGCGCGTCATCGGCACTCATTTGCACAGGGTCCGGCTCCCATGCGACCACCGGGCAACCGTTCACGCCCCCTGGTTCGATCCGATATGCCAATCCGCCCGTGTCCGGGGCGATGTTGTTCTTCATCGGCAGCAGCAGCCGCCGCTTAGGGTCGTCTCTGTCTTTGCTCACCACCCAAGCCGCACGCGCCGCCGCAGCAAACGCGAGCGATCCCATGGCCCTGTAGATGGCCGGTCCGCCGTTCGACTTGTTGAGGTGCGTCACAGCCACCATCGCGACCCGATGCCGCTCTGCAATCGCGCCCAGAGGGGCCAGCAGCCCGCGAATCTCGGCGTTCTTGTGCGAGTCCACGCCGCCCAGATACGCCGTTATGGGATCGATCACAACCAACCGGCACCCAGCCACCGACCGGATCGCCTTTTCAAGCGCGGGAAGATCACGCGACAGGTCGAACGTGCGGGCCGACTCCCGCCCGTTACCGCACACCGCCCGGATCGCTTCAACCGCCACGATGCACTTCAAGTCCGCACCCGCTCCGTCCAATCTTGGGCGGATCGTGTCACTGGTCCCATCTTCCGCATTCAGCAGCACCACGCCCCCCGGCGTCGTCGTCTGCTCAGGGGCATCCGGCCAAGCGCGACCACGCGAAACCCGCGCCGCCATGTCGAGCGTCACAAACGACTTTCCCAAGCCGGGATCGCCGGCAATCAGGGTGAGTTTGCCCAACGCAATCCGCCCGGGCCACAGCCACGATACCGACTCGGGCTTCACCTCCGAAAGTCGCACGATGATCGGCGCGCCGTCCCCGTCTTCGGCAGCGTCGGCCAACACCACCGGTATCGCGTTGGCTGCCAACGTGCGGAAAACCTCAGCATCCGCGCCGACGATCACCGCCGCGCGCGCGTCCTTCGCACCTTTGGGAGGTTCGATGATTCGCACACTATGGCATCGGGCCAATAGGGCCTTGGCAATCTTGGTCGCGCCACGCCGGCCCGCCCCGTCGGCGTCAGCCACAATGACAGCGTGGCGATCTTCCAGCAGCTCAGCCAGCATGTCGGCGCAGTGTCCCGCCATCGGGACGCCCACCGCGTCCAGGTTCAGCCCGAGCAGTGCCGCCGTATCGCTCGCGCCTTCGCAGACGAAAACCGGATCAGCCGCGCTCGTGCCGGCATAGCCATCCACGGGCCACGCCACGATCAACCCACGCTTGCCGCCGGGTGCGAACGCTTTGCCGCCTTCGGCGTCGCGGTACGCCGTACCCACGACTTCGCCGCTCGCGTCGCGTTCGGCAATCACCCATCGCGAACCGTCGGAACGCGCGATCTTGGCCCAAGCGGACTCGGACACGCCATGCGGGAGAGGGAGTTTGTCACTCATGGCCGCACCACCTTCCGCACGCGATCACCTGCGCCGCCTTCGGTCGGGCATCCAGCGCAAATCCACGCGCGGAGTTCATCGGGGCAATACCGGCGAGACTTGCCGATCTTGAATGACGGGATCGCCCGGCAGTTCGACAACGTCCATAGCTTCCGCTTGCCCATGCTCAGCAGGGTGCAAGCCGCCTTGGCATTGATCAGTAGAGGGGCCGCGCTCGCGACGGTGGTGTTACTTGCCATGCGACACCCCGCCTTCCTGCCGGTCGGCCAGTGCCTTTAGTACCGCCGACAAGTCGAACATGCGAAGTCGGCCCGCTCGGATGCAGGGCAGTCGCCCCGCGTCGGCTTCGCGCCTGAGCCATGCCGCCGGTAGTCCCGTTGATTCTGCCAACCTGTGCAACGTGAGCAATTTTGAGATCATGCGGTAAGCATCGCCGCACGACTTTCAATTGGAAGCGTGGCCGCTCTTGCGTCACGCATCCTCACGCATCCTCACGGATTTTCACGCTTACTTGGGCACATCGTTCGGCCACCAACGGCGAGCGTCTTCAACGGAATAACACACCACGCCGTCGATCTTCTGTGTAGCAACTCGCTTGCCCTTGCGATTCTTCGATGCGGCTTGCCGCAATCTCGCCGCAAGTCCCTTCGGAAACCACGTTGCGGGGCGAAAGTCACCGCCTTCTTTCGCAGCCTGCAACTCTTTGAGCTTGGCCTTGGCCTCTTCCCCTTCACGCGCACTTTGCTTCAGCGCCGACACCGTGGCGTATAGGTCGCGTTGGCTTTTGATGATCTTTTGCTCTAGCTCTTCGCCTTTATCCCGCAATACGCGCTCAACTTCGGCATCCTTCGCGGCCTCAATGGCCTTGCGAGATTCGCTCTCCTGCACAACTCGCAATCTGATGGATTCCAGGACAGCCGTTTTAGCCCTTAGGTCCGCTTTGAGTTCTTCTGCAATGGCCTGGCGAATCTCCGACTCTGTCCGCGTGGGCTTAGGGAGTGAGTCGGGCGGGGTCAACAACTCTGCCGCCACCCTTGCACCGAAAGCCTCTACATCGGGTGCGCCGCGCCGTCCCCGCTCCAGATTCCGCGCGATCTGATCGTCAAGCGCGTGGAGAGTCGCATCGCGCTGGCTGATGCGTTGCACCCTCACCAGACACACGCAGCCTGACTCGGACTTGATTCGATCGCTCAGCACCTTCGCGACGCGCTCCGCCTCATCTTTCTTCGGCGTCTTCGCCACGAAGTCAAACTGATCGAAGAATGTCTGTACGTAGATGTACCACGCTCCGCGCGCCATGCCTCACCGTCCTAGTTCGGGCCGGAAGGGCGGGGCAGCGGGGACGGTGAGAACCGCCGCCGCCGCCCGTTCCGCTCGCGAATGGCGTTGCAACACCACCCGCTACCCGTTATGCGTCATCGTTTGCCGCCCGCGTCATCGATGCTGGCGAGTCTGCGAACAAAACATGCCCAGGCGTCATGCATCGCGCGATGACCTCCCGCAAAGGACTCCAACCACAGCGAAGAGTGGGGGTACACGGGGGGTGCAGCGGAGGGATGAAGAGTCAATTGGCCCTCACGGATTCGGTTCACCAACTAGAGGGGGTCTACTTGGGGGTTCTAACCTTGTGAGTGAGAACGGGGCGGAATCAACTGGGGATGCCGATGCGGACCGCTACGAAAGCCGTGTTTCTTGCTGCCATCTCGGGCCTTGCGACTGGCCAAGTTGCCAGTGCTCAAATCACAGTCACGGTATTCCCGATGGTGGGAGAACAGTCCCAAGCACGCGGCGTAAGTGCGGACGGCTCGACGCTCGTCGGCGCGTACGGCTGCCAGACGTTTGTGTGGAAACCCAACCAGTCCCTCGTGCTCTTTGGAGACACAGGCTGCACAGCGGTCGAAGATGTTTCGGCGGATGGCTCGGTTGTGGTTGGCACTACTTCGGTGCAGGGTGTACCGGGCCAGCACGCGTATCGCTGGACTCCGACTGATGGATTGCGAGTGCTTGGGGAGTACGGGCAACCACCATTCTCACATGGCGTTGCCGTCAGCGATGACGGACGGACGGTCTTGGGAAACAAGTCAGACGGAATTACGCCCTATGAAACCGCAACTTGGCAAGATGCTGGTCCTTGGCAGACTTCTCCGCCTGGACTCGATTGGCTCGCGCTAAGTGGCGATGGCCAGATTCGCGCGGGAGTGCAACAAATAACCTTCGATCCGCCACTCGCACTTGCGTTTCGCCAACGCGGGGATGCGGTTGAGTATCTGTCCAATCTGCCCGACGCTCAGAACGCGGACCCCAGCGACGCATCTGCTGACGGCGGGACCATCGTCGGCATGTCGGTGATTTCCGGAACACCTGTCCTCGGTCGTGCCACACTGTGGAATCAACAGGGGCAGGCGATTGACTTGGGCATCCTTCCGACCGACATCGATTCGAATGCTTACGGCGTCAGCGGAGATGGTGGGACCGTGGTCGGAATCTCTAGCAACTGGCCCTTGTCGCGGTACCGCGGTTTCGTTTGGTCGGCTTCGGGAGGGATGCGGGACCTCAACGCCATCGTCGGAGTCGGTTCGAACGAGCGAGTGTGGCTTGCATCAGCCACATCCGAGGACGGCTGCATTATCGCTGGCGCGATGCTGATTGACGGGGTCTCTCGCGCCATCGCGATTCGTTCCATTCCTGTCCCATACGTGCGTTCCGCATTCGTCGCGGCGTGCCCATCGGGGGTTACGAAGCTCAATGTGGACCCCGACCCGAACGGTTTTGGACGTGTCCGCTACCAATGGGAGCGAATCGACGAAAACGGAATCCCTGTCCCCGTCACTGATGGCCCGCTTCCCAGTAGCATCTCGACGCTGGCGGGAACTGACACGGGCGAACTTTCGATAACGCTCGCGGATGTGCAAACTGTCGCTCTTCAGTATCGGTGCCGGGTCTGGAATGGCTGCGGCGAGCGTGTGAGCGACCCCATCACGCTGAGCCTGATCGGCGACGCGCCTATGCCCTGCGACAACCTTGACTTCAACAACGATTGCAGCGTCTTCGATCCCTTGGACATCGCAGACTTCCTGAGCGTCTACAGCGAGGGACCGTGCTCGACCGGGGCATGTAACGATATTGACTTCAACAACGACGGAGCCTTGTTTGATCCGTGCGATATCGATGCGTTCCTCTTGGTGTTCAGCGAGGGGCCGTGCACGCTTTGCGGAGAGTGAGCCGCTGGTTGGGCACCGGGCTGTCAGCTCATTCGTGTGTGGTGTGTTTGTTTCGGAGACTGGGGACATGATTGAGATGTGCATCCACCGCATCGGTCGTTCTCTTTCGCTGTCCGCGCTAGGCGTTCTCGCGGCATGGATCACGCCCATCGCTCGCGGCCAGTGTGAGCCGGGTTGGCAATCGCAGCCGTACATCGGTACGAACGCGGCTGTCTTTGCGACCACGATGTGGGACGCCGATGGGCCGGGGCCGCAGGCTCCGAGTTTGGTGGCTGGCGGAAACTTCACCACTGCTGGCGGAGTAAGTGCAAACCGCATCGCTCGTTGGGATGGAACAGGTTGGTCGGCCTTGGGAAGCGGCATGAGCGGTAGCGTGATCGCCCTCACCACGATGCCCAATGGCGACCTAGTTGCGGGGGGCCTGTTCACCACCGCCGGGAGTGTCGTTGTCAATCGCGTCGCTCGCTGGAACGGCATAGCTTGGTCGGCGTTGGGTTCGGGCGTGAACAGCGGCAGTGCCGTACACGACCTCGCCGTGTTGCCCAATGGCGACTTGGTGGCGGGGGGTGGTTTCACCTTCGCGGGGGGGTTGCAAGTCAACGGCATCGCCCGATGGGACGGAACGGCGTGGTCGGATTTGGCGTTTGGAATGCCGGGCAACGGCGTGCTCGCCCTCACCGTGCTCCCAAACGGCGACCTAGTGGCGGGTGGCACTTTCACGACCGCTGGCAGCGTTCCCGCGCGAGGCGTCGCCCGCTGGAATGGCTCGGAGTGGTCGGCATTGGGTTCGGGGGCGTCTTCAAGTGTGTACGCCCTGACCGCAATGCCCAACGGCGACCTGGTGGCGGCGGGTAACATCTCCATTGCCGGAGGCGTCTCCGTCAACCACGTCGCGCGATGGAACGGCTCGATGTGGTCGGCCATGGGGACGGGGACGACCTCCCCCTTGTACGCCCTTGCTGTATTGCCCAACGGCGATCTGGTAGCCGGGGGCGTCGGTCCGTCCACAGGAGGGGTGACGGTAAGCCGTATTACTCGATGGAATGGCTCAAGTTGGTCGGCCTTGGGTTCGGGGATGAACGGCACCGTGAACGCCCTCACAGTGCTGCCGAACGGCGATCTGTTGGCGGGCGGTAACTTCACCACCGCTGGCGGTATCGTTGCCCCGTACATCGCGAGGTGGGGATGCGCCGGGCCTACGTGCGAATCCATCGACTTCAACAACGACGGCTCGCTGTTCGATCCGCAGGACGTTGACGCATATTTGAGTGTGTTTAGCGAAGGCCCGTGCGTGCCCGAGTCAGCGACCTGCAATGACATTGATTTCAACAACGATGGCAGCGTGTTCGATCCCTGCGACATCGATTCGTTCCTGCTGGTGTTCAGCGAAGGGCCATGCGCGATCTGCGGTTCGTAACTCGCCATGACCTGTAGGGCCTGCGATTGACGACACCACGCTCCGCGCGATCATGCGGCGTGGCCATCGCGCCCACATCACGCACGCCGGGCGCGTGGATGCGTTTAGACGCGCGAGTTTGAGGGGGCGGGGGCGGGGTGCGCCTTGCAACGAAAACGCACCAGCGTGCCACTACGGGCGACTGGCGGGCATCGGCGTGCAGTGATGCAAGGGAGCACGGGGGGAAAACCGGAGAGGAGTAGGGTTCAATCGACGACCGGGAATCTGCTTGCCAAAACACACCGGGTCGCAGCGCTCAAAATGCTGAGCGATTCCGATCTAGCGTCGGGCGCTTGAACATCTAGGGCAGTTCGTCGCCCGATAAAGGGCGCAGAGCCGGGAGACCTTCCCGGCCTGGAGAAGTTCGAAGAGTGCATGGAGCGCCAGCGGCGCGGTCGGCAATGTGGCAGTTCTCGGCGTGCTTGAACGCCACGGCGAGATTCGGACGATGATTGTGCCCAACACGAAGCGATACACCCGTCGCGGGAAGGTCAGGGACCACATTCAGGTGGAGTCCGAAGTCCTGACCGACGCGCACAAGTCCTACCTTGGGCTGGCTCCGGACTTGGTTCACAACTTCGTTGACCACGCAGAGAAGTACGCCGAAGGGCACGTCCACACGAATGGGCTGGAGAACTTCTGGAGCCTGCTAGAGCGTTGCATCCACGGTACCTACATCGCTGTAGAACCGTTCCATTTGCTCCGATATCTGGATGAGCAGTCTTTCCGCTACAATAACCGAAAGGACAGCGATGCCGAGCGGTTCGGCGCGGCCTTGGCGGGAACGGATGGCAGGCTGCTGACGTACAAGACCCTGATTGGAGAGTCCGAACAGGCGGGCTATTCGGCGTGAGACAAAAGCGAGGCAAGCGGAAGGGCAGAGCATAGTGCGAGAGCAGCGCATCACAATCAGAGTCGGACCAGCGTCTGGCGATCCAGATGCCGACGATGTGCTGCGCACTGCGCTGAATCTAATTGAACTTTTGCAGGCTTTAGATTCTAATACTTGGGCCGTGGGCAAGCCTCGCTACAAGTGGCGCGTTGCAAAGGCAACCAAGAACACGCCGGTTGCTTTTGAATGTGTTGGCGAAAGTGTTGACAACGATACCAAGTACGACGTGGTAGGAACTCTGGTGGGAAATCTCAATGCAATTGAGAGGGGCGATCCAACCAAGATCGTTGGATTTGGTCGCGATGAGTTTCAAAAGGTCTCTCGGCTTGGCCGTAGCAAGTACAACCGAGACGTGAGTACCGAGGTTGTAATTCCAGGACCAGAGGGACTTGGGTTCGAGAAGTTTTCCCCCTCCGCAACTCTGAGGAAGAACGCTAAAGTAATCTTTGAAACGCCTATAGGCAAGACCAGTCCGACTACTGAGTACGCTGTCGTAGAGGGATTGCTGACAAACGTCCATGCTGATCCAAGAGAAAACAAGCTTCGATTTGTACTGGGCCTTGTTGTTAGAGATACAGACGAATTGCTAAAGTGCGCATTCAATCAGCGAGACGCCGAATTACTTGGTAGCCATGTCGCTCATCGAATAATTGTTGAGGGCGATCTTACTACAGAAGGCGACGGCAAAAGGCATATGTTTGTTCGCGCGTTTCGGCTTATACCGAAGAAGCCTTTGAGTTTGGATGAAATCGCAAAACTAGGATTGAAATTCCCTGCAGGGGAATCTTCAGACGAATATATAAAAAATCTGAGGGCCGATCATGGCTAGTTTCGTCGAGAGCGTGGTGTGTGATAGCTGCGTCTTCATGTGCATGGTCACAGGGGACAAGGATCAGCGCGCGCTCTTCGACAGCCAGTTTATGAACGATGCCAAGAACGGCGTCTTGAGTATATACATATCTGAAGTTACGGTTGCAGAATGCTGCAAATTGACGTATGCAGGTATCGAAGATGGCAAGAGAATTGATGTGTTTTCTAAAGTAGAGGCGTTCTTGGCAAATGAGTACATGCGAAGACTGCCCGTTACCCCTGACGTTTCTAGATACGCCGCAACATTGATTCGTCTCTACTCTCTTGAAACATGTGATGCCCTTATTGTCGGAACCGCACTATCACACAAGTCTTTGAAGCTCTTTACCCGCGACACGTCCTCGCTGTGTAAAAAACTCAGAAAGTCTCAGATTGCTCCCGCGTCGCTCAATGGTGCGCGTACATCTCAGCCCGTGAAAGCCGGGCCAATGTTTGCTGATGAGAAAGAAACAATTGAGCGTTTGAGTGTACTTGATATCGTTGACTTGAATCTTGTACAGCCACTTGTTGCCGCAAAGAAATGAAACAGATAAAGTCGCCACAAACCGAATTGTCGAACTTTCAAAGCGCAATGCGAAAGCTTCTCGCAGTCAAGCCCACTGACCTAGAGGGCAAGACAGTTCCCAAGTCGCCTGCACCCAAGAAGCACCCCAAAATGTCGTAATGCCCGAAGCGGGATTCGAACCCGCACTTCCGAAGAAACCCGCTTTCCTACAGCCCTGGGGAGCCAAGGCTGAGGGAAAGGCGGGTGCGTCTACCAGTTTCGCCATTCGGGCGGCGTTCCTTTCTTGGGCAGTTACGCTCGGACTTTCAGCTTGGTTCGGGCTGCTGAGTCAAACGTTCTGGTGATACAAAGGATTCCTGGGATGTGCTCCCAGAGGCGATTTCAGAGTCCCCCGAAGGCCTCAGGCCTTCGATCCGCTGATTAAGAGCCTTCCCAATCGCGGCACTGCGTTTCCGGACGCGTGGACGCGTTTTGACGTGCGCGGGCAATCGGTGACCTTCCATGCCCTGGATGCACCAGTGCCCCGCTACGGGCGGATGGCGGGCATCGTGAGCATGGATGCACGGGGGAAATGCCAGCTTGGCGGCCTGTTCAATCGGCCCGCTCGAATCCGTTGTATGCGTTGGCCCGGGTCGCCCCAGAATCCCGACCGCCCAGCCCGGCCCGAAAAAGACTGGTGCGTCGGTCCGCACAGACGCGACCCGGCGAGGGGGGTAGGGGGTGCCAGACGGGGAATCGACGCCCGTACCGATCCGTTCAGGTCAATTTTCCCACGCCCTCATTTTGAGAATTGATTATCATTTGCTCTCGGGTGTAGCGGCTCTCACGATCGCAAGCACACCCACGCGGATAGCCGGGGACAACGTCGGCCACACCGCAGCCAGTTCCGCCAGCCCGGGATCGGCAATGGCGTCGGAGGCAGGTTTCAGAGTCGAATCGCTGGCAGAATCGCTGGTGGCCGCACCGCCAGTTCCGTAAGTGCCTGCCAAATCAGGCGCTTGCGCGCCATGTCGTCCGCCTTCCAAGCTGAATGTTGCGGGTTCAAATCCCGTCTTCCGCTTTGTCGCCTCCTTCGAGGCGCAGGCGTGCGGGGGTCCAGAGCATGGCGACGACGTGGTTGAGGTTGGTCCCGGTGGGGCCGGACTTGATGTGGGCGTGTGCGACGCTCAGAGGCTCAAACGTGTTGTGGGCCTTGAGCGCTGCGGGTACGTTGACGCCCGCTTGGGACAGCGCGTCGAGTGTCGCTCGATCCACGATCGCACCAGCAGCGTCGGTCGGGCCGTCGATGCCATCGGTTGAATAGGCGAGCACAGCGAAGTCGCCTTCGCCCGGATGGGGTGCGGGCGGATCGCCGAGTTGCTGCTCCAATGCGCCCAGTTGTGCGTGGGCCATCGCTTGCGTGTCGAAGAAGTGGATGGCGGTGAGCGCGAGCTCCTGGCTTGGCCCGCCCTTGCCCGCCGCATCGCCAACATTGACCGTCCATTCGCCGCCCACAAGAAAAGCGAACGGGCGCGCGAAGCTCGCGCGTGTCGCGCGATCGAGGCGGGCTTGGGCTTCGCGCCAGAGCAAGTCCACAGCGTCGATCGCCACGAGCCGGGCCTCGCCCTCGCGGGTTGAGGGGCGTTGACCGGTCAGGCCCAACACATCCAGGCCTCGTGCGCCCGCGGCGGCGGCCATCGCCCGCAGCACACCGGCGTTGCCAGCGATCACGCGGTAGTCAACGGGCTTGCCCAGTTCCGCGTGCGTCTTGGGCGTCTCCGCATCGGCCGCAAGAATCGCGTCGCGGAGCAAGCGGGTCGCGCCGGGGCTCGCGTGCAGCAGATTGTGCTTGGCGAGCACGTCAAGAGCGTCCTGATTCGTGCTGGGATCGGGCGAGAACGGACCGCTGGAAATCGTCGCGGGGTTGTCGCCTATCACGTCGCTGATCGCGAGGACGACGATGGCGTGGGCGCTGCAACGTTGGGCCATGCGCCCGCCCTTGAGACGATCCAGATGCTTGCGCACGGCGTTGAGTTCGTGGATCGTCGCACCGGCACGCTGCAGGGCGTTGGTCAGGGTGACAATGTCGTCGAGTGTGACGCCCGCAACCGGCGCGCACAACTGCGCGCTCGCTCCGCCCGAGAGCAGGACGATCAACGCGTGATCTGCGGGCCGGGAAGCAAGCCACGCTTCGCACGCGTCCGCCGCGAGGCAGTTGCGGGGTGTGGGGAGCGGATGATCGACTGCGAACGAATGCCCTGCGAGTTGGCGGAGGTCCTCGGTGAGCAGTTGCTCGGTGCCGGCAACAAAGACATCGCGCGGGGGAGGCCATTGTGCATGGCTCGCGGCAAGGCGGGCCGCGTGGAGCATCGTGGTCGCGGCTTTGCCGATCGCGAGAATTGAGATGGGACCAACATCGCGCGGCCACGCGGCACCAGTCGCGGCGGCGGGGTCGGCGGCGCGTCGGGCGACCTGAAGCAGTTGTTCGAGGATGGCGCGGGGGGATGGCATGATCGGTGCGCGGTCGAGATCGCGGCAGAAGAGTAACGGACCGCGGAGAGCGCGGAGAGAGGACAGAGAAGAAGAGTGGCCGCGGATTTGCGCGGATTCGCGCGGATCGAGGCAAAGGCACTTTCCTGATTCGCGGCAATCCGCGAAAATCCGAGGCCCCTCTTCCTCTCCGTGTTCTCAGTGAACTCCGTGGTGAATTCGAGAGTCTTTGGTGTGCGACGCTTCCTGACGGGCGCGTTTCGTGGGCGAGCACAAAGCGCACAAGTCAGCGCAGTTTGGCGAGGCGTGATGCAGCTTCCTGCATCGTCGCTTCCTTCTTGCAGAATGCGAATCGCACCAGCGAATGCCCGTGGCTCTTGTTGTGGTAGAAGACGCTGGGCGGGATCGCCGCGACGCCGACTTCGCGGACGAGGTACTCGGCGAAGGCACGATCGTTGGGTTGTCCATCGCGCAAGAGGCCCAGGCGCTTGCTCACGCCAGCGTGGTCGGCCATCAGGAAGTACGTGCTGTCGGAGCGAAAGACGGTGAGGCCCGCATCCTGCAACGCTCGTGCGAGCGTGTCGCGGTTGCGGGTGAACAGCTCGCGCAGGCTCGCGGTGTACGTACCTGGGTTGAGCAGCATGGCCGCCGCGCCGTGTTGCAATGGGGTTGCGCCGCTGAAGGTGTTGAACTGGTGCGCGGCACGCACGGCCGCAGTCAGGCTGGGCGGCGCGATGCTCCAGCCGACTTTCCAACCGGTCAGCGAGAAACTCTTGCCCAGGCTGCTGAGCGTGATCGTGCGTTCGCGCATGCCGGGCAGTGTCGCAATCGAGATGTGGGGCAGGCTCGGGTCGTAGGTAAGGTGCTCGTACACCTCGTCGCTGATGCAGGTGACGTTGTGCTGGATGCACAGGCTGGCGATGAATTCGAGTTCGGCTCGCGTGTAGACCTTGCCCGTGGGGTTGTGGGGCGTGTTGAGCAGGATCGCCTTGGTGCGCGGGCTGAAGGCGGCGCGGAGTTCGCTTTCGTCAAACGTGAAGGCCCCGCCGGGCGTGCGCGGGGCGTGCAGCGTGACGTACCGAGGCGTGGCTCCGGCGAACGCTGCGCCGGCGGCGTAAAAGTCAAAGAACGGCTCAAAGATGATGATCTCATCGCCCGGATTGAGCAATCCCGTGTAGCAGCAGATGATGGCTTCGGAGCAGCCGCAGGTGACGGTGACTTCGGCGTCGGGGTCGATGGCAAAGTTGCCCTGGCGCTGCCACGCGGCGGCAATCGCCTGACGCAGCGGCGGTACGCCCGTCATCGGCGCGTACTGAGCGTGCCCCGCCTGAATCGCGGCGATCGCGGCCTGCTTGGCAAGGTCGGGGCCATCAAAGTCAGGAAAGCCCTGCGACAGATTCACGGCACCGTGTTTTGTGGCGAGTGCGGTGTACTCGGCGAAGATGGACTGTCCGAAAGGCTGAAAACGCTCGGCGACAAGGGACATGGGCGACGGTAGACCCCGATCAGTCTGCGTCATCGCACGAAACAGGCGTGGAGCGGCTTGGCGACTTCTCCTCGCGCTCTCGCGCCATCAGTCGCCGCACCCACCATTCATCGAAAGCGACGTAACCCACCACCAACACCGCCCACACGCCCACGCCACCTGCAACCCCCGCGAGTACAGGAAACGCATGCTTCGCGGCGATGCTCGCACCGACGACGGGCAGACCGATGAGCAAGAGGATGGCCATGCCACACCCGGACGTCATCTACCGAGCGTAAACCTCACACGCGGTCTTGACTTTTGTCGTATGCTGTGCGTTCAGGTCGATGAGGTCCGATTCGGGGGCTTGTTGCACAATTCGCGAGAAACCGCCCCCGACCCCCGCCCAGAGAACCAGCATGGCCACACCTCCCCCCCCTGGCGTTCCCTCCACAGTTCCCGAAGCCGTCAAGAACGGCCCAACCTTCCTGGGGCACCCACGCGGGCTCTTCCTGCTGTTCTTGGTGGAGATGTGGGAGCGGTTCAGCTATTACGGGATGCGGGCGCTGTTGGTGCTGTATCTCGTGCGGGCGGTCACGGGTGACGAGACCGGGTTCAACCCGGGGCGTGGCTGGAACGAGGCTCAGGCGTACACGCTGTACGGGTGGTACACGGGGCTGGCGTACCTCTTCCCGATCTTCGGCGGCATCATCGCGGACAAACTGATCGGCACGCATCGCTCGATGCTGGTGGGCGGCGTGCTCATCACCATTGGGCACATCATTCTGGGCGTGTCTGGCTTTGGTGCCCTTGCGAACAACGCCGCGGGCATGTCGCTCTTTATCGCTGGGCTTGCCGTGATCGTGCTGGGCACGGGCCACTTCAAGCCCACCGTCAGCGTGATGGTCGGCCAGCTCTATGAACAGAAGGACCCCCGCCGCGACGGCGCGTTCACCATCTTCTACATGGGCATCAACCTCGGCGCGTTCCTCTGTGCCTTCGTCTGCGGCACGCTGGGCGAGAAGGTTGGCTGGCACTGGGGCTTTGGATCTGCCGCGGTCGGCATGATTCTGGGCCTGCTGCTCTACATGTGGGGCAAGCCCCGCTTCCTGCCCGGCATTGGCGAGCAACCCGCGACCACCAGCCCCGCCAAGGCCACCAGCATCGGCTGGATGTGCCTGCTGGTGGCGCTGGGACTCTCGGCTCTCGTGGGCTTCGCGTATTCCGCGGGCGTCTTCGGCAAGATCGGCGAGGGCATCGCAAGCCTCCAGAAGAACCCCGCGTTGGGCTGGACGATTGTCGGCGCGATGATCGCGGCGATTCTCGGATGGGTGGTGTGGTTCCTCTCCAAGAACCGCCCGGAAGACCGCGGCCCGGTGCTCAGCATCTTCATATTCATGTTCTTCAACGCGTTCTTCTGGATCGCGTTTGAGCAGGCGGGCGGGTCGATCAACGTGTTCACCGAGCAGAGCACGGAGCGGCACATCGCCGGACCCGACAGCTATGAGGTCCCCGCGACGTGGTTCCAATCGGTCAATCCGTTCGTGATCTTCGTGATGGCACCGGTCTTCGCGTGGATATGGACCAGACTTGGCAAGCGCAACATGAACCCCAGCCAGCCTGTGAAGATCGCGCTGGGCCTGATCTTCCTGGGCCTGGGCTTCCTGTTCATGACCTGGGCTGGCGTGCAGGCCAAGGACGGCGCGAAGGCGGCGATGTGGCTGGTGTTCATGACCTACTTCTGGCACACGATTGGCGAGTTGTGCCTCTCGCCCACCGGCCTGTCGTACGTCACCAAGACCGCACCCGTGAAGTTCGTCAGCTTGCTCATGGGCATCTGGTTCGTCAGCAGCTTCATCGCAAACCTCGGCGGCGGCCTGATCGGCGCGCAAGTCGAGAACATCGAAACCGGCAAGCTCAAGCTGCCGTGGGACTTTGGCGGGCGGGCTGACTTCTTCTTCCTGTTCGTGGTCAGCAGCATTGGCGCTGGCGTCGTGATCCTCGTCCTCACGCCCTTGATCAAGAAGCTGATGAGGCCGGGCGTGGAGTAAGGCTCGCGTCGCGACCAAGACAAGCACTCGCAACCCCTTCCGATCTCGGGAGGGGTTTTTCGTTGTGCGGTTCAGGCGATGGCTTCGAGCGTGAGATCCGCCGCGTCTGCCGCCGTGGCCCACGACAGCGTAACGCCCGCCCGTCCGTGCCCGTAGTTGTGAATCAGCGGTCGCCCATCGGGCAGGCGGTCGCGTTCGACGCGCGTGTGTTCATACTCGCTGCCCAGCCCGCGCGTCGGTCGCACGCCCGCGATGACCCGCGACCGCGTCTTCGCAAGCTCCGCCCAGCGCGGGAATCCATCCAGCCGCAGCAACTCTCGGCAGCGATCCACGATCGCCTCCAGCGCCGGCCCATCGGTCTGCGCGTCGTCGCGCCCCGCCTCAAACGTGCCGCCCAGCACAAGCCGATCGGCGAACGTGAACACATATGTCACCAGCCCGCCCGGCGCATCGTCATGCACGCTGTGCGTGAGGCCGAGGTCGTTGGGGCAGTGCACGAGCTGCCCGTGCATCGGCTTGACCAGCGGATCGGGCACCAGACGCCGCGCCCCCACGCCCGAGCAATTGATCAGCGCGCGATCCTCCGGCCCAGCGGCCTCACTGAGCGACCCCACGACCCTCGCCACAAACTCCACGCCAAGCCCGCGTGCCTGCGCCTCCAGCCAAGGCATGTACCGCAGCATGTCCACGTGCGGCCGCACGCTCGTGTTCGCGGTCGCGCAAGGCGCGGGCGGAGCAAGCTCCCGCATCGCAAGCAATTCCGTCATCCACGCCTGGTAGTGCGACCGCTGATAGCAATACTCGCGTAGTTCGCCCATCCGCACGCCCGACTCGGGCGATTCGCTCGCGATCGCCTTGAGTTTCGCGAACGCCCCGCGCGTCCAGCGTGCAAACCGCGCGGGTTCAGTCCCTGCGTATGGCGTGAACAGTGCCGGCGCGACCCACGAAGACTGCCCGACGCGTGATGGATCAAAGAGCACGCGAGCACGCACGCCCCGCTGGGCAAGGGTGATGGCTGTGGTCAGGCCGACTACGCCAGCGCCGAGAATGGTGACTTGGGACGAAGGCACGCCACAGGGTAGTTTCGCCCCGCAGGAAACGCGACCGTCAGGGAGCGACGGACGCGATTGGCCAGCGAGTTCACCACGGAGAACAAGGAGAACAAGGAGCAAAAGGAGAGAGACAAGAGTGGCCGCGGATTTGCGCGGATTGACGCGGATAAAGGCAAAGTGCTGGTCTGATCCGCGTGAATCCGCGTGAATCCGCGGCCACTCTCCCGCTCCGTGTCTTCCGTGCTCTCCGTGGTGAAAATCGAACACCGGTTGCCCCCCGCGTCCGACGCTCCCCCACGGTCGCGTTTCGTAGGCTCATACCATGCCCTCATGACCTGGCGCAGCCCGACGGTGGACACAGTGATGGTGGGCGAACGCGCGGCGTCGTTCACGAAGCGATCGATCAAGAACGCGACCAAGCGCGAGCTCCTCACGCTGGCTCTCTCGATGCTCGACCTCACGACCCTCGAAGGCAAGGACAGCCCCGAAAAGGTGCGGGGCCTCTGCCACAAAGCGATGCGACCCTTCGAGCGCGATGAACAGATGCTGGGCGTGCGTTTGCCCAGTTGCGGCGCGGTGTGCGTGTACCCAAGTCTCGTGCCTACGTGCGTGGAGGCGCTGGGAACTTCCCGCAAAGTCAATATCGCCAGCGTCGCCACCGGCTTTCCCAGTGGCCAGTATCCGCTGGAGATTCGCCTTCAGGACGTCCGCGACGCCGTGAACGCAGGCGCGGACGAGATCGACATGGTCATCTCCCGCGGCCAGTTCCTCGCGGGCAAGTTCGACGAAGTCGCCGAGGAGATTCGCGCCGTCAAGCGAGCCTGCCAGCGCGAGGACGGCTCATACGCACACCTCAAGGTGATCCTCGAAACCGGCGAACTCGAAACCCTCGACAACGTGCGACTCGCCAGCGACATCGCCATCCAAGCGATGGACGACGTCACACCCTCGGGCACGGGCGATGGCAACATCGACTTCATCAAGACCAGCACCGGCAAGGTCCAGCCCGCCGCGACCATGGCTGTCACGCTCGTCATGCTTGAATCCATCCGCGACTGGTACCTCAAGACCGGCAAGCTCGTCGGCATGAAACCCGCCGGCGGCATCCGCAGCGCCAAGCAAGCCGTGCACTACCTCGTCATGGTCCACGAAGTCATGGGCCCGCTGCACGCCGGGCCTGGCGGGAGCAATCCGTGGCTGACGCCCCACTACTTCCGGTTTGGCGCGAGCACGCTGTGCAACGACATCCTGCGCCAGTTGGTGCGCCTCAAGACCGGGAAGTATGTGGCGGGGTATGACTTTTCGGAGGCGTGAGGAAAAAGAGACGAAGAGACGCAGTAACGGAGTGACGAAGTGAAGAAGCGGAGTCGGGCATTCGCATGGGCGTTGCTGATGGCGATTCCCCTCGCCCTCCTCTTCTCCTGGATCCCCATGCTCTGGGCCCATCGCGCCGCCTATCACACCAACGACGGCGACGCCGGCTGGCCAGAGCCCCCGCCCGCCGACTGGCCAGCCCAGCCCGACACCGCCAACAGCTTCAGCGGCGTCTGGGGCGCTCACGTCGAAGGCGCGGCACACAACTTGGGCAAACTCGCCGAGACCCGCCGACAAGACCCCACCGTGATCGTCCACTGGATGTCGCGATGGGAATTCGGCGTGCCGTTTCGATCGGTGTCGCGGGTCGCGATGTCGACGCAGGCTGGACGGACCATCACGCCCACGCCGATCTCGATGTGGCAGACGGGCCTGCAAACCCCGAACTGGTTCCGAGGCGGCCTCGCGGCGAGAGAGTTCGTGCCTGTCCGTCCCATCTGGTGGGGCCTGCTCGCAAACTGGCTGATATTTGCCGGGCTGGTGTGGGGCGGGGTGGCGGCGATCAGCAGCCTGCGAAAAACGCGCCGCAGACGGCGCGGGTTGTGCGAAGGGTGCGGGTATGTGATGGCGGGGCTGGCGACATGTCCGGAGTGCGGGTTGGGCCGCCACGTTTCCTAACATCCCGCATGGCCAGCGAACACAACGGCGCGAATGGTGTGCAGGCGGTGAACGGTGCGGACGTTTCGGCTCAGAGTCGAGCCGCGAATGACGCACAGGTTGGTCGCCCACGCTCGCGCGTGGGGCCCGTTGAGCACGGGCAGCAACGCACGCCCTCGATCGCGTATGCCCCCGCGCCCGAAACCGTGAAGGTCGATATCGCCGAGCGGTATGGGCACTTCATTGGTGGCGAGTTCGTGATGCCGGGGAGCAAGGCCGCGTCCTTCCCAACGCTCAACCCCGCCACCGAAGCCGTGCTGTCGCACATCGCCCAAGGCTCGGAGAAGGACGTCGACGCCGCCGTCGCGAGCGCTCGCAAGGCCTTGCCCAAGTGGCAAGCCCTTCCCGCAACCGAACGGGCCAAGTACCTCTTCCGCATCGCCCGCCGGATTCAGGAACGCGCCCGCGAACTCGCCGTGCTCGAAACCATGGACAGCGGCAAGCCCATCAAGGAATCCCGCGATGTGGATGTGCCGCTGGTCGCGGCCCACTTCTTCTATCACGCGGGCTGGGCGGACAAGCTCGAACACGTTAAGTCAAATGCGAAGCCCGTCGGCGTCTGTGGCCAGATCATCCCGTGGAACTTCCCGCTGCTCATGTGCGCGTGGAAGCTCGCCCCTGCCCTCGCGTGCGGCAACACCGTCGTGCTCAAGCCCGCCGAGACCACGTCGCTCACGGCACTCCGCCTCGCAGAGATCTTCCAGGAAGTCGGACTGCCCGAGGGTGTCGTCAACATCGTCACGGGCGACGGCCGCACCGGCGGAGCGATCGTCAACCACCCGGGCATCGACAAGATCGCCTTCACGGGCAGCACCGACGTGGGCAAGAAGATCGCCAAGGCGCTGGCCAGCACCAGCAAGAAGCTCACGCTCGAACTGGGCGGCAAGAGCCCTCACATCATCTTCGACGACGCAAGCATCGACCAAGCCATCGAAGGCATCATCCAAGGCATCTACTTCAACCAGGGCGAAGTCTGCTGCGCGGGCTCGCGGCTGTTGGTTCAGGAGTCAATCCTTGATGAAGTCAAGCGCAAGCTCGAACTGCGCATGGCCAGCCTCCGCATGGGCGACCCGCTCGACAAGAACACCGACGTGGGCGCGATCAACAGCAAGGCTCAGCTCGAACGCATCAACTACTACCTCGCCGAGGGACAGAAGGAAGGGGCCAAGCTGTGCGTGCCGGGCTCATCGCCCGTGCCGGGCAAGGGCTTCTGGTGCCCGCCCTGCTTCTTCCATGACGTGCAACCCTCGCACATCGTCGCGCGCGAAGAGATCTTCGGCCCGGTGCTCGCGCTCATGAGCTTCCGCACCATCGACGAAGCCGTGGCCAAGGCCAACAACACGCCCTACGGCCTCGCCGCGGGCGTGTGGACGAGCAAGGGCAGCAAGATGTTCGAGGTTGCGGGCAAACTCAAGGCGGGCGTGGTCTGGTGCAACACGTACAACCGGTTTGATCCGACGAGCCCGTTTGGCGGGTACAAGGAAAGCGGGTTTGGACGTGAGGGCGGGATGCAGGGGCTGGGGGCGTATCTGAAGTAATTCGACCGCGAAGCCGCACTATGGATGCGTCGGACTACATCGCGATTGGAACGCTTGCCATGCCGCTCGCGGCAGCGGTGATTCTGCTTGTGTTCAAACGAGAACCCAAGGTCGGTCTGACGCGAGCACTGCTGGTTGTGGGAGCAGGCGCTCTGGCGCACATGTTCATGCATGCGATAACGTCGTGCATGTGCGCTTGGAGCCCAATCCGCTTCATCACAATCGCGGTCATCTGCGCAATCGTCTGTGGAGTGTTCTCGGTGGCGAGATCGGTCCGTATCGCATCCTTCCTCTTGTTCGTTGGGTGGGGATCGGCGATCTCGTTCTCGGCGCACCCTGGCGGAAACACACTCTCGCTGCAACCGCCCATCCGAACCCGTGAGCGTCAAGCCGTGTCGATGTTGAGCGAGGCCACGGCGGTTCTTGATCGATTGGTGACCTCCGATCCTTCGCGCGAATTCGCAGAAGGCTGGTTTCACGTCGTGGTCACCGATGAAAGTGCCGAGCATCTCGTGGGAGATCGACCTCCTCGTGACTATCGAAGACGTTGGCACTCTTGGCTCACGCAACTTGGCAAAGAGAACGGCCGACGTCCATACGGCATCTGGTACCCAGGCGGACCGACCAAAGAAGCAGTTGGGCGCCTAGAGATTCGCGACCTTCCCCCTGAAATGCTCACCAACCAAACCAAGCCAGAGCCTTCCGACCATTGACTTACTGTTGATCGAATCCCGCCGCACAAAGGCATCATGACCATGACACGCATCGAAGTTTCAAAGACCTACAAGCTCTTCATCAACGGCGCATTCCCGCGCACCGAATCCGGCCGCTCGTGGCCCATCACCGGCAAAGCCGGCGACACTTTCGCCCACCTCTGCCTTGCCTCGCGCAAGGACCTCCGCGACGCCATCGAGGCCGCTCGCGCCGCCCAGCCCAAGTGGCAAGCCGCCACCGCCTACAACCGCGGCCAGATCCTCTATCGCATGGCCGAAATGATGGAAGGCAAGCGCGACGAACTCGCTCAGGCGATCAGTGCCGTGCCCAACGGGCCCCTCGCGCCAGCGAGGACGAAAAGTGCAAAGCGCCCCGCTTCTAGGACTTCGTCTCTCCGTCTCTCCGTCTCTCCGTCTCTTTCCCCCGCCGCCGAAGTCTCCGCCGCCATCGACCGCCTCGTCTACTACGCCGGCTGGTGCGACAAGTACGCGCAAGTCCTCGGCTGCCACAACCCCGTCGCAGGTCCCTACTACAACTTCACCGTCCCCGAGGCCACGGGCGTCGTCGCCGCCGTCGCGCCCGATCAATTGCCCTTGCTTGGCTTGATCTCCCTGCTCGCCCCCGCCCTCGTGCCTGGCAACAGCACCGTGGTGATCGCCAGCAACACCAACCCCGTGCCCGCAGCGGTCCTTGGTGAAGTCTTCGCGACCAGCGACCTGCCCGCGGGCGTAGTCAACATCCTGACCGGCAAGCGCGACGAACTGCTGCCGCATCTCGCGCCGCATCGAGACATCGACGCGATCTTCGCGGCTGGCTTGAGCGCGAGCGAAGCCCAGATGCTCCGCGAAGGCGTCGCCGAGAACCTCAAACGCGTGCAGATTCACGACGTCGCCGCGATCGCGGCGGGCGAGCAAGGCCAAAGTCTCGAACACATCCGCGGGGGTGTCGAGTTCAAGACCATCTGGCACCCGGCGTTGGCGTGATCGCTCGCTTCAACTATGCGATCACGATCCTGGCACAAAGCAATCCCGGCATCGCGCCTCGTACAGGTCCGCCCCGCCCACGACGATCCGGTCGCCGCTTTCGTTCATGCGCTGGCTGTGGCGGGCCGGTCCGCCGCACCGCGCGCATCGTGACGCGAGCTTGATGACCTCGTCAGCTTTCGCAAGCAGCGTTGGAAACGGCTCGAACGGCTCGCCGCGATGATCGAGCTCGACGCCGCAGACGATCAACTGCCTGCGTGCTTCAAGCAGCGGCAACACCACCGGCACCAACGCGGCTCCGAAGAAGTGAGCTTCGTCGATCGCGATCAACGCTTCTTGCGCAGCGCTGGCAACCACGCGTCGCACTTCCTCAGCATCCGTGGCCGCCAACGCCGCACGTCGGGCACCATCGTGTGTGACGACTTCTGGTGCTGTGCTTTCGTATCGCTTGTCCCAAGATGGCTTGATAACCACCGCCGCGCCGCCACGGTCTTCAGTGGCCCGCACTCGCCGCAGAAGCTCAGTGCTCTTGCCCGCAAACATCGGTCCGCAAATGACGCTCAATCGACCAACCATGCTGGTACATCGGCAATACGAGGAGTACTCCGTCACTCGACAATCATCAGCGTCACTTCGCTCTTGTCCGGTGCCGCGACCAGCACATCCGCCGAAGCCTTCGCGCCCGTCGGGCTGAAAGCGACGATTCGATATGCGCCGGTGGGCAATTCGGCGAGCGTGAACTCGCCGCGCTCGTTGGAGAGCGTCGCGATGTCGGGATGATCGCCCTCCCCCTCTTCGATGAGCACGGTCGCATCGCAGATCGGCTTGCGTCTGCTGTCCAGCACCACTCCGTGCACGCGGCCTGTCGTTGACATGTTTGGGCTCCGGTTGCTGCACGCTCGCGCCGTTGCGATGCGATTGCTTGTTCCAGTTGATCGCGCGACGATCGGGTCACACGGTAGCGTCACGAACCGAGCGGCCCGATGCGCATGCAGACCTCCGTGAACCGCGCCCGCGCGATTCCTCGCGCGGGCGCGAACTGTCTTCATCCACCGCAAAGCGGACTTCAGGCGCCCGCAGCCTTCCACAAGTCAAGCTGCGCCTTGATGGCTGGGGTGATGCGCGTTGCGGAGTTGCCCAGGGGCGAGCCATTCGTATGGATGCCCAACGCTGTTCTCACGCTGATCTGAAGATGCCAGACGGGGGACCCGCTCTGGCCGCCCGCCGTGTCAATGTCGTAGGTGATGGCTGTTGCGGAAACAGCCTTGGCGAGCCGAGCGTGGAAGTACATCGCCGAGCCGCGCGGCGGAGGTGGCGTGCGGGGCAAGTCGCCCGGGTAGCCAGCGATGTTGAGAGCACGTGATCGGATCACAGCCTCTGACGCGGCGGCATACCGGAACTGGAAGGGCGCTGCGCCAGCGGCATTCCGCGGGACGCGGGGAAGGATGATGCAGCCGCAGTCAAAGTTGCGATCGCCGTGACTGATCCACCGCCCGAGGGCGGCGAGTCGCGTGCCACGCACCGACCCAAACGGCATCGACGCGCCGCTCCTGCCTGGCATCACGTCCACATGCGTCGGGAAACCGCCTGCAGTGCGGATGTGCACGCAGTGGCCCGCAGTAATCACGCAGCGTGGAGCGATCATCCAGCCCGTGCCAATGAAGCGTTGCCCGTTCCTCGCCAGAATGTTGAGGCTGCAGACACCGCTCCAAGGGGTCCCGGTGGCCGGATCGATGCGAACTCGGTCGTCCGCACCGATGACCACCTCCAGCAGCGAACCGAGACGTTCATCGCTGTCGGTGTCTCCTTCCTCGCCTTCGACCGACTCAAGGTTGATGCCCTTCGCCGCGAGAAGGCCCTTGACGGCAGACCTGATGACAGGATTGCCAGCGAGCTTCTTCGCCGTTCTGATGATCCGGGGCAGGGCCCGAGCGATCTTGGAGAAGAACTCGGGCTCATCGGCAAAGTCCGCGTCCACCGGCTCGCCCTCGTACTCATCAAAGAGGGTCGTGCCGCCAGACTCCACCGTGGCGCGACTTGAAAGGGCAACATACTCGGGCACCGATTCAACGCCCACGAGGTCCGACGCTCCGGTGGCACTATCGGCTCCCGCACCTTCGCCGCCGTCGATCCCGCCGCCGCTCGCTTCGTCGTGTTCGTCGGACCAGACCGAATCCAAAGCGTCCGACTCACCGTCCTGAAGAATCTTACGTGCCATACATCAACTCCTTGCTGGCATCTGTTCCCGCGGACAAAGCACATGACGCGTGCCAACCCGCACTCCACTTGACTGTCCAGCACTACTAGAAGCGATGTCGGAGATCGCGCAGATCACGTTTCGAGATGAACTCGATCATCAAGATCACACGCAAACGCTTCCTTGTTGCGTTCTGAATGAGCTATCCACCAACTGTCCACACACGAGCAGGGCATGGTGGTCCGAAGCACAGCACGCGCGAAGACGCCGAATCGGGCGGCACGCCATCGCGTACTCCTGCGGCGCGAGCAGTCGCTCAATCGCTTGAAAGCAAAGCCGGCAGTTGAATGGCTGGGTCCCAAGGATCGGATTCCACCGATTGCGCATCAATGTGCGAGCACAAGCGCCCCCCACAGTTCATTCAGAGCCCATCGATCGTCGCCCACTTCGAACTCGGCGATGGCACGCTCGTCCACCGGCTGCTGCACGCGACAAAGGCCATTCGTGCGTGCAAAGCCGGGGACCACATTCTCGACTCGGTGAAAGCTGAACTCGGTTCGACAATCCGAGTCGTCGATTGCAATGCACGCGCCTCGCGCGGCGCTGGCAACCACGCGCCGCACTTCCGCAGCGTCCGTCGCCGTCAGCGCTGCGCGTCGCACGCCAGCGACCGTGGCGCCTGGTGTCGCTGTGCTTTCGAATCGCTTGTCCCGCGATGGTTTGATAACCACCACCGCGCCGCCGCTGTCTTCAGTGGCCCGCCGTCGCCGCAAAGACTCCGTGCTCTCGCCCGCAAACACCGGTCCGCGAAGAACGAGCCGATGGCTTGGCGTCACAAGGAACGCGTGTCAAACTGCGCCGTACTCATAGCGAACCGTGCAATTGCACTTGCAAAGGCAGGTCCTTGAAGTACACTCTACCGCTTCGATTAGCTTGAAAGGAGAGTTCATGTCCCGCATCATGCGCCGCGTGATGGCACTGACCCTGTGCCTTGCCGCCCCTGCCTTCGCCCAGACCTCGTTCTCTGGCTTCACGTATCAAGGGGAACTCAGCCAGGATGGCGCACCCGCCAACGGCGTGTACGACCTGCGATTCGAGCTCCAGAATCTCACGACGCCTTCGACCAACCCGCTGCCCATTTGCGTGGACAACGTTCAGGTCGCCAACGGCCGCTTCACGGTCCAACTCAACTTCGCCAATGTCCTGAACAACACCTTCAGCGGCGGAACAATCACGCTGCGCACCAGCGTGCGCACCGACACGGGGCTGGCCTGCGCCAATACGTCGGGATTCACCGTGCTGTCTCCCGATCAGACCATCACGTATACCCCTTACGCAGCCTTCAGCGCGGTGGCCACCCAAGCGAGCTCGGCCACCAACGCAACCAATCTGAACAACCAGCCTGCTTCCTTCTACTCCAACGCGGCGAACCTCACCGGCACGATCGCCGATGCCCGGCTGTCCACCAACGTCCCGCGCCTCAACGCAGCCAACACCTATACCGCCGCCATCACCGCCCCGACATTTACGGGTGCCCTCAATGGCAACGCAACCTCAGCGACCAACGCTGCAAACTTGAACGGTCAGCCCGGTTCGTTCTACCTGAACGCTGGCAACCTGAACGCCGGCACGCTGCCCGTTTCGCGAGGAGGCACGAATGCAACCTCCATCGGCGTGGCAGGAACGGTGGCGATCTCCAACGGTTCATCACTGACGTACAGCAATCTTGGCTTTCCTGGCTTCTACCTGCGATACAACGGCGGCGGATCGACGTCGTTCTCCGGCATTCTTGCGAGTGATCTGCCCTTGTCGGAAGGCGACGTGACGGGCACGATCACCGCGACGAGGGTCATCGGACTGCAGAATCAACCCATCGCTACGACTGCCCCCGCCGCGGGACAGGTTCTGTCATTCACTTCAAACGCATGGCGGCCCGCGAGTCTTCCGGCGCCTTCCGTGAGCAGCACCAGCGAAAATGTCCGCATCATCCGCGGCACGGTGTTCACAAGCGGTGTTGTCAGCCAAGGCGAGGGATTTACGGTGACGCGTCCTGCCACCGGCGAGTATCAGATCACGTATTCTCAACCATTCACCGGGCCCGCGACCGTTACCGCAACGGTCTTTGATACTTCCGTGCCCCAGATCGCGACGATCTCCCAGGCAAACTCGAGCACGGTGACCATCCGCATCTGGAACATCGCCGGAGCCGCCATCAACTCGGACTTCTACTTCATCGCCATCGGTCCGCGATAGTCTCGACGATCACGCCCGTCCCGTCGCCGCTTTGGCAGGCAACCGTCGTCATTGAACCCCGAGCAACCCCCGACGCACGCTTTCCTGCGTGCGTTTTTCATTCGGTTCCCCTACCATAACGCAGAATGTCCGAACAGAAGCCTTCCCCACAATTCATCCGCAACTTCTCGATCATCGCCCACATCGACCACGGCAAGAGCACGCTCGCCGACCGACTGCTGCAGGCGACCAACGCCGTCAGTGCGCGCGAGGCCAAGGACCAGATTCTCGACTCGATGGACATCGAGCGCGAGCGCGGCATCACCATCAAGGCCTCCGCCGTCACGGTCATGCATCGCCACAAGACCGGCAGCAAGACCGACGATCTCGAAACCGAGTACGAAACCGTCGACGATGCGGGCGAGCACACGACCAAGAAGGGCGAGTCCGCCGAGGCGCACGGCGACCTCTACATGATGAACTTCATCGACACGCCCGGGCATGTGGACTTCAACTATGAAGTGTCGCGCGCTCTCAAGGCGTGCGAGGGCGCGATCCTGGTCGTCGACAGCACGCAGGGCGTGCAGGCCCAGACGCTGGTAAACGCGTACCTCGCGATCAACGAGAATCTCACGATCGTCCCCGTCATCAACAAGATCGACTTGCCCAGCGCCAAGCCCGACGACGTCAAAGAAGAAATCCAGCAGACCCTGGGGTTCAAGCCCGAGGAATGCATCCTGGTTTCGGCAAAGACGGGGTTTGGTTTGCCAGAGCTGCTCGCGGCGATCTGCGAAAAGTTCCCGGCCCCGCGCAAGCCCGTCACCGACAAGCTTCGGGCGCTCGTGTTTGACGCGGTGTACGACGACTATCGCGGCGTGATCGTGTACGTCCGCGTGTTTGACGGCAAGCTGAAGGTCGGCGACAAGATTCGCATGTTGGGCGTGCAGCAGACGTTCCTCGTGAGCGACATCGGCAAGATGACGCCCAAGCCGGTGCGCGTGAAGGAAGTGGGCCCTGGCGAGACGGCGTATGTGGTCGCGGCGATTCGCAGCCTCAAGGACGTGCGCATCGGCGACACCGTCACGCACGACATCAACCCGGCGGAGGAGGCGTTGCCCGGGTATCAGCCGCCGCGGCAGATGGTGTTTTGCGACTTCTACCCGGCGACGGATGATGAAGGCAAGGGCGCGGACTTTGAGGACTTGCGCGATGCGGTCGAGAAGTTGTCGCTCAACGACTCATCGTTCACGTTCGCGCCGGTGCACAGCGAGGCGCTGGGCTTTGGCTTCCGCTGCGGTTTTTTGGGTCTGTTGCACATGGACATCATCCAGGAACGCCTCGAGCGCGAGGGGAATGTCGAGATCGTGCAGACCGCACCGACCGTGAGCTACCACGTGCTGGTGCGAGGCACCGACACGATGACAGGCGCGAACGGGCAGGCGCTCAAGCCGGTGGATCCGAACGCGCCGTTCTGGACGGAGGTGCCCGAGGGGCACCAGCTCCTGGAAGTGCACAACCCCGGCGACTTGCCACCCATGGGCAACCTGATCGAGATTCGCGAGCCGATTTGCAAGCTGGAGATCATGACTCCCAAGCAGTACATCGGAGATGTGCTGAAGTTGGTCATGGATCGCCGCGGCATCTACAAGAACCAGTCGTACGTCTCGGCAAGCCGCGACACGCTGCAGTTTGAGATCCCGCTCGCGGAAATCATCTACGACTTCTTCGACAAGATGAAGGGGCTGACGAGCGGATACGGCACGATGGATTACGAAGTGATCCGATACTCGGCGGACCGGCTCGTCAAGCTCGACATCCTGATCAACGGCGATCCGGTCGAAGCGCTGGCGACGATCGTGCACAAAGACCGAGCCGAGCAACGCGGCAGGCAACTGTGCAGCAAACTCAAGGACCAGATTCCGCGGCACCAGTTCGAGATTCCCGTGCAGGCGGCGATCGGAGGCAAGATCATCGCGCGCGAGACGATCAAGGCATTCCGCAAGGACGTGCTCGCCAAGTGCTATGGCGGGGACGTGAGCCGCAAGCGCAAGCTGCTGGAAAAGCAGAAGGAAGGCAAGAAGCGGATGAAGAACGTGGGCAGCGTGACGATTCCGCAGGAGGCGTTTATGGCGGTTTTGGATCAGGGGGATTGAGCGATCGAGGGGTGAGCAATGGGAAAAGCGAGTTCAAGTTGGCGCCCGCAGTTGGAAGTCAACGAATGGTACTACGGCCTTGCAAGTGACTGGCGCAAGACCCTGAAGGCGTCGAAGACACCCAAGCACGCTTCCCGCGAGATCATCAAGCGCAACTCCGCAGATATGAAGGGGCTGCCACCAGGTCCAAAGGCCATTTTCTGGCTCATGCTGGCGTACTACCAAAGGTGCGATGGATGCCTGCAACCGGATGTGCTGCGTCGCGCGCTCGCCGCGATTGATCGGGGTGCCGTCAATTACGAATGGCTCGACATCCGCCCCTCCACGCCGCGACGCCGCCAGCGTGACTTTGACTTGCTGCGGGAGTTTTTGTTACATAAGTAGTGGAAAAGGCAAACGAACGCTGCTGGAGAAGCAGAAGGAAGGCAAGAAGCGGATGAAGAACGTGGGCAGCGTGACGATTCCGCAGGAGGCGTTTATGGCGGTTTTGGATCAGGGGGATTGATTCCGCTGCGCGGGGAAGTCGATTCCGCCGAGACCACCGTTCGGCTCGCGTTCGCGCTCATCTGTGCGCGATTTCGGAAACCGTGGCTGGTTTCCCTCTCGTTGTTCGCTCTTTCTCTCGAACCGGCGTTTGCGGGCAAACGCATAGTGTTTGGTAGTCGATTGCATGCAGCTCTTGCGTGCAAGGGGACGCTGAACTTCGTGAGATTGAGGAGAACTGGCCATGATCGGGCAGGGAACTTGGGGCGGACTTGGGGCGGGATTGGCGCTGGGCCTAGCGAGCGCGGCTTCGGCGCAGCATGTGCCTTGGTATCCAGGGGAAGAGGTCAAGATCAGCGCGGGGCTGGAGGCGGTGCGGGATTGGTCACGGTCGCACCTGACGACGAACCTGATGAAGCAGGGGCGGGCGTGGGGATCGCCGACGGATCCGTGGGAGGGGCAGGCAAACATTGTGCTGGACGCGAACGGCTGGCCCACGCAGGACGCGGGGGTGATTCTCGTCTGCTGCCAACCGAACAACCAGGGGCTGGAGGGGGTGTATCAGATTTCGTTTGAGTGCTCGACGCTGCCGGAGATCAGGCTCATTGCGACGCTGGGGACGATCCAGAACGTGTCGCGCGATCCCAACACGGGGATTGTCACGGCGGAGTATGTGTGGCCACAGAACTGGGAGCAACTCATGCTCGGGTTCTTTGGGACGGACCCCGATGGGCCGGGCGGTCTGCCTGGCGGCATTCGCAATTTGAAGGTGATTCGGCCCGGGGCGGATGAGAGCGATCCGTGGGATCCGCTGTTTCGCGAGCATGTGTCGCGGTTTGACATGCTGCGATTCATGGACACGAACATCATCAACGGCAGCACGATTTCGCAATGGAGCGAGCGGACGCAGCAGAATGACCCGTCGTGGCGGATCAAGACGGGCGTGCCGTACGAGGATGCGATCCAACTGTGCAATGACGTGGATGCGGATTACTACGTCTGCCTGCCGCATCGGGCGGATGATGAGTATGTGCGGCAGTTGGCGCGGCTGGTGCGGGACAATTTGGAGCCGGGGCTGAATGTGTACGTGGAGTATTCCAACGAGGTCTGGAACCTGATCTATCGCCAGGGGCGGGATGTGCGGGACTGGGCGGTGGCGGAGGTTGGGGCGGGGCCGACGCTGCTGACGGATCAGAACGCGACGGACAGCACGACGTGGCGGTGGCGGTGGTACGCCCGCCGGACCATGGAGATCGCGAACATCTTCTCGCAGGAGTTTGGGCCCGGCGCGCTCAACTCGCGGGTACGTGTGGTGCTGGCGGGGCAAGCGGCGCGGGATGAGCAGTACCTCAACATGCTGCGGTGGATCGAGCGGAACTACGGCAATCCGCAGCAGTACTTCTGGGCGCTGGGCATCGCGCCGTACAACTACGCCTGGCACGTGGACAACTGGGAGAACGTCACCGTCGACGACTATCTCAACGAACTGCGAGCAAGCAGCGTCGCGAACGGGAGCATCGCGTACTACGACAACAGCCTCTTGATGGAGCGATACGCGGCGTACTCGGCGTGGTATGGGCTGGCGCCATTTGTGAGCTATGAAGCCGGACCGGACACGCGCGGGTCGAGGTATACCACGATCAAGCAGCAGGTGCACGGTGATCCGCGCATGCGGGCGTTGTGCAACGACTATGTGGACATGCTGCACGCGAAGGGTGGCGGCGCGGTGGTGTGGGCGATCGCGGGCGCGGGCAGCTGGCTGGGTGAAAATGGGGCGTATCACCTGACCGAGAGCATGCTGGATCAGAACACGCCCAAGATCCTCGCCCTGGACGATTCCAAGGTACGGCCTCGCGCTGCGATCAACGGCGGGCAGCCGGTGCCGGGCACGCTGGATGGCCGCCGGCATGTGCAACGCAACGAGCAGACGTGGCAATCGGGCGTGGCATCGCCCACGATCCTGCAGGGCGACTTCATCGAGTACCTGATTCGCAGCGACGAGCAGGTGACGATGCCTGTGTCGGTGGAGGCGACGATGTGGGAGGATGCGGGGAGCATCACGCTGGCGGTGAATGGGACGACGTTTGGGGATGTTCAGTTGGCGCGCACGACGAGCGAAGTGGGCGGCAACGAGTTCAGGACGTTTGGGCGCGCGAGCGTCACGTTCCCGCGCGGCTATTCAACGCTGCGCATCATCAGCAACCGGCCCGAAGGGTTCCGGATCCGCTCGATCTTCGCGGGCTGCGACGACATCGACTTCAACAACGACGGCGTCGAGTTTGACCCGCAGGACATCGACGCGTTCCTGAGCGTCTTCAGCGAAGGGCCGTGCGTGCCGGAAACGGCGACGTGCAACGACATCGACTTCAACAACGACGGGTCGGTGTTTGACCCGGCGGATATTGACTCGTTCCTGAGCGTGTTCAGTGAGGGGCCGTGTCTGTAGAACGCCGCGTGGCGTCACGAAACGCGACCGTGAGGGAGCGGCGAGCTCAAGTGGCGCTTGACCAGCGGGAAGGGCGTGAATCGCGTCGGTGGTGTGCGACGCTTCCTGACGGACGCGTTTCGTGAGGTGGCCCAATGAAAAAAAACGCCCCGCGCACGCAAGGGCGTTTGGAACCACGCCTAGAGAAGATAGAAAACACGCCGCGATCGGTGGATCATGGCGTGCGAGAGGATGCTTACTGATTGGTGTTCACGCCAGCAGTCGCGGTGCCGCGGGCGTTGACTTTGGCGAGCAGCTTGGCGTCATCGAGGTACGCGCTGGCGCTGCTGATCTTGTCGCTGGGCAGGCGCGTCAGCGTCATGCGGCTGACGAGTTCCTGGGTGTTGTTGCTGCCGGCCTTGAAGTACTCGATCACGACGCTGCCGTCGGCGCGGAAGTTGATGTTCTGGGTGTAGGCGACGTTGTTCGCGTTGCCCGTGAAGGTGCCCTGCGTCGTGCTGGGGAGCGCGCCGCTGAACGTGCAGTTCCAGTCGTTGCGCTGGTCGTAGGTGTTGACGGAGACCTGGTTGCCGTTGACGGACCAGTTGGTCAGGCCGCTCACGGCCTTGCCGCGGGCGAAGCTGTCGTAGGCGAAGAGGATGCCGCCTTCGCTGTTGGCCTTGATGCTCACGTCGCACTCGGTGGTGGTGTTGTCGCCGGGAGCCCAGGTGACTTCGACGTTGCCGCGCCATTCACCGACGAGGCCGACGAGCTTGGCCTGGAATGCGTTGGTCGGCGCGTTCTGCGTGCTGTTCTGGCTGTTCTGGGGCAGGGCGCCGGCGATGCTGCAGGTGCCGACGACGAGGGCGAGGACGAGGGCGTTGCGAGAAAGGGCCATGCGAAAAATCTCCTGAGGGACTGGGTTCGTTCCGGCTCGGCCCTTGGCACACGCCCGCGAGCACGCCGGGATTCAGACAAAGGGTGAATCGGTCGGGAATCACCACCTTGTCGCCGGCAACGCGCGAAGTTCGCGCGACTGCGAGTTGCCTATTCGGCACGCGCGGCGCAAACGCTCCAGTTGGATCGCTATGCTCGTGCAGAATCGGTTGCACGTTTCATTCGCGATTGAGTTTCGTTATAGCGACCTCGCGTCGCACAACCTCGAACCCTCCACCACCACGGCCGCACCATGAGCGACACAAGCAAGAGCCCGCGCAAGATCGCACCCAAAGTCCTTCCCGGCACGCCCGCCCAGCACGGATTCACATTTCCACCTGAATGGGCCCCGCACAGCGCGACGTGGTTCAGCTGGCCCCGCCCCGAAGGCATCAGCTTTCCCGGACGCTACCACACCGTGCCCAAGGCGATGGCCGCCATCATCGCCGCGATCGCGCCGCGCGAGCACGTGCACGTCAATGTGCCCAACGAGAACTATGAACGCATCGTGCGCGAGCAACTCGCACAGCACGGCGTCGCCAAGCCGCTGCTATCCCGACGTATCACGTTCCATCACATCATGACCAACGAGAGCTGGTGCCGAGATCACGGCCCCGCGTTTGTGGTCAAGGGGAAGAAGTTCGCGATCGTCGACTGGGGCTTCAACGCCTGGGGCGGCAAGTATCCGCCCTACGACAGCGACGACAACGTGCCCACGCGCATCGCAGAGGAATTCGCGGCGAGCAAAGTTCCAGGATTTGCCGGTGTCTTCTATCCGCGCACGAAAGCGGGCGAGCCGGTCATCATGGAAGGCGGCGCTGTCGAGTTCAGCGGCGACGGGGTCGTGATGACCAGCGAAGCCTGCCTGCTCAACAAGAACCGCAACCCCAAGCTCAGCAAGAAGCAGATCGAAGGGTTCCTCAAGGACTACTACGGCCAGCGCCACGTGCTCTGGCTGGGCGATGGCATCGTGGGAGACGACACCGACGGCCACATCGATGATCTGGCTCGATTCATCGGGCCTCGCACGATCGTGACGACGGTCGAGGAAGACCCCAAGGACGAGAACTACAAGATCCTGCGAGACAATCTGCGACGGCTCGAACTCGCCAAGCATCCTGACGGCGGGCACTACGAGATCGTCACGATTCCGATGCCCGGGGTCGTGGAGATCGAGGGCCAGCGTGTCCCCGCAACCTACGCGAACTTCTACTTCGTGAACGGCACACTGCTGGTGCCGATCTACAAGCACAAGGCCAACGACAAGCGGTGCCTCCGGACGCTCGCCGAGGCGCTGGACGCTTGCGGGCACAAGCGCGAAGTCGTCGGTATCGACTGCTCAGACCTGATCTGGGGTCTGGGCGCGATCCACTGTCTGTCGCAGCAGCAGCCGCGGATCTGAAGGACAGACTGCGAGGGTGGAAAAGACGCTTCGAAGCCACCCCCCCACTTTCGCACATTCGCACTGACGCACTATCGCACTTACTGTCTAGCCATGCCCACCCCTCCGGGACCCTCCCGTACGCCCCTGACCTTTGACTTTGCTTCGGTGCAGCCGCTCGCCGCGCCGGCGTGGCTTTTGGAGCGTGCGGGGGCGATGGGAATTGAGTTTGACAAGGGGGATGTTGAGAAGCTCGGGTTGTTTCTGGCATGCTTGCTGGAGGCGAACCAGCGGGCCAATCTCACGGCGGTGACGGAGCATGACAAGGCGTGGGAGCGGCATGTGCTGGACTCGCTCACGCTGCTGGCGGTGCTGGGCGACTTGCCGGACGGCGCGACGGTGCTGGACGTGGGGACGGGCGGAGGCTTGCCTGGGCTCCCACTCGCGATTTGCACGCCGCACCTGCGGTTCACGCTGCTGGATGCGACGGCGAAGAAGATCGCGTTTCTGGACGCGACGATCGCGCGGCTTGGCATCAAGAACTGCACGACGCTGCACGCTCGCGCGGAAGCGGCGGCCCATGACATCGGCACACGGGCGGACGCGAAGGGCGTCACGAAGCGCGAGGGAGCAAAGCGCGAGCAGTTTGACGCGGTGGTGGCGCGGGCGGTGGGCGCGATGAGAGTGCTGGCGGAGATCACCGTGCCGTTTGCGAAGATCGGCGGGACGATCGCGCTGATCAAGGGCCAAAAGGCCCCGGCGGAGATCGAAGAGGCCCAGCCGGTGTTGCACGAACTCAAGTGCGTGGTGGATCAGGTGGTGCCGACCCCCACGGGGCAGATTGTGGTGTTGGCCAAGCGGGTGGCGACGCCTCGGTTGTTTCCGCGGATTGAGAAGGTCAACAGCAAGAAGGCGCGGAAGTAAGGTGGCCAACGGGCTCCTCGCACGAGCAGGGTGAATGTGCACAGCGCGATTGGAGCAGGTTGCGTTCGACCACGCCCGCGCGTGAAGTCCGTTGAACCAGCAGCTACTCGGCCGTGTTGATGAAAACGTCAACCGCTTGCCCCGGGATCAGCGGGACAGTTGCGCCGGGTTGATCGGCGGCGGCGGGCAGCACTTCGAAGAGCACATCCACGACACGCGTGTCAACGCGCTCCACGTTGGAGCCGATGAGGTCGCTCTTAGGGCGGGCGAAGGGCTCGATGCGAACCAGGCGCAGCGGGAACTCCGTGGGGACGCCGCCTCGACGGCGCGCGACGGCGCGGGTGGAGTCGTTGGCGGCAGTGGTTGAAAGGCCGGCGACGAGGGCGATGTCTTCTTCGTCGATCTGAGCACGCACGCGGAGCTGGCGGAGGTCGCCCAGGATCATCGCGGGGCGGTCGCCAGATGACGTGGCAAATTCGCCCGGCTCAATCGCTCGCCGGAGGATCATGCCATCGCGCGGGGCGCGGACGATCATGCGATCCATCAGCACCTTGAGCGCATCAACCTCGGCCTTGCGGGCGTCGCGAATGGCGGTGGCGATGTCAAGGTCGGGCTTCCAGCCGCCCGCTTCGAGCTTGTCGAGGTCGGCCTGGGCTTGGGCAAGTTCGGCTTGGGCGGCGTTTCGGGCGAAGCGAGCGATCGACACATCGCGTGGGTTGTTCGCGCCGCGCTTGGAGGCGTCCTCTTCGAGTCGGAGGCGATCTTCGCTGTCTTCAAGGAAAGCGCGGGCACGAGCAACCCGGGCAATCAGCGGAGGCTTGTCCTCGGCGCGGGGGAGAGCGTGCCAACGCTGAACTTCGGACTCCGCCGCAGCCACGGCGGCCTGAGCGCGGAGCAGGTCGGCCTGCAGCGTGCGGGTGTCGAGTTCGAAGAGGGTTTGGCCTTGGGTGACGGCATCGCCCACATCGACGAGCACTTTGGTGACGAGCGCGGGCTCTGGCGCGACCACGCCCACGTCTCGCCCCGCGGGCTCGACGATGGCGAGAGCCGCGACGCCCGAGGCGAAGGGATTGATCGACGCGGGTCGCGCGAGAGGCGGCGGAGCGGTCTTCTCCTCAGCGTGAGCCACGGCGTAAATCGCGACAAAAAGGCCGACGACGGAGAGGAGGATGGTGAGCCAGCGGAGCCAGTTGGACATGGGGGATTGTTGGGGAGGCCGGGCGCGGGGGGCGGGGGCGGAGTCAGAGTGCGAAAGAGCGAGAG
>JALHOJ010000033.1 GCA_022843045.1 Phycisphaerales bacterium
CAGCCAAGTGATGAAGTGGGCCGACAAGTATCGCACCCTGGGCGTCCGCACCAACGCCGACACGCCCGAGGACGCCCAGCGCGCCCGCGACTTCGGCGCCGAAGGCATTGGCCTCACCCGCACCGAGCACATGTTCTTCGAAGGCGACCGCATCAAGGCGATGCGCCAGATGATCCTTTCTGAAACCCAGGAAGACCGCATCAAGGCCCTCGAGAAGCTGCTCCCCTACCAGCGCGATGACTTCATCGGCATCTTCAAGGCCATGAAGGGCCTGCCCGTCACGATCCGCCTCATCGACCCGCCGCTCCACGAATTCGTCCCGCACGAAGAAGCCCAGCAGGCCGAACTCGCCAAGCTGATGGGCCTGACCCTCGCCAAGGTCAAGAGCCGCGTCGCGATGCTGCACGAAGCCAACCCCATGCTGGGCCATCGCGGCTGTCGCCTCTGCGTGACGTATCCCGAAATCCTCGACATGCAGGTGCGGGCAATCGTCGAAGCCGCAATCGACTGCCTCCGCAGCAACATCAAGGCCCTGCCCGAAATCATGATCCCGCTGGTGGGCACCAAGAAAGAACTGGCCCACCTGCGCACGCAGGTTGAAGCCACCATCGCCCGCGTCAAGGAATCAGAGGACTACAAGCCGCGCCTCGATATCAAGATCGGCACCATGATCGAGATTCCCCGCGCTGCTGTCACTGCGGATGAAATCGCTGAGCACGCCGAGTTCTTCAGCTTCGGCACCAACGACCTGACGCAGATGACCTTCGGCTACTCCCGCGACGATATCGGCACCTTCCTGCCCGACTACCTCGCCAAGGAAATCCTCCCCGCCGATCCGTTCCAGACCCTGGACACGGGCGGCGTCGGCCAGCTCATCGACATGGGCGTCACCAAGGGTCGCAAGACCCGCCCTGACCTCAAGGTCGGCATCTGCGGCGAACACGGCGGCGATCCCAAGAGCATCTACTTCTGCCACAAGGTCAAGATGGACTACGTCAGCTGCTCCCCCTTCCGCGTCCCCATCGCTCGCCTCGCTGCGGCGCAGGCCGCGCTGATGGCCGAGAAGGAAAAGAAGTAAGAACCGAGGGGCGCAAGCCTCGGCGGTTCTCTAGCACAACACACTCAACCCCCAAACGCCCGCCGCAAGGCCGGGCGTTTTTCATTCCACCGCGACAACCAGACACGTGCCATCGAAGTCGCTGGCTCTGCAGCGACTTCGATGCGATACCACAAGTAGCACGGGCGTCACGCCCGTGAGTCGCGGGGGGCCGGGCCTTCTAGGCCCGAGTCCCTACCCAAGAAACATCTGTGAGAAGCAGGCGTTCTCCCTCCAAACAACCAGCAACGCACCGCGGCACCCAAACCCACACGCCCGCCTCGACCACCCACCAACCACACCCGCAGCCAGCCGCAAAGCCAGCCGGCTGCGGCACGGTACGATTACCGGCTTGAGGTCGTGCCACCTGCCGTCGAGGATCTCCGACGCGATTTGGATCGGTTAGACGTAGACCTGGGACGGGTCATCGACGATCTCGGCGGGGTAAAAGTCGCAGCGGATGCCATTTGCGATGCACGCTTGGCGGAACTTTTGGCTGACCACCAGATGCGTGGCGAACCGCGGGCTTGAGATCATGTGATAGTGTGAAGCACGATACACGTCCAGCATCGGTTGCCGGAATGCGCTGCGAAGGTAGAACATAGGACGTTTTGAGTACCCGGCGCGGGTCATGTCCTCGCGCCAAGGCAAGAAGGGCGGCGTGTCCTCGCTCGCATCAAGCTGCCACGGCAACGGACCCTCCTCGGGGTCCCTGTCTGGGCCATCCACGTCAAGCAGCTCATGGGTTTCCATGCCGGTGAAGTTGTGCGATCGCAGCATTTCATACGCCTTTTCAGAGGCGATGGCCCGACAGATGTGCCCGCCCGCATCAACTATGATGTTTTCAAAGAACCATCGGGCCGGCTTGCGGACAACGACATCGCTTTCATGCCGCAGGAGCTTCCTGTCCAGAACCATCTGTACGCCATGCAGTTCGAGAAACTCGCAGCGATCAAGATCGGCGTCGTCACATCGGCACTCTCGACGTACAAGTACTGCCTGAGAAGAAGTATCTCGCCACGAGGATGCGTCACCACCATCGTCAGGCACAATAGGAATATCCAGCGACCTGATCACGCTACACATTTTTGTGTCAGCATCTGAGTCTTCTCGGAGTCCATTGCTGCACATGTCAGTCATGCTGGTAGCATGCTGCGATGCCACAGATCGAATCGCACTGAGAGCTTCAGAGCGTTTCCAGATCGAAGATGGAACATAGAACAATTTATGTACGATCATGGCAATCCAATCGAATCAAGCCACTGCGATGCCAATTCCCACGCGGGTGCGCCAATGTCAGGATCCCATTCGGCATACTCCGTTCTCATTCTGTTTCGGGCCTCTCGAATAACCTCCGCCTTCGGACGTGTTCCCTGAAACTCTTGTCGCATCCATGCGAGCACCTGATTCTGCCTGTTGGTGATCGCCTGGTGTGAAGGCCCCGCACCCGGCAAATCGACATTGCGCTGCAAAAGCATACCCGGCATGCTGTCAACGAAGTCCGCCAACTGTTGAGGGGTGTACGAGCTGTACTGCTGGGGATTCATCGGCGGGTGGCACAAGTTGACTTCGCGAAACAACAGACGGGAGCTCTCCACGCATGCCACATGCTTCGCCGCCGCTCTGGGCGGCGATGCTTGTGCCGACCCGCCAGTTGCATGGCACTCGCCACAAACCGCCCCCCGATCCTTCTTCCTCCTCCGCGCTCTCTTCATCCTCCGGCAGGCTGTGGCACGGTACGATTACCGGATTAAGGTCGTGCCACCTGCCATCGATCCGCCCACGCCCTGACCGTCGCGATCCTCTGATCAGTTGATCGGTGCGACACGCACTTCGTGTCACAAAGCCCCCCCTACCCACACAATGAGCCGCGCCGCAGCGCGGCTTGTTGCATTCTGCAAGCCCGACGTTCAGCCGCTAGTGCTTGCCCGTCAGCACTCGCTCGACAAACATCCCCACGGGCTTGTTGTTCTTGTCCAAGTAGAACCAATCGACAACATCGCTTTGCCGTACCGTGACGCGAGAGCCCTTCTTCGGCAAGCTCGTTGCGACAGGATCGTTCTCGATCACGCCGTGCAACTTCCCGTCATCGGCACCCTCATACGACATCCAGATGTACTCGCTGCCCGAGTGTCCATCTTCGGAGAAGACAAACTTCGCCTTGAAGATGCCCGCTCCCGGCTTGCCCGCATCGCGCATCGCGAGCAGGTACTCGGGCAGTCTCCGCTGGGCCTCTTCGATCGCCTTGTCGATCGCGGGGTCGCTCATGCCAGCGCTGAACACCGCATTGTCGGCATTTCCATAGTTGAACAACGCGTGCAATCGCATCTCGAAGAGCTGCGTCTTGGTTTCCGGGTTCACCGCGACCGCGCGGCTTGTGAGCGGCAGCATCACTACGGTCGTGTTCTTGTCGACAAAGCTCGACGCAGCACGGCTCAGCATCATCTGAATCTTCTGCAGAAGCTGCATGTCTGAAGGGGGTGGTTCATTGGCGATGGCCTCCACGCTGATCCACGATGTATGCTCGCGCACACCCTTCGCCGCGGCGGGATCACGCAGTTCGCTCGCCAGTCTGTTTGTTGCCTCCGGGCTGGTTCGCGGCCGATTGCCGCGAATGAACGCGAGCGGCGGCCCCTTCGGCGCCATCGCGATGAACGACAAACCATCGGAGGTGGGCACGCCCTTGACCCTCGGCGTGACTTCAAACGCCTTCTCGTAGGCCCCGCGGACCATGTCTTCCGTCAGTTCAATCGGGGCGTTGCGAAACAACAGCACATACACGGGCGTGAACACTTCGTCCTGCGATTGAGACCCTGGAGCGACCCCGGAAGCTTGCTTGGGACCAACTTTCCGGAGCACTTTCATGCCAAAGAACAAGACAATGATGACGAGGACGCCGCAGACAAGATAGAACACAACCCCTCCTTCCAATATGACGCCGCACATGCATACTGCAACGCAACCCTAGGCGTGGAACCTCGGCCCTATTGCAATCACATGCATCCGCAATGCGGTGACCGAACTTCACAGCTGAAATGCTGAAGCTGCCAACCCATGCGGCACTGGTCGGCCGTGTCGGCGCGCTCACGAGGACCAGTCCTGCCTCGTCTGTGCAGCCTCGCCGCAGACGCAACGAGTGGGCACAACAGCAAAAAACAAAACACGCCGCAGACCTCAGTCTGCGGCGTGTCAAGAGTTCTCTTAGGCCGCGTTTACTTCGCGACCTTCTTCTTCCCACCCTTCATCGTTCCCATGAACGTCGGCATGCCGTCGCCCTTCTCGAAGAGATTGGCGAACTTGAAGCCCTTGCGGGCCTTCCACGCCTTGCGGTGGTACGCGTCGCTCGCCAGCAGCGGGAAGAGCGCGGAGAGTTCGCCGAACACCATCTGCTCGTGCACGACGTCGACCTTGCCCCAGCTGCAGGCCTCCCGGAGGGTGCTGCCGCTGAGTGCGCCGTCGCGGCTGTCCGCGACGGTCATCTGGATCGCGTACTTGTGCATGCCGATGTCGCCGCGGGCCTTGCCGCCCTTGCGTTCGTTCAGCAGTTCCGCCGCGACCACGATGTCCTGCGCGAAGTTCTTGGGCACGCCGCCGCCCAGCATGAGCAGACCGGTGTCCTTGCACGCGAGCTTGATATCAGTCAGTTCGCGGAAGTCCTTGCCGCTGTCGATGGCGACCTGGCCGGTGCCGCGTTCGATGGCTTCGGTCTGCTGGAGCACGATGCCGAAGCCCGCGCTGCAGTCGCTGAAGGCGGGCACGAAGATCGGCACGCGCTTCTGGTAGCAGGTCTTGACGATCGACTCGTTCTTCGCGAACTTCGGGTTGTTCGCCAGGTACGCGCCCATCGCCTCGATGAACTCGCGGCTGGAGTACGCGCCGGGCTGGAAGGCGTTGAAGATCTCGTACGTCGCGTGATCGCACGCCCGCAGATCGTCCTCATCGATGTACGTGTCGTAGATGCGGTCGATCATCCAGTTGCGCAGCGTCATGTCATCCACGGGCGGAGCCTCGGGGCTGCCCGGGGCGATGTAGTGCTTGAAGCCCAGGCCTTCGAAGAAGTCCTGGTCCACGATGTTCGCGCCCGTCGACACGATCGCGTCGATCATGTTGTTCTCGACCAGCGTGATCAGGGCCTTCTTGAGGCCCGCGCTGATGAGCGAGCCCGCGAGCGTGACGACCACGCCGCACTCTTTGTCCTTGAGCATCATCGAGTAGATGTCCGCCGCGTGCGCGAGCGTGCGCGACGAATACGCCATGTCGCGATAGCTGTCGATGATGCCGCGGGCGTCGAACTTGGTGATATCGATGTGCTCGATCGGACGAGAGAGCAGTTCTTTCTTCGTCCACTTGCCGCTGCCGTTGCCAGTACCCATAGGGAAACTCCTGAGAAGGCATTGGGGATCGGGCATGGGGCATTGGCGAGGCGAGTGTGTTCGTGTCCTGTCGTGGCGCGATTCGTCGCGCAGCGGAAGACACCCTCGCTGATGCCCAATGCCCAATCCCCAATGCCTGGTTTGTGCCGTTCCCCCCTTGGCGAACACTCCACTCAAGCGATCGCCGGGGGTGGCGGCGACGCGAACAGAGGATGATAGCAACCTGGTTCGGGATTCGGTGCTGGCGGTTGCATCAAGAGCGCATGAAAATGGGCACGAAGGAAGGCCTTCGTGCCCGCATCATGCGGACTTCATTCGACTGCGATCGTGCGATTACCGGCGCGGGCGGTTGCGTTGGCTCGGGGCCGACTGGCGACTCACCTGCGACGAGCCAGAGGCCTCCCCGTTGCCCTGCGACGAGGAGCCGCGAACGACGAAGCTCGGGCCCCGCCGGACGGCCGCGCCTCGCATCTCGCGCAGGCCGCGGGTCGAACGCGGTGCGCTCGCCTGGCCCGAAGAGCCGCCCGAATCGCCACCCGCGTTCTGCTCGCCGCCAGGCCCGCCAGGATTGCCGGCTTCGTTGGGCCGGCGGCCGCGTTTGATCGCCTGGATGATCGGATCGCTGGCGACGATCGCCTGCGGCAGGCTGTCTTCCCAGCTGGGCGCCGCGCTCACATTCGCGGGCATGGTGTTGATGTCGAAGAAGATCGGGCGATAGCCCCACTCCGCGAACTGACGCATGTCGTTGGTCATGCGCTCGAGGCTGGGCATGCCGCCCAGGAAGCGGCGGTGCTGGTGATAGCTCATGCTGCCCCAGGTCTCGTGGCCCGGATTCATGAAGTCCATCAGGTGGTTGGGGCCGTCAATCTTGTAGAGCTGGCGCTCGTTGGTGACGTTGCTGGGCGGGAAGAGCGCAAAGCCCGTGACATAGGTCGCGGCGACCGTGTGCAGGATGTCGCACTGGGCCGGCTCGGTGACAAACGTCAGCTGCGGGTGGCGGTTGCGCATCGTCTGGAGCCACGGCATCGACTTCCAGAGCGGCGTGTGGTCAGGCTGGAAGGTGTCCAGGCCCACGATGGTCGCGCCGGTCGCGGCGATCCCGTCGATCTCGCGCAGGGCCCGCTCCAGATGGTTGGGGTTGTCAGGATCGAACTTGATCATGTCCGCGCTGTTCCAGGTGTTGGACATCAGCAGCGAGCGACCCCACCAGATGCCCAGCTCACGACCCGCCGCGGGCACAGCGGGCAGGCCGTTCACCGGATCGGTCGCGGTCTGCATCTGCGGGCTGCGGGCGAACTGGCTGCCGACCAAGTACGGGAAGTTCTGCTCGCGGTTCTCGTTGTAGAGACCGGAGATCATCCACACCATGGTCGCGGGCCAGCCTTGCGGACGCAGCAGCAGGTTCTTGGTGCGGGCGAAGCCGTTCAGGTCCGGGCGAAGGTCCTCGCGATACCCCAGCGGGTTGGAGGTGCTGATGTTCTCGGGGTCCGCGACCGTGACGCCCAGCACAGGAGTGGTCTTGCGGACGTACTGCACGGGCCCGTACGTGGCGCGGAAGTAATTGCGATAGGGCAGCAGCGTGGTGATCCACTCGTCAGGCCGGTCGGTGACGCGGATGCTCACCACGTACGTGCGCGTCTGGCCGGGCTGAATCTCACCCGAGAACATGTCCTGTTCCTTGCGGGAGTTTTCCATGTTGCTGGTGCGGAACCGCACCGTCCAGCCCTTGCCCGCCTCGCCCTCGGCCATGTAGTTGCCCGGGCTGTCAATGTGGAGCCTCACGTCGTGCTTGTAGTCCATCACCGGGTACTGGATCGACACGCCCACCGCCATGTTCTGGTTGCGCATCACCATCACGGGCGAGTACAACTCTGCCGGGTAGTACCCGGCCCATCCCACCATCGTGCTGGCCCGCTTGGACGCCCACTCGGTCACTTCGGTTGAGTTGAGGAACTCGATCCGCTCGCCCAGGTTGATGACGCCCACCCCGATCTCGCCGCTCTTGCGCGGGGCCGAGCCGTTGTTGGTGGCGGTGATGATGAGGTCCGCACCGGTGGGCTGCTCCTGCAGCGTCACGTTGGTCGTCAGGTTGCCCCAGCCGCGCATCGGCTCAATCCGCTGGCGGGCGATGATCACCCGCCCGTTGGACAGGTTGCGCATCTCCAGTTCGCCATTAACTAGACTCGATGACACCTTCCGCGTCCCCGTTTCCACGGGCGGAACTTGCTGGGCTAGGGCATCGAGAGCCCCGGTGATGCTCAGGCCGACCAAGACGCTCGCGTACACGGTGAGTTGCATTGCACAACCTCCAAAACTCGGTGGATTGATCCCGAACCAGACGCTCAACTCTGGCAAACACCGCGACCCATGTTGTGAGATGCGCCCCAACTTCCCTGGTTCTCAGTCTTCGCCAACCCGCACAGTTGGCACAGGCGTCAGGACCCCTGCAGGCCCCAGGGAACCCGCTGCCCGCCGCGGGCGCCGCCCGCTGGCTCCGCCCCAAGCCCGCCCGATCCGCCCCCGTCGTCGTCGCGCTGGTTCCCGTCGCCCTCGCCCGCCTCCCGCGCCGGCGCGTCTTCTGACCCGGTCAACGCGACGTTGTACCGCATCCCAAACGCCACCAGGAGCTTGGCCACCAAACGCATGCCGATATACGCCGACACGATGGCGATGATCGTGCGGAACACGAACAGGCCCAGTTCGCCGCGCGGGATCGCCACGATCTCGCCCAGCGCGACGCCCACGGGAATGACCACAAAGGGATTGTCCGGCTCCAATCGCACCATTTCATCCAGGATGCGAAGGAATGCGCCCATCAGAGCCGCGTACAGCAGCAACGCGATCCACGGATTGTCGTTGGCGATGTGGCCCATCATCCCAGGGCCCACCGTAAAGCCCGAGGCCTTGTTGACGATCGCCGCCTCGGGCACCATCGTGATCCCCAGCGAGTCGAGCTTCTCGGGCCACCACTCGCGCGGAATGATGTTGGTGGTGACGTACCGCAGCGAGTGCAGGGTGTCGTACGGGTAGTTTTCCGGCCGCGACTCCATCAGCCACATGCTGATCGGTGCGGCGCCCTGGCCTGAGAAGACGTCGACCATGCCCGCAAACACGTTGGCTTGGAGCAGCGACATCATCTGATCCACAAAGCCGCGTTCGCGGCTTTCGTGCGTGCGGACGCTCGTATACGCCGAGATCACGATCAGACCCGCGAGCGCCACGCCCGTCAGGGGCAAGAACATCCGCCCAAGGTTTTGCTTCTTGAAGTGCCCGTGGAACGCTCCCCACAGGCACACCACCGCCACGCTCACCAGGTCGCGACGCCCGAACGTGCGCAGCAGGGCGAGGGCCGTCGCCAGCCCCACGATCGCGAACGCGAAACTCGCTCGCGCGGGGTTGAAAATCTGCTTGGCCCACACCCAGCAGGCCATCCCGGCCGCCGCTGTCGCCAGCGTCACGCCCACCATCGTCCCCAGCACGCCGATCACCGGGATGAACTGGAACGTCAGGCGGAACACGTATCCGACGATCAGGAACCCCACCGCGAGCGTCATCATCGTGATGGGCGCGGGCAGCGGATCGGGCTTGGCAAGTTTCTTGGGAATGCCGAACGTGAACCACTTCCACTCATACACGAAGTGCATCACCAGCAGAAAAATCACCACCCAGCCCAGATACAGCGCGCCCGTTCCCGCGGGGCTCTGCAGCGACAGCTCCCAATAGACCCCCGAGAAGAACGCGATCGCCGCGCTCGTGATCTGATAGATCATGAACCCCGCGAGGAAGAAGTTGCGGGCCGACAGAATCGGATGACGCCCGGTCTTGATCTGCCACGTCACCACCAGCACCACAATGGCGCCAATCAGCAGCGTGATCCAGCCCAGTATCGCCTCCAAGGCCCGTTCCTCTCCGCCCTACTTGGGCTTCTCCAACTTGAACAGAATCTGCTGCGATGCTCCGCGATACCGCGTTCCGATCACCCGGTCATACATACGCGGCAGGAACCGCAAAGGTCGCGGGAAGTACGTCTCCCAGTTGATGGCGGGGTAGTAGAAGACCTCCAACGCGGTAAAACCCACACCCGCCCCGGCTTTCGCCACCGTGGGCGGGCTGTTGAGCCGGTAGTAGGTCGGAATCCGATTGACCTTCCCCTCGTTGCTGATCCGCTCAACCTGCCGCTTCACGTTAAACGTCTCGATCACCTTCACCGCCCACGCAAAGGGATGTGTGGCGCTGGGCGTGAGCGCATAGAAGACCCCGCCCGGCTTGAGCGCTCGATACGCCGCTTTCAGGAATCCCTGCGTGTCCCCGACGTGCTCAAACACGAAAAACGACAGCAACGCGTCGTACGCCCCTTCGGGCACCGGACATTGCTCAAACGTCCCCACCCACTTTTCCGTCAGGTGCGGGTTCTGCACCACCTCCGGAAACGGATCCAGCCCGTCCAGCTGCTTGGCTTGCTTGATCACGGGAAAAAACACCATCTCGCCCGTCTTGCTGGGCAGGTCCGGCCCGTTCTTCCCGCAACCGACGTCCAAGACCCGACCCTTGAGGCGCGGATCGCTCCCCATGATCTTCGCGAAGTGCTCCGCAAAGCCAGAACGGTTCTCGTCGAGTTCTCGAAACCCCCCCGCGATGGTCGCCTGCGGCGCAATGGTCACTTGCATGCGTCAATCCTGATCTTGTGTCGCACAGGGCACACGCCCCCGACAACCACTTCGCCTATCGGACGTTTTTCCCCGCCAGTTCAGCACTTGAGCGTAGGTCAGGGCCTCGTCAAATCATCCAGCATCGTCACCCAACGGGCCACCCAGGCTCGGTGTGTGAACGCCGCAGCCAGATCTCGGCTCCTCTTCCCCATGATCGCCAGCTGCCCCCGATGCTCGTGCATCCAGCGCATCGCGCGCGCAAGGTCGTTCGCATCGCCCGAGGTCACCTGCAGGCCGTTGTACAAGTGCTGCACAAGATTGACCCCCCCGCCGCAGGCCTCCGAACAAATCTGCGGCAATCCCGTCATCCCCGCCTCTGCCAGCACCGCTCCCCACGGCTCGTACACGCTGGGCAGCACGAAACATCCAGCCTCTTCCATCCGCGCCGGCTGCTCATCGGGCTGCACAAACCCTCGATCCTGCACGCCATCAATGCCCGCCAGGAGCGACCCCAACGGGCCGCGCCCGTAGCAATCCAGCGGCCATGGATCCTTCACCTGCGACGCATACTGCTTGTACGCCTCGACCAACACCCCCACAGCCTTCTCCGGCGCGTATCGCCCCATGAACATGAACCTTCCGGGCCATTCCGGAAACCGAGCAAGGCGTCGCTCGAGCACTGGCCCAAAGGCCTCGGCGTCCACGCCATACAGCCCGCGCACGATCCGACGCTCTTCGAACCCCAGCCAGCGGGCAAACTGCCATGTTCGCTCCGCCGCGACCACCGCGCGATCCACGCGCCGGAAGAACCGCCGATGCGCCAGCCGCCCCGCGAACTGTCGCCAGTGCCAGCGCCAGGGCGTGTCCATCGTCATCACGATCTTGGTATCTGGAAGCGCCGGATCGTCCGCCAGCGCCCGCAGCGCGGGATAAGCCCACCCAGCCACCACCAGCACATCGGGCTTGATCTCACGCACCCAGTTCCCCACGTCGCGCTGGTACTGATCAAAGGGCCACACCACATGCTTGACGCCCGGCAGCAAACGCGATTCCTGAAACCCCACGTTGTCCTTGGACGCGATCGCGAAGAGCGCAACCGAAACGTCCACATCCGGATGCGCCGCGAGGGCCCGCCAGCACGCTGCCATGTAGCCAGACACGTGCGTCCAGCAGATCGCCACCCGCACCTTCCGGGACAGACGAGGAATGAAGTCTTCGGGGCGATCCATCATGCTGCTCCTATCGACCGTTCTTGGAACCCGCATCCAACGGAGCCGCTGCCGCGCCGTCGTGCGTTGCGTCCAGCATGCGCGCGTACCACGCCGCCAACGCGCGAGGGTGGTAGGTCGCCAGCGCCCAGCGCCGCGCCCGCTCGCCCCGCTCGCGCAATTCAGCGCCGTCTGAGCCGATCAACTTCGCCACTGCCCCCGCGAGTTGCTCCGCGACGTTCGCGCCGCCCTCAAGAATCCAGTTTCCCGCACGCTCAAACTCGCGCCACGTATCCACCTGCTTCGTCGTGATCACGGGCGTGCCGCAGAGCATCGACTCCACCAGCGCGATGCCGAAGTTCTCCTGGCTCGTGGGCAACACCATCACATCCGCCGCCTGCATGAGCGACCACTTCTGTTCGCCCGTCACCAGTCCCAGGAAGTGACATCGATCCTCGATGCTCAGCTCGCGCGCCAACTGCTTGCAGTGATCCTCAAATTCGGGCGGATGTCCCTTGCCCGCGATCAGCGTCGTGACCTGCGCCCCTTCGCGCTTCCAGATCGCCGCGGCTCGCACCAGCGCATCGGGCGCCTTCTTGGGCGCAACCCGCCCGAGAAACAGCACCTTCAATCCGGGCCTGTTGAGCGCCGGAAACGTACTTTGCGCCAGGTCCGGCCCGGGCAAGGCCGCAAACGCCCGCGGATCAATCGGCGGCGGCGGCCCCACCACCACCGGCGCGCGCACGTGCACACGCCCCTGCCGGGCTTCTTCTTCAACCTCAAAGTGCACACAGCGCGCGTGATTCAGCATCGTGCCGCTGAAGAGCGCAAGATGCAGTCGCTTCTTCAATCGCCCCTGCGCCAAGCTCCAGTCATCAAGCATGCCGTGCGGGCTGATCACGTACGGCACACCCATCCGCCGCGCCAGCGATGCCATCTGGATGTTCGTGCTCGCCCATGGCCCGTGCAGGTGCAGCACGTCCGCGTCGCGCAGCGCCGCTTCGCAGATCGCAAGTCCCTCGCCCGTCAGCAACTGAAACGGCTCGTCGCGTTCGCTCGCGAGCATCGAGGACCCGCGCAGCTCCGCAAGCCGATCCCGCATGGGCACCGTGACGCACGCCGTGGTGCCCGCGCGATGCTGGATCGCATCGCCCGCCTTGGGATGCTGGTGAAACCAGCACGGGTCTTTCAAGTCCTCGTTCTCGCTGGAAAGCAGCGTGACGCGATGGCCCAGGTCAGTCAGCATCGGACACAAGAGCGACACGGTGTTGACGACCCCGCCGTCGCGCCGCCTCATCCACTTGAGGAACTGCACGATCCGCAGCGGGCGCGTGGAGCCCAGCTTCGCGGCGACATCGAGTTGGGCAGTCTGCTCCGCCAAGGCTGCTCCCGCGAATCAGCGCCGACCCGTCGCGCTGGCGCATTGCTGGTACATCTCGAGGAACTTCGCGAGCGTCTTGCGCTCGTCGTAGGTGTCCAGCACCCAGGCCTGGGAACTCGCGCCCATCCGCGTGACTCGCTCGCGATCTCCCGCGAGAGTCGCGATCGCGTCCGCAAACGCCTCGGGCGTGCGCTCGCAGATCACCACGCTGCCGCTGCGCTCGAGTTCCGGATAGATGTCGGTGCCGCGGGTCGTCACCACGGGCGTGCCGCTCGCGAGGCTCTCGGTGTAGACCAGGCCGAAGTTCTCCTGGCTGGTGGGCAGGGCGAAAATGTCGCAGGCTTGGTACAGGCTGAACTTGAGCGGGCCAGAGACCTGGCCCACGAAGTGCGTGATCGCCTCGATCCCGCGCGAGGCGATCTGGGCCTTGAGTTGCTCGACGTACGGCTTGTCCCCGTCGCCCGCGAGGATCAGTCGCACCTTCGCGCCGCGCTGCTGCGCGAGACCGATCGCGTCGATCAGGACATCAGGCCCCTTCTTGTAGTGCAGTCGGCTGAGAAACAGCACGTTGAGCCGTTCGTGATCGTTGAGAAAGGCCCACTGCTGCTGGGCCGCGCCGGGTCCGGGCAAGTCTCGATACGCCGCCATGTCGATCACGTACGGCACCGTGACAACATTGCCCTTGGGGAACCACTTGCGGCTCTGCTGGACTTCACCTTCCGCGGTGCAGTGCACGAACTGGGACTGCTCGAGATATGCGCGCCCTCCCAGCGCAAGGTACACGCGCTTCTTGAACGACTTCTGCTGCATGCTCCAGTCGTCGAGCATGCCGTGGGCCGTGACGAAGTACGCCAGCTTGGCCCGCCTGGCCATGCTCGCGATCTGCACGAACATCGTGTTGAAGACCCCGTGAAAGTGCAGCACGTCTGCATTGCGAATCACGCTATCGACCTTCGGGATCATCTCGATGCCCAGTCTCCCGAGCGAGGCTCGCGGTCCGGGCAGGCCGACGACGGCCGGCACCTTCGCGTCCTTGGGGCCCTCTTCCCCCGCGTTCGCCAACCACGCTTGTGGCGCATCGCGCGGGTCGGGCGTGACGATGGTGGTCGCGTGCCCAAGTTCCGCCGTCAGTCTGGCCAGATCGAGCGCGCACCGGGGCGGGCCGCCAAACTCGGTCGCCGTGGAATCGATGACGTGCACGATGCGCATGGGGGCCGATGGTACGGGCGGCACGCTTGTCCCGCGACGGCGCGGGCGGACGTGCAACCAACGAAAAAACGCCGATGCTTTCGCGGTCGGCGTTCACACACACCTTGGTCTGCGGTCCATCAATCAATAGTTCATGTAGGTTTCAACCGGCTCGATCTCGTTCTTGGGCTTCCACGCCTCGCGAATCGACCGCGCGATCATCTTGATCTCTACCCACACTGTGCGCTTCGCGGGCTCTTGCTGGAGGCTGGCGGTGCTGAACAAGTTGGTGGGAAGGCTCGACATGGGTTGCTCCACGCCAGGGCAGGAGAGAGTTGCCCCGACGCTACAACATGCACCATGCTGCGGGTTCTGCCAGTAATCTTGCCGAAATAACTGAAAGTCCGATCAGGGCCGAGCGACCCGCCTGCTTCGCGGCGTACCGAATCGCCGCTTCCATGCCATCCACCATCCGCCGAAGCGTAAATTCCTGCGCGGTTGTTTGGTAGGCGTTCGTAGACAATGCCCGGCGAGTCTCCCCCGACTCGCAAACACGGGCAATTGCCTCTGCCAACCCCTCGGCACTGCCCGCGGGATACGTCAGGCCGTTCACTTCGTGCCCAAGGGCTTCGAACTCTGGATTCTGGGCTGAGCGATCATTGCTGGTGATCACGGGTACGCCATAACCAAAGGCGTGCAAGAGGCTCAGTCCAATGTTGGAGGGATACACAAACGCCGTCGCGGACAGGAACCACGGCGCGAGGTCCCGCTCTTCGTAGATCGCTCCCAGAAACCGCACCTTGCTGGCGATTCCCAGGCTCCGCGCCAGGGCCCGCAGGTTGGATTCCTCGGGCCCCCGTCCCACCAGGTTGATGACCAATCGCGGAAACCGCCCCTGCAACCGCACCGCCGCCTCGAGCAGCAAGTCCACCCGGTTGCGATGATCAAACCGCGACACGAACAGCAGGTTGGGCGTGCCCGCGAGCTCGTGCTGGCTCTGGAACGCGGCGAGCCGGGCCGGATCCGCCAGCCACGCCTCACGCTGCGCGCTGATCTGCGACTGGTCCAACGCGTTGAGGGCCACGAACACCCGCTCAGGCTTGGACGCTCCTTGCGCCAAAAATTCGTTCGCCGTCGTGTGGTTGTAGAACAGCAGCGCGTCGGCCAAGTCCGACATACGGTGGCGCGTGGTCGACTTCAGGCCGGTCTCCGCCTTCGAATAACCGTGTCCCCACAGCACGCTGCCCACGCCCCGGCGTCTGGCGCGAAGCAGCCCGGGAATCAGGCTCAAATAACGCGAACTCCACGACAGCACCACCACATCGACATTCTTTGGATCGGTCCAGGCAAGCTGCGCTTCGTGCCAACGGAGTTCAGAGCCGAGAATCCTGAATGATCTCATGTGGCTCATCGTGGCGCGAATGCCGTCCGCGGGCACGTTGGGCACGGTGCCGTCATCGCCATACACCAGGTGCAGATCGATGCCGGGGCGCTTCGCCAGCTCCTGATACACGGGCAAGCGATAGCGAGCCAGATTGGGCTGCTGGATGACCACACGGATCGGTTTGTCGTTGTGCGCGGGCACCGCCTGATGCAACGACATGGGGCCGATGATATTGCAGTGAAGTCGCGCCATCTCGCTGTCGCCCAAAGACGCTGATCCGCTGGTTTTCCTGCATCTGCAAACACGATGCGCGGATTCGCTTTTGCTTATGGCGTCGCCGCCGGTCGCTGCCTGGCCTTCACCTTCTGTGCGGGGTTCCCAGAGTAAATGTGCCACGCTTCCAAGTCCCTGAGGGCCACGCCCCGCGCTCCCAGAATCGCCCCCTCGCGCACGGTGACACTCGGCCCCACAAACGCGTCAGCAGCCACCCACGCGTAATCCTCCACGACGATGGGAGGGCGGAGGAGTGGCATATCCAGCTGGCGGTAATCGTGTGTCCCCGCGCACAGGTGCGCCCCTTGCGAGATCGACACGTGTGCGCCGATCGTCACCTTGCCAAGACAGTACACGATTGCACGATCGCCAATGCTCGAGTTGTCCCCGATCGAGAGGTTCCAAGGCTGCTCCACCAGCACTGTGGGACGAATCCGCACCGGTGCGCCGACCTTCGCGCCAAACAAACGGAGCAGCGCATTGCGCAGGCCGTACCAGTTATGGAACGTACAACGAAAGATTTTCTGACCCAGGTAATTCCACAGCACTCGCCCGATCTTTTCCTTGGTCGTGTACGGGCTGGTCGCGCGATCGTGCAGCAACGCGGCGTCGAGCTGCGCATCCGGATCGGAGTTCAAATTGGTCGGTGTGACGTCCGGGTTCATCCAGTTCCCATTCTTCGGCGACTCCCGCACATCGTGTGAACAGACGACACGGATTACCGCTCGTTCCCATCGTTGGCACGCTCCCTCGCCCGTCCCGATGGGCGCAGAAACCGCACAAAGCGGTCGGTTCCGACGTTCACGAGCGTGCCATTCTCGAGCATGGCCGGGATGCTGCCGAACCGGAAACACACGGTTCTGCATCGAGTCGACGGGTCGTAGACCGTGACGTACCCGTCCACGGCACAGGTCAGCACCCGCGTCTGATCGGGCGTGATCAAGAGCCACATGTGTACCCGATCAACATCGATCACCTGCAGCAGTCGCCCGTCGCTCGTGTCAAACACCAGCGGCCCCGCGTAACTCTCCGCCACCAGCATCGACGCGTGCTCGAAGAACCATCCGGCCGTGATGGCCACGTCGGTCTGCAGCGCGCACCGCAGGGCGCCCGTGCGAGCGTCACGGATCACGGTCAGCCACACGTTCTGCCCAGAGGGGCCAGGCGGCTCGCGACGCTCCTGGCAAAGCATCTGCGTGCCGACCGAAGCGATGCTCAGCGGTCGCAACACTACACCATCATCCGTCGCGAATCGCACGTCGGCCTCGACCTCGCCCGTGGAGGGATCGAGCAGTTGCCAACCGCGGGGCAGTTCAAGCGCATGGGCCAGCGGGCTGCGCGAAGGAACGAAGTGCGCGCCCGCCCCGGCGAGTGACTCGCGTGGGTCCTCGCGTTTCGTATGATGGGATGTGCACGATCCTGCGAATCTGCCAACCCCGCCCACCCTCGCCGACCTTCGCACCAAGATCGATTCGGTCGACCAGCGCCTCATCGCGCTGCTTAATGAGCGTGCCGCGCTCGTCAGCGACGTCGGCCGCGTGAAGCGCGACACCGGCGCGCCCATCTACGCCCCCCACCGCGAGAGTCAGGTGCTCGCGAAGGTGCTCGCGATGAATGAGGCGTCGCCCACGGGCACCAAACTCCCCGCCCGCGCCATCGAAGGCATCTATCGCGAGATCATGAGCGGCTCCTTCGCCTTGGAGCGTGGACTATCCGTCGGCTACCTCGGCCCCCAGGGCTCGCACAGCCACGTCGCGGGCGTGCGGCACTTTGGCAGCAGCGTCGCGTTCGTGGAACAAGAGACCATCGAAGGCGTCTTCACCAGCGTCTCGCGGGGCCACGTCGATTGCGGTCTGGTTCCGATCGAGAACAGCATCCATGGCGGCGTCGCTGAGACGCTTGAGTCGTTCACGAGCTTCGCGGGCAAGGTGCAGATCTACGCCGAGGCACAGGTCGAAATTCATCACGTGCTCGCCGGCCTCTGCCCGCCCGCCGAGATCAAACGCATCTACTCCAAGCCCGAAGTCTTCAGCCAGTGTCGCATGTGGCTCGCCGACAAGTTCCCGCACGCCAAGCTCATTCCCACGCCCAGTTCAAGCCGGGCGATGCAGGTGGTGCGCGAGGAAAGCGAAACCGCAGGAGGCCCCACCGACGCCGCGGCGATCGGCAGCGCGCTGGGCGCAAGCCTGCACGGCCTCACCACGCTCTTCGAAAACATCGAAGACCACGCCCACAACCTCACCCGCTTCTTCGTGCTCGCGAGACAACCCGCCGAGCGCACGGGCGACGACAAGACCAGCCTCATGTTCAAAGCCGCCGACAAGCCCGGCGCGCTCGCGAGCGTCCTTGGAGACTTCGAGCGCAGCGGCATCAACCTCACGCACATCGACAAGCGCCCCGCGGGAAGGGTGAACTGGACGTACACGTTCTTCATCGACGCCCAGGGCCACCAGACCGACGCGACCATGCAACTGGCGATCGAGCGAGCCAAGCAGCATTGTCAGGAGTTGGTCATCCTGGGCAGTTATCCGCGCAGCACGCGGGTGCTGTAACGCCCCGCGTCTCACCTGTGTACCGCGCGCATTCATACGATCTGCCGTGCCCGACCCCTTCGCCAAACCCTCCCTCGCCTACCCCGGCGCGCTCGAGCGCGTGATCGCGGAATTTGCCAGGCTCCCTGGCATTGGTCGGCGCAGTGCCGAGCGTCTCGCCTTCCACCTCCTCAAGAGCCCCGAGCCCGAAGCCCTCGCCTTTGCGCAAGCGATCATCGATGTGAAGCGCACCGTCCGCCACTGCCAGAACTGCTGGCACCTCGCCGATGGCGCGCTGTGCGGCGTCTGCGCCGACGCCTCGCGCGATCGCGGCCTCGTGCTCGTCGTCGAACAACCTCGCGATCTGCTCGCCCTCGAAGCCACCGGCATGTACAAGGGCCTGTACCACGTCCTCATGGGTCGCCTCGCGCCGCTCGAAGGCATCGGCCCCGAATCGCTCACGGTCGCCCGCCTGGTCGAACGCATCAAGGACCCCGCAACCAACCCGGGCAAAGCCCCCGTCCGCGAAGTCATCCTGGGCCTCAACCCCACCCTCGAAGGCGACGGCACGAGCCTGTATCTCGCTGAGGAACTTAAGGAAACGGGTGTGACCGTCAGCCGCCTCGCCCGAGGTCTCCCCAGTGGCAGCCAGCTCGAGTACGCGAGCAAAGCAGTCCTTGCGGATGCGATTCATCATCGCCAGGCTGCATCGTAAGAACTTGAAATCAAACAACATAGACAGAACTGGTCCGATAGCATCACCCGTCTCCCGCGTATGTGCCAGTGCATTTCTGCGCCCGCGCGGTATGCTGATGGGGTTGGCACGCAAATTGCACACGTTGCGGCGCAACAATTGCTGTCAGTGGCCCGCTTGGGCCGATGGTCCTTTCTGATGCGGTTTGAGACTTCCCAATCAATGAAGATGGGCCAGCACATGAAGCTGGCCCCCAGGATGATCCAGAGCATGGAAATCCTGCAGATGCCCCTCGCGGAACTCGAGGAGCGGTTGGAGCAGGAACTCGAAAGCAATCCCACACTTGAACTCACCGAAGGCGATGGCGAAGGCACCGGCGGCACAGCCTCTGTCACTGGCGACGCTGCCCAATCCAACGGCGACACCAAGACCGAAGCCGGTGCCGACGAGTTCGAGCGGCTGGACTCCTTCGAAGAGTCCAACCCCGACATGGTCGACAACGAGTACACCGAAGTCACGCCGCGCGAGCGCTCGCGCGACGACGACTTCGATGGCCTGACCTATCGCAAAGTCCGCGATAGTGGCGGCGACCGCGACGCGAAGATGGACGCGATGGCCGCGGCCCCCGCACGCGGCGCGAGCCTGCTCGACCAACTCCGCGGCCAATGGTCCCTCGCCGACGTTGACGATGCGATCCGTCCCTACGGGGAACTGATCCTGAGTTTCCTCGAAGACGACGGCAGTCTCAAGACGCCCCTCGAAACCATCGCCGACCGCGCGCCCGTCGCGACCAACGCCGCAGACGTGCCTGATGGCGCAACCTCCCGAGGCGGGATCGTCCAGTTCGCCAACAAGCCCACCGTCCAGCAACTCGAGCACGCCCTCAAGGCCCTGCAGTTGTTCCTGGAACCCACGGGCGTCGCGGCCCGCTCGCCCCAGGAAGCCCTGCTGCTCCAACTCGACGCCCTCGAAGCCGGCGGCAATGACCTGGGCTGGCCCCTCGAGGCGTTCGCCGCGGCGAAGACGATCGTCGAGCATCACCTCGACGACCTGATGCAGAATCGACTGCCCAAGGTCGCTGAAAAGACCGGCCTGACACTGGAACAGATCAAGGATGCGCTGACATTGCTGCGCCGCCTGAGCCTCGCGCCGGGTCGCCGGCTGGTCGAGACGAACGAGCGCCCGATCGTGCCCGATGCGATCGTGGAGTTTGACGAGGCCACCGACCGCTACTTCGCGTACTTGAACGACGCGCACCTGCCCAGCCTGCGCATCAACGAGGAATACGCCCGCCTCTCGCGCGACAAGGCGATGGTCAAGCGCGACCGCGAATTCATCAAGACCAACCTGGGCAACGCCCAATGGCTGCTCGACGCCGTGAATCAGCGTCGCCAGACGTTGCTCCGCGTCGTGCACAAGGTCATCGAACACCAACGCGACTTCTTTGACTTGGGGCCCCAGGCCTTGAAGCCCCTGCCCATGACGCAGGTCGCGGAAGAACTGGGCATCCACGTCGCGACCGTCTCCCGCGCCGTCGCGGAGAAGTACATCGCCACGCCCCGTGGCGTCATGCCCCTCCGCAAGTTCTTCAGTGGCGGCGTTGCACGCAGCGCGATCATCGAAGAAGGCGAGACCGAGCCCGCCCCCGGCGCCGAAGCCGGCGAATCGCTCGCCTGGGACGCCATCAAGGTCGCGCTCCAGGAAGTGATCGCCACCGAAGACAAACGCAACCCGCTCAGCGACGAAGCCCTCGCCGACGAACTCAAGAAGCGCGGCATCGCCATCGCCCGCCGCACCGTCGCCAAGTATCGCGATCAGCTCAATATCCAGAGCGCCAGGCTGCGGAAGGTCTATTGAATCGCACCAGCGCTGCACAAAGAAGCGCGGCGGACTTTCGCCCGCCGCGTTTCCGCCTTGCTTCGGATTGCATTTGGAGGCGCGTCGCCATTCACACGCCGCACGGCGTGCACGGGCCCTCGCTGAACTGCACGAGGAAGCTGTCGATGTCGCACGGGTCAAACAGCGAGCCGTCGTTGTTGAAGTCGATGTCGTTGCACGACGCGGTGTCGGGCACGCACGGCCCCTCGCTGAAGACGCTCAGGAACGCATCGATGTCCTGAGGATCAAAGAGCGAACTGTCGTTGTTGAAGTCGATGCTGTCGCAGGGCGGGCCGCCCAGCGGGAACGTGCCGCCGTCGAGCGTGCCGCACAGATTTGAAACTTCGACGCGATACTGCCCGCGATCCGCGATCGTGAAGTCGTTGACGACGATGCTGGGCGTGCCCAAGCCCACGATGCGTCCGCCGTCGTCGTCGGTGATCAGGACTTCGTCCTTGAACCAGTCGTACGTCATTGGGCGCGAGCCGGTCACCGTCACGCCCGCAAACTCGAGGCAGCCCACGCCGCATCCGCCCCAGAAGCCCACAAATCCGCCTGGCTCCACGCACGCGCCACCCGTGTCGCCCCGGAACGTCCAACTCTCAATCTTGTGCTCCGAGTCCGCGAGGCCCGTGCCCGCCGTAAAGCCGATCCACGCCTCGCCATTGCCGTCAAACGCCTCGCCCTGTCCGCCGACATCGCTCAGGTCGATCGCGGTCGTGAGCACGAGTTGATTATCGATGAACACCTTGAGTTCGCCCGGCTCCCCATTGATGCCCGGCACATACTCAACGTGCCCCTCGTGACTCCCGATGAGCGACGGATCGCCGTTGTTTGGATCCAGCACGACATGCCCAAGCGAGAGCGAATCATCGACGCGCACCTCGCCAAACTGGTCCATGCCCTGCAACGACACATGCATGCCCGGAAACTCGCCCGGGAAGACAAACGTGTCAAACTCAATCGCGATGCCGGACGTGATGTTCCCGCCGCCATAGCCCATGTCGCTGCCACCCGCGCCCAGAGCTGCCGCGCCGTCGCTGTCATTGTGGATGACCAGCGCAAACCCATCCCCGGCGACAACCTGGCCCGCAGTCGCATCAAACCGGAACGTGGTGATGAACCCGTTCTGCACCTGCTGCTTCTGGGTGTAGAACATGCTGCCCGCCTGCCCGCCCGCGTTGGTCAGGAACACCGACCAGTTGTGGGTCGCCGAGCCGTTCAACTGCACCTCAGGCGGCACGCCAAAGGGAAACGCCACCGCAAAGTCTGCCCGCGCCTGACCCGTCAACACCGTCAACCCAACCGCTCCAGCCAACGCAATGCTCGATTTCATGTTTTGGTTCCTTTCGCGACCGACCGTTTCCCACCCGCTGGTCCCGGGCACACATGCTGCCACGACGAGACCTAGGGCGTTGACACCCCCTGCCTGACGCAATCGCGCGTGAAATCTGCTTTCGGTGTACGTCCGGGTCCTTGACCCGACCCGCTTGCCCCCCCACTATCCCTCCCTATCCCAAACAGGTGCCCTCTGGCCACGTCCGCGTGCGCCAGGCGGCAACTTTCGGGACCCGGGCTCGTCCTCGCCGCGAATGGAGGTTCACGCGGCGGCGCGAGGGGAAGGCCGGGGCGGGGGCAAGTTTCGCACGCGGGCGTGTCGCCGGAGGCGACGGACCGCAGCAGTTTCGCCGCACGCACCAGTATTCGATTCGTTTTTGTTCCCTTCAGGAGTCACGCATGGCAGGGCGTACCAGCGCATCAACCGGCACCGTCGTCACGATCGCGATCCTGATCTTCTTCGCGCTCGGCGCGTTCGTGGCCTTCGCCGTCTTCTTCGGCAAGTTCAACGACGCCAAGGCCGAACTGGCCCGCGTGCAGCAGGAAAACAACGAGATCATCGGCGCGGAACGCAACCGCGACGACATTCGCACCCTGATCGCCACCGCCGGCAAGAGCCAGGAAAAGTCCCTCGTGGGCTTCCTCGTCGCCGAGCGTCAGCGCCTCACCCAGCGCATCTCGGGCGACGGCCGCGACGATCTCGCGACCATTGACAGCAAGCTCCAAGGCGTCCAAGACGCCGACCAGCCGCTGCTCGCGATGATCTCCTCGCGCGACACCCGCGTCGCCGGCCTAGCCAGCGAAGTCCAGCAACTCACCGCCGCCCGCGATCAGGCCCTCGCCGACCTGAAGAACGAGACCGCCCGCATCGTCAGCCTGACCAACCAGCACAAGCAGACCATCGACCAGATCAACGTCGACGTTTCGGCCGCCCGCAACATGGACGACGAACTGCGGACCCGCTTTGAGAACCTCCAGAAGGAACTCGCCGGGCAAGTCGAACGCGCCCGCACCGAGAAGGAAGAAGTCGAAGCCCGCTTCTCCGAACAGGTCCGCGACCTCACCGAGCGCAACCTCATCCTCGAAGCCAACATCGCCAACCTCCGCGGCCAGCGCTCCAAGGACCTCTTCAAGGGCGCGGACGAAGCCAGCCTCGTCGACGGCAACATCGTGAGCGTCAACGAAGTCGACAACACTGTCGTCATCAGCCTGGGCCGGCGCGACCGCGTTCCGCTGGGCATGAGCTTCTCGGTGTACGCCGGCGCCAGCGCGATCCGCGCCGATGAGAACGGCGAATACCCCGCCGGCAAGGCCACGCTCGAGATCATCAACGTCGCGGAAAACACCGCGACCGCCCGCGTCACCAGCCAGCTTCGCGGCAACCCCGTGATCCGCGGCGACGTCATCGCCAATTCGATCTACGACCCCAACAAGACCTACAAGTTCGTCGTCTTCGGGAACTTCGACGCCGATCGCGACGGCGTGGGCACCCCCGCCGAACGCGCGGGCGTCGAGTCCATGATCAAGGCTTGGGGCGGCACGCTCTCGGATGATCTCTCGGGCGACGTCGACTTCCTCGTCATGGGCAGCAAGCCGATTCTGCCCCCGCGTCCCGACGGCAGCGCGCCCCTCGAAGTCGCCCTCGAGTTCCAGCGCCGCTTCCGCGAAGTCGAGCGTTACGACGCCCTGGCCCGCCAGGCCGTCGCCACCGGCGTCCCTGTTCTCAATGAGAACCGCCTCTACACCCTGATCGGCAAGACCCCCGCGGCGATCACCCGCCGCTAAGGTTCAACCCGAGCGATGCCCACAAACAAGAAACGCCCGGCCATGTGCCGGGCGTTTTTCTTTGACATGCAGCCCGATCTTAAAGAAGGGCTTCAGCGCTTCGTAAGGCGCGGCAACCTGCCAGGCTGCGCAGTTCCTGACGATGCGCCGCCATCAGTCTCGAATGTCGATGCGCCCACGATCAAACGTGGTTTCGACCCGATTGCCCTGCCGCACCTGAACCGGCCGCAGCACGTTGAAGCGAACGCCGCGTTGGAAGTCCGCTGCTTCGATGGCTTTCGCAAAGTCTCGTTCGTTCTTGACAGGATCGCCATCGACCGCGACAATGACATCGTTCTTCTGGAATCGATTTGCCGCGCGCCCGTCCGCCGTCGTGTCCCAGATCATCACGCCCTGAAATCCCAGTTCCTCCGACAGTCGCTCATCGACAGGCACGACTTCGACGCCCAGCGCTTCTATGAACGTCGTGTTGTTCGCGGAGCGATCCGCGAGCATCGCCGTGAGTTTGACGGGCACGCCCCCTCGCTCCACCTCGATGTTGACAACCGACCCCGCGGGCAACGTCGCGATCGCGTTGCGCATGCGGGCCTCGTCCATCGCGACTCCTTGGAACCGCGTGATCACATCGCCCTCTCGCAAGCCCGCGGCGGCCGCGGGGCTGCCCATCTGCACGCTCCCCACCAGCACACGCGATTGACCGTTGATCTCCTCTGAATTCTCGAGCCCAACCCCCAGCCACCCGCGCAGCACCCGCCCGTGCTTGCGGATGTTCTCGACAACAAGACGCGCCGTGTTGGACGGGATTGCAAACCCGATCCCGTCATACCCGCCCGTGCGCGACGCGATCGCGGTGTTGATGCCCACGATCTTGCCCTCGAGATTCAGCAGCGGTCCGCCCGAGTTGCCCGGATTGATCGCAGCGTCCGTCTGGATGTAGTCTTCGTATGAACGACCCGTTTCGCGTGGAGTGACGCTCCGCCCGCGGGCCGACACGATGCCTTGCGTCACGGAACTGTCAAGCCCAAACGGACTGCCGACGGCAACCACCCACTCGCCGACCTCCAACGCATCCGAATCAGCGAACGAAAGCGTGGGCAGGTCGCTTGGCGGATCCTTGATCTGCAACACCGCGAGGTCCGTCTGCGGATCACGACCAATCAGCGTTGCTTCAAGCTCATCACCATTGGACAGCCGCACCTTGAACGACTCGCCCCTATCGATGACATGGTTGTTGGTGATCACAATGCCCGCCGCATCGATGATCGCGCCCGATCCCAAGCCCGTCTGTTGCAGCATCGCCGCGCCGATCGGACGGCCGAACCAATCCGTGCGTTGCACCATGCGATACTGCGTCACGTGCACGACGCCTGGCTCAACCTTCGTCGCCACCGACTTGAACACACGCGACAGCTTGCGAGCGAACGCGAAGTCCTCGCTGGTCGCGATGACGGATTCGCTTTCGCGAACCTGCGCCAGCGCCGACGCGGCGTTCATTGTCATGCCGCAGGCCAATCCGCACGAGGCAGCCAACCAACTCACGCCTCGAAGCTTCCGCCCTCGAACCAAAGTCCTTGCCAACATCATCATAATGACGCTCCGTAGATTGCGACGTGGATGCCCGATTGGGTCCTCCGCGCATGAGCATTGGACGCCGCGTGACCCGCGCCGGTTCGCGCTTTGAAACAACTGCTTGTTCGAGAGCCCTGCGCCGAGAGTCAGACTGAAATGCACACCATCCGCGAGCAGGCGCCTCGTGGTAGATCACCAAGCAATCCTCCACACAGATGCGCATCCGCTTGCACTCCGTCACCCCACCCGCACCTTGACCCGCTTCACACCAGACACCGCCCGGCACAGCGCCGCCTCCCCCCCACCTCTCAGCCATGTCGCCAGCGCGTGACTCGCCGCGGCGTTCACTGCGCGAATCGTCAGCGTGCCGCGCGAAACCTGCGACGCCGCGCACATGCCGCGCAGCGACTCTGGCAGCATCGCCAGCGATGCCCCCCCCACTTCCAACGCATCCTCCGCGCGCCGCATCGCTCGTTGCTCCGACGCGATGTCCTTCGCGATCGCATCAACGTTCGAGACCAGCGACAAGTCCGCGGGCTTACGCACCCGCAGCGCCCGCAGCCGCTCGATATCTCGAAGTTCCGCTCGCTTCACACCAACATGCTAGCGGCTACGCTCCCGCCCAATTGTCCTGGCAACGACCGCTGGAGCACGCCATGTCGACCCAAATCGCCATCAAGCAACTCGTCAAGTCCTACCCCGCGATTGCGCCCGCCCCCGGCGCGCCTCCAACCACAACCGCCGTCGACCGAGTCAGCCTGACTATCAACCCAGGCGAACTGTTCTTCCTGCTCGGCCCATCGGGATGCGGCAAGACCACACTGCTGCGAATGATCGCCGGCTTCATCGAGCCGACGTCCGGTAATATCGAGTTCATCGACGGTTCTCGGACGAGAGATGTCACCTTCCTGCCCGCCGAACAACGCGATACAGGCATGGTCTTCCAGAGCTACGCCCTCTGGCCACACATGACCGTCGCTCAGAACGTCGCCTTTGGCCTGGAAGTCCGCGGCATCCCCAAAGCAGAGCGCGAGCAGCGCGTTCGTGCCGCCCTCGCACAAGTTCGAATGGAGCCGTACGGCGAACGCAAACCAACGCAGCTCTCCGGCGGCCAACAACAGCGGGTTGCCCTCGCACGCGCCATGGTGGTTCGTCCGCAGGTGCTTCTGTTGGATGAGCCGCTCTCCAACTTGGATGCAAAGCTGCGTGTTGAACTGCGTACCGAGATCCGCCGGATCTGCAAGGAGTCGGGAATTACCACCGTCTATGTCACCCACGACCAGAAGGAAGCACTGAGCATCGCAGATCGAATGGCAATCATGCGCGCAGGCGTACTGGAACAGGTTGGCAGCCCGCGTGAGCTCTATCGCCGCCCCGCGAACCGGTTCGTTGCGGAGTTCCTTGGCGATATCAATCTGGTCGAGGGCACTGTTTCACGTGAAACACCCAAGGGTGTTGTGGTGGATGTTGGTGGATGGATGGTTGAAGGAGTATCAACCCAGAGTTCCATCAGCCCTGGAAGTCGCTGTCTGGTCGGAATCCGCCCGGAAGCCATGTCTCCAACGTCGGCCAGCACGAACGCCTTCGATGCGGAGATCACTGAGCAGATGTACTTGGGCGAGATCGCGGTTGTCGGTCTCCGCGGCCCGGGCGGCCTTAGGCTTCACATGTCATTGTTGAATCCATCCGACTTCGTGCAGGCGCAGAGCCGCGTACGAATTGGAGTCGCACCAGACGATGTGATCGTGCTGCCGATCACCTGATCTGTCACATCACTTTTTGTGTCACGTTTCACGTGGAACACTAACCATCATCATGCAGCCCGAGATACAATGCTGTACACGGGAGGGGCATACACAACAGGAGTGCTCGCATGGACGCGAATACAAAGGGCCGAAGGCTGGGTCGAGGGATTGGCAGTCTGCTCCAGATGCCGCAAGTAGCTGTCGCCCGGCCCGATGTGCCCCCAACGAACGAGCCAGCTTTGGAGCGGTCCAAGTCCCCCGATCAAGAATCGGGCGCAGCGGATGCTGTGTTATCGGGCGTTGTGAACGTTGACTTGGTCAATGTTCGTCCCTCGCGGTTCCAGCCTCGGCGGACGTTTGATCAGGCGCCCCTGCAACAACTGGCAGACTCGATCAAGCACAGCGGATTGATGCAACCCATCATCGTGCGACGGGTGCCTGGGGATGGGCCGGTGCAGTATGAGCTGGTGGCGGGCGAGCGGCGTTGGCGAGCCGCAGCGCTGGCTGGACTCAAAACGATTCCGGCGCTGGATCGGCCTCTTTCGGATGAAGAGGCGGCGGAGTGGGGCCTTGTTGAGAACATTCAGCGTGAAGACCTGAACGCAATGGACCGCGCGTACGGCGTACGAAGTCTGCTGGAGCGATTTGGTTGCACGCAGGAAGAACTTGGCGGACGACTGGGCCTTGATCGCACCACAATTGCGAACCTGCTGCGGCTCTGTGAGCTTGAAGAAGACATCGCGAAGTTGCTAGCCGACGGCAAACTGTCGGCGGGACACGGACGCGCGCTGTTGGCGTTTCCAGCGGGCGAACAGCGTGTGCGGGCGGCAAACATGGCCTCACAGTTTAGTTGGTCGGTTCGCAAGATCGAGCAACTCGCACGCGATAGGGCGAAGTCTCCCGAGTCGATTGCGCAGGCGATTGCAAGTTCACCCAGAGACGCCGTGCTGCGCGATCTTGAGCGTCAACTTGGGCAACACCTAGGTACGAAGGTCACCATTGCTGCGGATAAGCAAGGTAAACGAGGCCGCATCCACATTGAGTTCTACGGCATCGATCACTTCGATGGATTGCTTGCCAAGATGGGCGTCGGCTCTCCATGATTCGCCGCATGTTCGTGGTGTGTTTGCGTCATTCTGCGGGCATTAACGGGGATTTGTGCCAAACTCGAAGGTCCGACACGTTTTGGTGTGTGCCAGAGTCGACAAGCGCAGTTTGGGGATGAATAATTGCGCAACGCGTCCGGAATATAATCTGAACGCAAGTTGACTCGTGGGATTTGCGACTTACTCGCAGGGAGTTGTTCATGGCTCGTCGTTCAAGCGGTAGTTCACTTTCTTCGCTTCCCATTGCTCAGTTGCAGGCCGAACTTCGTCGCCGCCAGCGCGGCGTGGGCTCGCTGATTCGTCGGCGCGACAAGCTCGCCGCAAAGCTCGCTGCGCTCAATGAGCAAATCAGCGCCGCCGGCGGGTCTGGTGGCGGCATGCGCGTGCGTCCCCAGAACGCCACGAACCTTGTGGAAGCTCTTTGCAAGGTGCTCGATGGAAAGACCATGGGCGTGACCGAGGTGGCCGAGGCGGTTCGCAAGGCTGGCTACAACACCAACGCCGCCAACTTCCGCACGATCGTGAACCAGGCTCTCATCAAGCACAAGAACAAGTTCAAGAAGGTGGATCGCGGGCAGTACACCGCGGCTTGAAGTTGCCCACAGATGATCGGAAATGAACAACGCCAGCCGCGAGGCTGGCGTTTGTCGTTTGGAAGAGCTGAATGGTTGCCGCAAAGGCAGACTCAGCGAAGCCTCAGCGGGCACACGTAGTCTCGCTTGCAGCACTCAACAACGCGCCGCGCCAGCAGGGACTCAGAACGGAGAGGGCGTGGGCGACAGCCGGCTGGGGCGGTCGATCAGCAGCGCACGCTGCACATCGCCCCAGAACATCCGGCCGTTGGTGTCCCAGGTGTAGTACATCGCATTGTCGAAGTCGATCGGGCGAGCCGTCTGCGTGTCGAGCTCGGGGCTGATGTCGCCCTGGATCGAGGAGTGGCGACCGCCGTCATCGCGGCCACTGCTGGCGCACGCGCCCAGCGTGATCAGGCCGAGGCCTGCGAGCGTCATGCACATGGAACGAATGAGGGCGGGACGACGCATGGAAATCTCCTTGAGCAAGCCCGGGAGCGCGGCTGTTGTTGGTGCGCGGGGGGGCCAGTGATCACGCGGAGGCACGGAACACCGGTTCGCGTGCGTTCGGGAGGGACTAGTCTCCCGGGCCGCCAGTGTATCCGCGTAGGAGTGGTGGGGGGGTTGCGACAATCTGGCAAGTCGGACGCTTCGGGCGAGATGGAACTTCTGGCAGTCAGACGGGTGGTCGGCAGGCTGCCGGATCGGCAGCGGGCGACTGCATGGTCTACATAACCACCTTCCTTGCAGGCACTTACTGGCGGACGCCTGTCTGGGAGGCGTTGGCGCGCTGCTTGCATCAGAGAGGGCGGAGTCCTGCCCGTTCCGCCGTCCGCGGGGCGGTCTTGATCCATCCGGGAGAATTGCATGCGTCCTGATCGATTCACTACCGCCGCTCAGCAAGCCCTGTCGAACGCCCAATCCAGCGCAATGAGCGCGGGGCATCCTGAGGTGACGGCGTTGCACGTGCTTGATGGCTTGCTCGAGGATCGCCAGGGCAATGCGTGGTCGATCCTGCAGAGCGCGGGAGTCGAACCGCTGCGACTGCAGCAGGCGGTGCGCGAGCAACTCTCGCGCCTTCCGAAGACCAGCAGCGGCGCAGGCAGCGCGGGACGCGCGCTCATGGAGTTGCTCGCCGACGCCGACAAGCAGGCGAAGAAACTCAGCGATGCGTACATCAGCAGCGAGCACCTGTTGCTGAGCGCGGCGGCAGTGGGGGGGCCAAGCAAGGACGTGCTTGCGGCGGTCGGTGCGAGCGCGAAGGCGCTCGAAACAACGATCAAGCAAATTCGCGAACGCAGCGGGGTGTCGAACATCAGTGACCCCGAATCCGAAGGCAGCTACGACGCGCTCAAGAAGTACGCGATTGACCTCACGCAGAAGGCCCAGCAGGGCAAGCTCGATCCGGTGATCGGGCGCGATGAGGAGATTCGTCGGACGATGCAGGTGCTCAGCCGGCGCACCAAAAACAATCCGGTGCTGATCGGTGAGCCGGGCGTGGGCAAGACGGCGATCGCCGAGGGCCTCGCGCTGCGGATCGTGAACGGCGATTGCCCAGAGGGGATGCGCGACAAGCGGATCATGGCGCTGGACGTGGGTCAGTTGCTCGCGGGTGCGAAGTTCCGCGGCGAGTTTGAAGATCGTCTCAAGGCCGTGTTGCGCGAAGTGCAGGCGAGCAATGGCAAGGTGATCCTGTTCATTGACGAACTGCACACGATCATCGGCGCGGGCGCGGCCGAGGGCGCGGTCAGTGCCGGCAACTTGCTCAAGCCCGCCCTTGCTCGCGGCGAACTGCGATGCATCGGCGCGACGACGCTCGACGAGTATCGCAAGCATGTCGAGAAGGACCCGGCGTTTGAGCGGCGTTTTCAGCCGATTCTCGTGGATCAGCCCAATGTTGAGGAGACGGTGGCGATCCTGCGCGGGCTCAAGCCGCGATATGAGGCTCACCATGGCGTGAAGATTCTCGATAGCGCGATCCTCGCGGCGGCTCAGCTGAGCCACAGATACATCGCCGATCGATTCCTGCCCGACAAGGCCATCGATCTGATGGACGAAGCCGCATCGCGGCTGCGCATCGAGATCGACAGCATGCCAACGGAGCTGGATGAGCTCCGCCGGCGGATCATGCAGTTGGAGATCGAGCGCGAGGCGCTCAAGATCGAAGCGAGCGAGCGAACGAGCAAGGGAAGCGGCGGGGGAGGCGCGGACGGCACGGCTCGCGAACTCGAGCGCGTCGAGCGTGAGCTTGCGGAGTTGCAAGAGCAGAACCGCGCGTTGACCAGCCGCTGGGAAGCGGAGAAGAAGGAACTCGACGGCGTCAAGGACATCAAGGAGCAGATGGCGGCCAAGCAGGTGGAGCTGGAGAAAGCCCAGCGTGCGGGGCAGCTTGAAGTGGCGGCTCGCATTCGCTATGGCGAGATGCGCGAGCTGGAAACCAAGCTCAAGAGTGCGGAAGCCGCGATGATCCTGCGCAAGAGCAAGGGTGACACGCTGGTACAGGAAGAAGTCGATGCTCAGGCGATCGCGGAGGTGGTGGCACGCTGGACGGGCATTCCGGTCACGCGACTGATCGAGAGCGAGCGCGACAAGTTGACGCGCATGGAAGACCAGCTTGCCAGGCGCGTGATTGGTCAGTCGCACGCGTTGAAGGCCGTCAGCGACGCGGTGCGACGCTCCCGCGCAGGGCTTTCGGACCCCAACAAGCCCATTGGCAGCTTCCTGTTTCTTGGGCCCACGGGCGTGGGCAAGACCGAGACGTGCAAGGCCCTTGCGGAGTTCTTGTTCGACACCGAAGAGGCGATGGTTCGCATCGACATGAGCGAGTATGGCGAGAAGCACGCCGTGGCGCGGCTGATTGGTGCGCCGCCTGGTTACGTCGGTTACGACGAGGGCGGGCAACTCACCGAAGCGGTGCGGCGGCGGCCCTACTGCGTGGTGCTGCTTGATGAAATCGAGAAAGCGCACCCGGACGTGTTCAACATCCTGCTGCAGGTGCTTGACGATGGTCGCCTGACCGATGGCCAGGGCCGCACGGTCGACTTCCGCAATGTGATCGTCGTCATGACAAGCAACTACGGCAGCACACAGATTCAGGAACTCGCGGCGGGCGGCGCGGAGGATTGGGAGATCGAAGCCGCGATCCGCGAGATGCTCAAGCGCGGGCCCGCGGCGATGGTCGCGGAGGAGTTTGGCAAGGCCGCGGGGCTGCCCACGCGCGTGCGCGACGTGATGAGCAAGGCGGCGATGCAGATGCAGGGCGGGCTCATGCGGCCCGAACTGCTCAACCGCATCGACGAAGTCGTGGTGTTTCACCAGCTGCAGAAGGTAGCTTTGGGCTCGATTGTCGAGATTCAGCTCTCGCGGCTACGCAAGCGCCTCGCCGAACGCGGCATCTCACTCGATATCACCGACGCCGCGAAGCTGCAACTTGCGAGCGAAGGCTGGGACCCGGTCTTCGGGGCACGCCCGCTCAAGCGGACGATCCAGCAGCGGATCGAAAACGCGATGGCGACGCGGATTCTGTCGGGCGAGTTTGGCGATGGCGACGGGGTTCGCGTGGATTGGAACGGAGGGCAGTTCGTGTTCGCGAAGTAGCGGGATGGGGGAACTCCCCTGTGAAGCCCGTGCGATGGTGGTGACGTCGGTCACTACGCTTCGCCCATGCCTCTGAATATCGCCGCCATCCAATCGCATCTCCAGGAACGCCAGATCGACGGCTGGCTGATCCATGACTTTCGCGGCAGCAACTCGGTGCTGACGCTGCTGCTGGGCAAGACGCACACAACGCGACGCGCGATGCTGTTCATTCCCGCCCGCGGGCAGGCGACGATTGCCTGCAGCCTGCTGGATCGCAACGCGTTCGAGAAGCTCGCGGCTCAGCACGGATTGAAGGTGCACCTGTACATCTCGTGGCGAGAGATGCACGCGTGGATGGCGAGCGTCCTGGGCGCGTGCAAGCGGGTCGCGATGGAGTATGCGCCGGGCTGCACGCTGCCAGTGGTCAGTATCGTGGATGCAGGCACGATTGAACTCGTCCGGTCCTTTGGCGTCGAAGTCGTCTCTTCGGCGGACGTGCTGCAACTGACGGTCGCGAAGTGGTCCGCCCAGGCCCTTGAGCGGCACCACAAAGCCAGCAGCGAAGTCGCCCGCATCAAGGACGACGCGTTCGCGTTCATCAAGCACAGCCTCGCGGCGGGCAACGCCATCAACGAGTATCAGGTCCAGCAGCGCATCATGCAGAACTTCCGCGACGCGGGGCTCGAGGCCGACGAGGGCCCGATCGTGGGCGTCAACGAGCACGGCGGTGATCCGCACTTCGAAGTGTCGTCAACCAATCCCAGCCCGATCAAGAAGGGCGATTGGGTGCTGATTGACCTGTGGTCGCGCTATCCGGGCGAAGAGAACATCTACAGCGACATCACGTGGGTCGGTTATTGCGGCACGGACGTCCCCGCCAAGCACCGCCAGGTCTTCGAAGTGGTGCGAGCCGCGCGCGATGCGAGCGTGAAGTGCTGTCAGGACGCGTGGGCCGCGAAGCGACCGCTGCAAGGCTGGGAGCTCGACGATGCGGCGCGGCTGACGATCATCAACGCCGGCTTCGAGCGCGGCATCCGCCATCGCACGGGCCACAGCCTCTCCCCCGGCCCGCGCGTGCATGGGCTGGGTTTCAATCTCGACAATCTCGAAACCCGCGAGACGCGGGAAGTGCTGCCGGGCCTTGGGTTCACGATCGAGCCAGGCATCTACCTCCCCGACGCGCCCGATCGCCTGGGCGTGCGGCTGGAGATCAACATGTACATTGATGCGGTGAAGGGGCCGATCATCACGAGCTGCTTCCAGAAGGAGATCGTGATTTGCGGGTGAGCGGAGAAAAGAGAAAAGAGAAAAGAGGAGCCGCGGATTTTCGCGGATGAACGCGGATTTCAAACCAAGACATGAAGACAGAATTTCATGTCTTGATCCGCGCTGATCCGCGCAAGTTCGCGGCCACTCTTTTCTCCGTTCTCGATTCTCCACTTTCCTTGTCTTTCTCCGGGACATCTCCGTGGCTCACCGTGGCCCTCCGTGGTGATCCTGCTTTTCTGACGCCACGAGGCCGCCCCGCCGTACCATCCCTTCATGGCCAAGCGTCGCACCGTTCCGCTCTTTGACTTGCTGACGCGCCCGGATCCCAACGCGGGCGTGCAGGCTGGGAATGTCCCCGCTCCGCAGCCGCCAGCTTCGCCCGCTGCGCAAGGAGTGCCGACTCAGCGTCCTGTGGGCATGCCCAAGCCGGTCGTGCGGCTTGCGGTGCCGACGGCGTCGCATGCGGATGCCGCGCACATGAGCGACGAAGTCGACGCCGATACCGGCGGCACTACGGAAACGTCGACCGCCGCGCCCGCGATCCAAGTCGAGGCCAAGCCGAAGTTTGCGCCCCGCGAGGCGGCCCACAAGTTTGTTGGCTCGACTTCCACCATCCAAGCCGCGCCACCCCCGGCGACCATCGCCGCGAGCGAGGCGGCGGAACAGTGGGCCGGGCGAGAACTCCGCGTGCCCAAGTTGGGTTTGTACATCGTGCTGTTCCTGGTTGGCTGCGGGGCCCTGATCGTCTGGGGAGTCGCGTACAAACTGGGGTTCACCAGCGGCAAGCAGAGCACAGAAGATTTGGTCCGGCGGGATCCGCCGGCGGTGGTGGAGCCGGGGCCGAGTCAAGACTCTAAGACCAATTCGCCCACTGGTTTGCAGAATCTTGGCAGAGTTTCGATTGAGCCTCTTTCTCGCCAACAGCCGACGCCACCCAGCCAGGAGAGCGAGCGAGCGAAGAGCATACCGGGAGCGATCGTGCTTCCGAACCTGCCCGACCCCACCGCCTTTGACGAAGTTCCGCGCGATCGGCAGTTTCTGGCGGGTGCGAACGTTGTTTCCGGACCACAGTCAGATCAACCGGGTTGGGTTCAGACTGATCCGCGTGTTCAAGGTCTTAACTACTTGAAACTGGGAAAGATGCCGCGACGCGATGCGGGGGAGGCGGTGATCTTCCTGAGTGCGAACGGCGAGCATGTGTTTGCAACGCCTTGGGTTGAAAGCAAGTCGCGAGGCTCCAATGATCCCTTCCCCCCCGCGGAGTACGAGCTGTGGGTTGGACCTGGGCTTTCGAGATCGGAGTATCAGGCCAACAAGGGGGACCCGGTGATCAAGCGGGTTGAGCAGCTTGGCGAGTTCTGGAGCAAGACAGCCAAGAAGCGATTCAACTTCCGCAAGCCCATCTGGGTGAAGATTGACGATAAGTGAAGCTTAACGCAGGAGTTCGACCATGAGCATGGATCCCAGCCTTCGTACCAGCATGACCGGCGGCGGCAAGCGCAGCGTCATGACCCGCGCCGAGCGGATCGGCAAGATGATCGCCGACAAGAAGTTTGATCCCAAGAAGGACAAGGCCCTGGGCGTGCCCAAGACGCTCGTCGGCAAGGCCTAATTGGTCATCGCTCGCCTCTGCGAGGCGGGTGCATGCCAGTCACGCGACTTTCGCAACCCGCGCTCCATGCGCGGGTTTTTTCACGCGCTGGTTCGTTCGGTTGCAGGTTTCATCGGCGCCGAGTGCCACCCTGCGGTTCACGCGCCCGCGCCCACGCCAATCATCGAATCACACTTGCGCTCATTGGGCGCGAGCATTGTGCGCAGCAGCAGAGCCCATGCCTGTGATCCGCCCGGCTCGCGCTGGTCAGTGCGAGGATTGGGCAGTCCCGCGTCCTTGTATCGCTGGTTGATTGTGCTCTCGACGATGATCCAGGCTCGGCCGACTTGCCTCGCATAGCTGTGATGATGCACCGCGGGGGACTTCATGCCCGCTGCTTCGATCGCTCGGCTCAGGCTCGCGCCGGTCCAGAAGTTCAGGTGCCTGGGCACGTCCAGCCAGTTCCAACCCGCGCCGGCGTCCACCAAACCCGCGGCGTGGTTGTTGGGCACGTCGGCGAAGAACAGGCCGCCGGGCTTGAGCATCGCGCTGACATTCCGCAGGACGCGCATCGGCTCGCGCACGTGTTCGAGCACGTGGCGCATGGTCACGATGTCAAACTGCTTGGGTTGGAAGGGGTGGGGGAGTTCTTCGGCCACGCCGGCGTGCACGTCGAGGCCCTTTTCGCGGGCCACCTTCGCCGCGGCGGGGTCGGGCTCAAGGCCATGCACGCTCGCACCAAGCTTCTGCAGCGGCAGCAGCATGCCACCATTGCCGCAGCCGATATCGCACACGGCAAGGCCATCGAGGCGCTCGCGGCCGACGTGTCGGAGGATGAAGTTGGCCTCGAGTTCGATGCGCTTGGAGGGATCAAGCCGCCACGCGATGGCGGAGCGGAGTTTGTCGGAGAAGGACTCGGGCGGGCGCTTGCCGTACCACTCGCCGTGGGTGTAGTAGTCATCGACGGCGTAGAACGACGCGATGGTGGCGGGATCGGGGCGAGGCGTGAGGAAACCAAAGTCGCAAGCATCGCACCAGGCCAGGTCGTACGTGCCGGGGACCTTGGGCCGCCGCCAATCCATGGGGACGCGCAGCCAGGGCCTCACGCGTGTGCTTTGGTTGCAGAGCGGGCACGGATCGAGTTGTGGAGGGGCGTCAGTCATGCGCGATTGGTCGCGCAGACGTTATCGGCTATCGCGGGCGGGCGCTGCAGCAGTCGAAGGAAACAGATCTTCTCAACGGGAGCAGCTGGAGGCACGGTTCAGCACAGAGACACAGAGATCAGGAGAAAGAGGAGGGATAGCTGGGCCAGCACATGAAGCACGATGCCTCTCTCATCTTCCTCGTGATCTCTGTGTCTCTGTGCTGAAGTCGAACTCTTCTTGGGTGCCGCTCTTGCCGGGCGGATACCTCAAACGCTCGCGATGGTGGGTTCGCGCATAGTGCGGGACTTTGCAATAGTGGTGACGTCATTGGTTGCGCCGCTGTATCGCAAGCCGGCGCGATCGCACAGCATGCGGGTGGAGATCTGCGCAGAGAGGAAAATGGTGGGCAGGCCGCTGCCCGGGTGGGTGCCGCCGCCGACGAGGTAGACGTTGTCGACGCCCGTGAGTTGGTTTTGCGGCCGCCAGTGGAGCATCTGGCCCATATTGTGGGCGAGGTTGAAGGTTGCACCTTTGTTGATATGCATGGTGCGCCAGGAGTCGGGGGTGTAGACGACTTCGGCTTCGATTCGGTCGCGAAGATCAACGCCCATCTGGTCGCGAACCTGGTCGAGTGCGAGTTCGCGATAGGCGGGCATCGCACGCTTCCAGTCGATGGGCGCATCGCAGTTGGGCGTAGGAATCAGCAGATAGATGCTGGACTTGCCGATTGGCGCGAGCGTTGGATCGATGCGGCTGGGGTTGCAGACGTAGACGCTGGGGTCTTCGGAGAGCTTGCCCAGTTCGCAGATGTCGCGGAGATTCTGCTCGTACTGCGAGGAGACGTAAATGGTGTGGTGGGGGAGTTCGACTTCGCCATCAACGCCCAGATACAGCATCGCCGTGCTGCAGGAGTAACGCTTCTTATCGAGTTGCTCGGGCTGCTCGCTGGGGCGAAGCTTCTGCTGGACGCGCTGCGGGATCAGGCGCTGCAGCGCGTGGCTGGCGTCGGCGTTCAGGAAGACGTAGTCGTGACGCTGCGTGGTGTGCGCGAGCGGGCCGTGGCCGCCGATGGTCACGCCCTTCGCGGCGGGCGTGGGCGCATCGTCAAACTCAACGCCCACGACTGGCGCGTCGCAGTGAATCGTGGCCCCGGCGGTGATCGCGACGCGGGCGAGGGCCCGCATCAGTTCGTGGCACCCGCCGCGAGGATGCCAGATGCCGTATTCGTACTCAATGAACGGCAGGATCGTGAAGAGGCTGGGACACTCAAAGGGGCTCATGCCCAGGTACTTGCTCTGGAAGCTCACGGCGAGGCGCACGAGCGGGTGTTCGAAGTACTCTGAGAGTTGCTCGTGCACGCTCTGCCAGGGCTTGAGGATCGGGCCCACGCGCAGCGTGTCCTTCCAGGTTTCGCTTGAGAACAAGTCCAGCGGCGAGCGCATCGGGTTGCGGAGGATGCTCTCGGAGAGTTGGAGCTTCTTGCGGTTGTCGTTGATGAAGCGGGTGAAGGCCTGGCCATCGCGGGGATTGATCGCGGCGACGCGGCGGGCCATCTCGGCAATGTCCTGTGTGGCTTCGACCTGAAGGTTGGAGCGCGGCCCAGTTGGCTTGCCGTCTGTCGTGCGACCCAAGACGAGCCGGTACATCGGATCTAGGCGCGTGAGCTCGACTTCGTCGGCCAGACGCGTGCCCGCGGCGGCGAAGACCTCGTCGAGCACGTAGGGCATCATGAAGAACGTGGGGCCGCGATCGAAGCGATACTCGCCCGCGCGCACGTGGGCGGTGCGCCCGCCGATTGCGGGGCCGGCCTCGTAGACCGTCACGTCAAAGCCGCTGGTGGAGAGCAGCACGGCGGAGGCGAGCCCGCCTGGGCCTGCGCCAACGATGGCGACGGAGGGGCGTGCTGACTGTGCAGTATGGGCGGTATGCGCGGCGTGAGGCATGCGAAGTGAGGAAACGGAATGCGAACGGGCGAACGGGAATGGCCGGTACGTCCGAGAGCGGGTCGGCGTCGAAGACATGCGCGGCAGGGACGGTAGAACTTCGCCCAAGTACCCCGACCGGATGCCCACGCTAGGCACGATAGCCGATCCTGTTTCCGATAGTTGAGTTCGTTACGATCCGTGAGGGCAATCAGGCCCGCCAGCCGAAAGCAGCGACCATGAGCAGCGTGGAAGGACCAACCTGGGCCAACATCCCCCTCGACCAGCGCCTCGCGTGGCTGCTGCGCTTCCAGCGTCTGGTCGCGGCAAACCAGCCGCGATTGTGCCAATTGATGGAGGAAGAAGTCGCCAAGCCCCAGCACGTGGGGCTGATGGCGGACGTCGCGGGATTGCTCGCTGCGTGCAAGTGGCTGCACCAGCGCGGGCCGGCGCTGCTGCGAGATCGTGTAGTGGGCGAGACGCCCTTCTGGCTGATGGGCACGAACATCACCGAGCGGCGGATGCCGCTGGGACGCATCGGCATCATCGCGACGTGGAACTATCCCGTGCAGTTGCTGGGGATTCAGATGATCCACGCATTGCTGCCTGGCAACACCGTGGTCGTCAAGCCCAGCGAGCGGGCCCCGCGGACGCAGACGCGCTTGATGGAACTCGCGATCGAGGCGGGGCTGCCCGCCGGCACGCTGACATGGACTGGCTCAAGCCGCGAAGCGGGCGCGAACATGCTGGCGACGCAGAAGCTCGATCACGTGATCTTCACGGGCAGCACCGAAGTGGGTCAGCGGATTGCGCAGTCGGTCGCGAAGACGATGACGCCCGCGACGCTCGAACTCTCGGGGCGCGACAGCGCGTTCGTGCTTGATGACGCTGACCCCAAGCACGCGGCCAAGGCCCTGTGGGCCGCGATCTGCATCAACGCAGGCCAGACGTGCATGGCTCCTCGCCGTGCGCTGGTGGTGGGCAATCAGAAGGTCTACGACAAGTTCATCGCGCAGCTTGCCAAGCTCGCGGCGGGCGCACAGCCCGTGGACATGATCGACGAGTACGCCGCTCAGAAGTGCAAGGAACTCGCGAGCAAGGCACTCGCGGGCGGGGCGGTGGATGTGGCCGCGCTGGATCGGTCGATGCCTTCGCCCCAGACGCCTGGCGCTCCCATCGAGGGACAAGTCGCCGACGAAACGCTCAACCGGCGCTTCAAGCCGACAGTGCTGATCAACTGCAACCCGACGACAGAGGCGGTCGAGGGGCGGCACTTTGGCCCACTGCTGGCAGTGGTGCGGTGCGTGAACCTCGAAGAAGCGCTGATGATCCATCGTCGCTGCGACCAGCACCTCACGGCAAGCGTCTTCGGTTCGCCCAAGGCGGGACAACTGCTCGCGGAGCGTCTGGGCGCAACCAACGTGATGATCAACGACTGCATCATGCCCAGCGCCCACCCGGGCGTGAGCATCGCGGGCCGCGGCATGTCGGGCATGGGCGTGAGTCGGGGCGAAGAGGGCCTGCTTGCGATGACGCGCCCGCTGTACATCTCCACGAGCAAGCGCGGGATCGCAACGCTCGCGAAGCCGCCCAGCGCGTGGCAGGTCAAGATGCTCGGAAAGTGCATCCGCTGGTGGTACGGCGCGAACAAGGCTCAACAGGGCGGCGCGATCAACGCTTCGGGCGGCGCGGGCGCTATCGGCAGTGCGCAGTCGCCGCTGGTTGCGAGCACGCCGGCCGGCCCGCTGCCCGTGCTCGACGACGCTGGCGCGAGCAAGCCGATCGTCCACAGCCAGCAGGCGTTCGCAAATGGGAAGCGGATGAGCGGGGCGGCGTGAGGACCATCAGTTACGCCGTGAGTTCGATGTCGGCATCGGCTCACGACTTGGTGCGATTCCTATTCCACGCAGTGGAGGACTGCCGCTTCGCGACGACAAGCGCCGCCCGCAACAACGCGCGGAACGATCCGCTCTCCGCTTCGTCGGGCGCGCGAAGTTTGACATGACGCAGCAGCTTCCCAGAGCCTTCGAGCAAGTGCGCTTCGTCTTGCGGACCCAGCAACGCACCATTGCCGAAGTAGACGCTCACATACGTTTTGTGCTCGCAAATCGCGAACAGATCGTGGCCCGCAACCTTGTACCCCGCGTTGCCCCACGCGACCTTGGCCTCGATGTCCTTGGACAGTTCGCGAATCGCGGCGTCCGCGGCCCAGGCGATGCTGCGCAGCGGTGCTTTCATGCGGTCCAGCGCCACGCTCGCGGGCGCACCCTTGTCGGCTCGCGCAGCGAACTGCTTCGGGGCGGGTTTCGAGCCGCGTTTCACGGTCTTCTTGCTCGCCGGCTTCGATGTCTTGCGATGAGGCTTTGTTGACGTCTTCTTGGCCATGGCGTGGCTCCTACTTGATGATTCCCACCGCCCCCAGCGAGAGCCCCGCCAGCACGACAAGGCAGATGCCGACGTACGTCCAGTCGCGCTCGCGACCGAAGAGCACCATCGCGATCAACACGCGAAGGATCGGCGTGAGCACCAGCACCACCGCGCTGGCGAGCATGATCGTCTGGGCATCGAGGGTGCCCTGCATCGCGCGATCAAACGCGGAACTGTCCCCGGGCGTGAAGGACTTGAGCGTCGCGGGATCCAGGCCGCTTCGCTGCGCAAACGACCAGATCAGCCCCGCGATGCCCAGCGCCAGCGCGAGGAGCGTGCCTGCGTTGAGCAGCCAGGCGAGCAGCGTGCGCATGCCGCGGCCGCTCGCGGGGGCAGGCTGAGTTGGCGGCATGGGCGTATTGGTCATGGCGTCGTGCCTCCTGCCGCCGCGCCGCCCAGCCAACCAACCATCGACGCGCCTTTGTAGATCATCTGCAAACCCGCCGCAGCGACGATGATCGCGAACACGATGCGAAGCGTCTTCACCTTTGCCTTGGGCAGAATCTTCGCGCCCACAAACGCGCCCGCGAGCGCCCCGATCGCCACCGGCGCGGCGAGTCCTGGCTCGACTTGCCCGCGATGCAGATACACGCCCGCACTCGCCGCCGCCGTGACGCCGATCATGAAGTTGCTGGTCGTGGTCGACACCTTGAACGGCAACTTCATCAACTTGTCCATCGCCAGCACCTTGACGATGCCGCTGCCGATGCCGATGAGGGCTGAGAGCACGCCCGCACCAAACATGATCGCAAATCCGGCGGGAAGGTGGTGCACGAGATATGGCGTGCCCGCTCCGCCCGCTTTGGGTTCGATGCCATGCAGGCGCAGGCGGGTCGCGAGGGTGTCTGGTTCGATCACACTTCCATCCGCGCGGACATCCGCAGGAGTCTGCACTCGCTGGGTCCGCGAAGACCACGCCGTCCACAACATCATCACACCGAAGATCAGCGCGATGACCCCCACGGGGACTCTCGCGGCGAGCAGCGCTCCCGCGATGGCTCCAAAGACGGTTGCGACTTCCAGCACCATCGCCAGGCGGACGTTCGTCCACCCCTCGCGGACGTAGGCCGCCGCCGCGCCGGAGCTGGTGGCGACCACGGCGATCAGCGACGCTCCCACGGCGTATCGAAGATCGACCCCGAAGCCCAGAACCAGGATCGGTGTCAGGATGATCCCCCCGCCCAGCCCCGTGAGCGACCCCACCAGCCCCGCGATCAGGGACGTAGCGAGCACGAGGATCATGAACAGTTCTGGCGACACGAACCAGTCTATCGACACGCTGCACGAAACGCGATCGTGAGAGAGCGTCGCCGTGTTTGGATTCCATTGCCCCGCGACGCTCCCTGACGGTGGCGTTTCGTGCGGTTTCATGGAACCAATTGACCGTTGGACGGTACAACCCTCCAGTCCGGGGCCCCACTCGACCCCCGCGGGTCGCTCAACCGATACCTCATTGCGTACGGATAGGCTTGGGCCGTGCCGCGGCCCGACGACCTCGTTGCACCCGCCCCGCCCCCCCCCCCCCCAGGTTCCCCGC
>JALHOJ010000034.1:0-39289 GCA_022843045.1 Phycisphaerales bacterium
CTGGGTGGGGGGCAGTAAGAGGAATCACCACAAAGACACGAAGGGCACAAAGAAGAGAAGAGTTGGATCGGACTTTGTGAATTTTGTGTCTTTGTGGTGATGTGATTTGAGCCGGGGGATTGGGTCGGAGCGGTTTGGTTTGAGTGTCGGTCGCAGGAGCATTGATTGGCTACGAAGAAGTTGCACCAATTGGCGAGTGAGCTGGGCCTTGATTCCAAGGTCATCATGCAGAAGTGCATCGCGGAAGGCCTGGAGCAGGCGGTCGCGAAGAAGCACCTTTCCGTGATCGGCCCCGGGCTCGAGCAGACCATCCGCGAGTGGTTCAGCGGCGAGGGGGCGGGCAGTGGCACCGCCGTCGAAACGGGCGAGAAGGTGGACCTGGAGAAGGTCAAGAAGAAGCCCGCGGCCAAGAAGAAGAAGGAAGACGGCACGACCGACTCGAGCGAGGGTGGGGTCGCGACGATCGAAGCACCCGCCGGGCCGAAGGCGAAGGCCAAGCCGGTGACGATCGATGCGCCTGCAAAGGCGGAGGCTGAACCGCAGGTCGAAGCGAAGGCCGAGACGCACAAGGTCGAAGCGAAGGTTGAGTCCAAACCTGAGGCGAAGGTTGAGAGCAAGCCGGAGGCGAAGGCTGCGCCGGTCAAGCCCGAAGCGGGGCCGGAAGCAAGGCCGGAAGCAAAGCCCGAGCACAAGTCGGAACCGAAGCACGACACGCGGCATGATGCCAAGCCGGTGCTGGCTCCGATTGATGAGGATGCTCCTGCGCCCAAGGCGACCAAGATTGCGCCGACGATTGAGCCGACGGTGATCAAGCCGGCTGCGCATGGTCCTGGGGCTGGGCATGCGCCGGCGGCGGGGCATGGGACGGCGCATGGGCCAGGACATGGGCCAGGACATGGGCCAGGACCGGTGGCGGGGCATGGTCCTGCGCATCCGCCCGTGGGCGGGCCGGCTCGGCCGGTGACGCCGCCTCGAACGGTGACGCCTGCGCCGATGAATGTGCCGACGCGGCCGACGACGGTGTCGCCCGCGGGGCCGAAGCTTGAAGTGAAAACGCCGGTGCGGCTGGCCGGTCCCAAGATCGTGCGTGTGGAAGCTCCCGAGCAGGTTGAGGCTCCGCGGCCGCGCGGGCCGCGTCCGCCTGGGTCTGGGTTTTCGGGTCCTCGTCCGGGCGGCGGGGCTGGGCGAGAGGATGATCGGTCGCGGAGTCCGCGGCGCAGCGATGGGGTGGGCGCTGGCGCGAAGCGCAGCAGCGGGGCGGGCGTGCCGGAGCGGCGTCGCGGGCGGAGCGATACGGAGTGGACGGGGCCGACGCAGGGCATTTACAGCGAGCAGGACCTGATCGAGCGCGAGGCACGGCTGGCTCGCGCGGGCGGGTTCCTCAAGAAGCGCAAGCAGGACCTGGATCGCGCCGGGCATGCGGGCGACGAGGAAGAGTTTGACGGGAAGGTGCGGATCGCCGCGCCGTTCACGATCAAGGAGCTTTCGGCGGCGACTGGCGTGAAGGGGGCGGACATCGTCAAGAAGCTGTTCATGGAAGGGACGATGGCGACGATCAACTCCGCGATTGATCCGGTCAGGGCGACTGAGATCATGATGGAGTTTGATATTGAGCTTGAGGTGACGGAAGCGAAGACGGCCGAGGAGACGGTGACGCAGGCGGCGGCGGATCGCAAGCAGGTGGATGTGCGAGCTCGCGGGCCGGTGGTCACGATTCTGGGCCACGTCGACCATGGCAAGACGAGTCTGCTGGACAAGATCCGCAACGCGAATGTCGCGGCGGGCGAAGCGGGCGGGATCACGCAGAAGACCAGCGCGTTTGTGGCGCAGGTTCAGGTTGAGGGCGAGAAGAAGCAGGTTGTGTTCCTGGATACGCCCGGCCACGAAGCGTTCACGGGCATGCGTGCTCGCGGGGCGAAGCTGACGGACGTTGTGGTGCTGGTGGTGTCGGCGCCCGAGGGCGTGATGCCGCAGACGGTGGAGAGCATCAACCATGCGAAGGCGGCGAAGGTGCCGATCGTGGTTGCGCTCAATAAGGTGGATCGTCCGGACGCGACGGAGCAGCAGATTCAGAAGACGCTGGGCCAGTTGGCGGGCGCGGGGCTCAACGTTGTTGAGTGGGGCGGCGATGTGGAGTGCGTGCGCGTGAGCGCGGTGACGGGAGAAGGCATTCCGAAGCTGCTTGAGATCCTGGATCTGCAGGCGGGGGTGCTGGAGCTCAAGGCCGACTTTGACGGCGCGGCTCAGGGCACGGTCATCGAAGCCAAGATGGAAGAAGGCCGCGGCGCGGTGGCGAGCGTGCTGGTGCAGCAGGGCAAGCTGAAGGTCGGCGACTTTGTTGTGATGGGGCGCGCTTTCGGGCGCATCCGCGACATCACCGACGACAAGGGCGTGCGCGTCAAGGAAGCGATCCCGCCCATGCCCGTGCAGATTTCGGGCATGGACATGGTGTGCGACGCGGGCGACAAGTTCTTTGTCACGGCGAATCTTCGCCAGGCAGAGGATGCGGCGGACCAGCGGCGGCAGCGCGAGCGGCATCAGCAGCTTGCGGCGCCCAAGCTCACGCTGGACAGCCTGTTCAGCCAGATTCAGAACACGCAGACGGCCGGCACGGAGCAGGAGGTCAAGGAGATCAAGATCGTTCTCAAGACCGACCAGCAGGGCACGGTGGACGTGCTCAAGAGCGAGTGCGAGAAGATCAAGACCGAAGAGGTCAAGGTTCGCGTCATCGACGCGGCGGTGGGCGGCATCACCGAGAGCAACGTTCTGCTGGCGGAAGCGAGCAAGGCGATTGTGATCGGGTTCAACGTCATTCCCAGCGGCAAGGCTCGCCAGCTTGCGGAGCAGAAGGGCGTGGAGATCCGCACCTATCAGGTCATCTACGACATCGTGGAAGACCTCAAGAAGGCCGCCGAGGGCATGCTGGCGCCGGAGCTTCGCGAAGAAGTGCTGGGCCATGCGGAAGTTCGCGCGGTGTTCAAGGTCAGCAAGGTTGGGAACATCGCGGGCTGCTACGTCACGGACGGGACGGTGGCACGCGACGCGCTCATCCGCGTCACGCGCAACGGCATCGTCGTGGAGCACGACCGCAAGCTGGCGCAGCTCAAGCGGCTCAAGGACGACGCGAAGGAAGTCCGCAGTGGCACTGAGTGCGGCATGAAGATCGACGGTTATGACGACATCAAGGAAGGTGACGTGCTCGAGTGCTATAAGAAGGTTGAAGTGAAGAGGACGTTGTAAACAGGCATTGGGCACTAGGCATCGGGCACTGGCAAAGACGCTGGTGGTCCGGTGCGGCGTGAGGAACTCGCGTCTTTCCCTGATGCCCGATGCCCAGTCCCTAGTGCCTAATCGTGATCCTCGGCATCCTCCAATTCGACCTGCACATTCACGACGCTGAGTCTCTCAAGGACAAGCGGCGGGTGGTGCTTTCGGTGAAGGACCGATTGCATCGGGAGCACATGGTGGCGGTGGCGGAAGTCGCGCATCAGGAGACGCTGAACCTGGCGCGGCTGGGGCTGGCGATGGTGGGGAGCGACGGGAAGCACGTGGGGCAGACGCTGGATCGCATTGTCGCAAAGCTGCGGGCGATTCCCGATGCTGAGCTGGGCGATGTGTCGCGGCAGGTGCTGCATGCCTCGCAGATGGACTGGGAGGATGTCGATCCGGAGGCTGAGGCTCGCGACGATGCTTCGCTGGCGGACGAGATGCTGGCTCGGGCGAGTGAGCTGGCGGCGGAATTGGCTGGAGAATCGGCCAATCGGTCACCTGCTGAGCACTTGCATGATCAGCATGTGCCGGCGCCTGTCGATTTGCCGCCGATCCCTCCGACCCGGCACGGCGCGCACCGTACCGCGCGATCGAGTTCTGTTTCCAACCCAGAGTCCCCGCGCTAGCGTTCTTTCCGGCTTCATTTTCCCTTTTCGCTTTGCTGATTTCGATTTCCTATGTCCACCAAGCAGGATCAACTCTCTTCCGCGATCGATCGAGCTCTTCGCGAGGTGTTTTCGCGCGGGTTCAACGATCCTCGCATCGGCGGACTGCTCACGATCACGGGGGTGAAGGTGACGCAGGATGGGCGAGAGTGTTTCGTGGATGTGTCGGTGCTGCCGGCTGAGAAGGGCAACCTGAGTTTGCATGGGCTCAATGCCGCATCGCCCCATATTCGGCGGGAGGTTGGGGAGCGGGTGCGGGTGCGGACGATGCCGAGCTTGATTTTTCGGTTGGATGAGACACTGAAGAAGCAGGCGAAGATTCTGGCTGCGTTGGACAAGGTGCGGCAGGAGATGGCGGAGAAGGGGGAGTTGCCTCTGCCTGAGGACGAGAGCGGCGAGCAGGGCGGGAAGGAGCCGGCATGAGCGTGCTCGACGCGAAACGCTGGCCTGCGCTGCTGCGGAAGCTTCGGTTGCCGGAGACTGCGCCGGCGGAGTTTCTGTCTCCGCCTCCCGCGCCGCCAGCCAGTGATCCGTTGACGCATCAGGCGGTGTACGCGCTGCTGTTGTGGGAGGCGTCGACGTCGCAGGCGCACGCGGCGCTGCGGCGGGTGTTGTCTGCGGTCGTTGATTACAACGAGCTTCGGGTGTGTCAGGCGGAACATATCGCGGAGTGGCTTGGGGAGAAGTATCCGCTGGCGATGGAGCGGGCGCTGCGGCTGCGGGCGTTTTTGGAGGATGTGTATCAGCGGCAGCAGAGCGTGCAGGTGTCGCCGCTGCTTTTGGGCAGTCGCAAGGACACGTATCAGACCTTGGCAGCGCTGGAGGGCATGACGCCTTTCGCGGCGGCGCGGGTGGTGGCGCTGGGGTTGTCTCGACCGGCATGTCCGATTGATGAGCGGCTGCTGGCGCTCCTGCGGCGTGAGAAAGCGGTCGCGGCGGACGCGAGCGTGGAGGCGATCGGGCAGGAACTGGGAGATATGGCGGGGGATGAGGGGCGGGTGGAACTGTTGGCGAAGCTGCAGTATTGGTCAGACCATGAGGGGCATGCGCCGCATCGGGAGGTGCCTGGGCGGGAGCCGGTGCCGACGTCGGCGGAGGTGGACTCGGCGCGTGGGCCTCGGACTACGCGGGCGACGCACACGCATGGGCCGGGCGAATCTCCACGTCCGCGGGCGAAGCGTGCGAAGGGGCAGCCGCCGGCGGGGGCGTAGGGTCCGGGGTCGAAAGCTGAATCGGTTGCCATTGCATCGTGAGAACGGGTTGGCTCGTAACCTGTTGCGATGCCTTCTTGCTTTGATCGTGCCGTGCGGATCGGTGGTGGCTGCCATGCTCGACTGGGCGTGACGGCGGCGTTGCTGGTTGCGCTGGCGGGGTGCGCGGGGAGGCCTGGTTCGCAGTCGGGCGCGGGTGTGGGCGATGGTCAGCAAGCCGGCGTTGCGGCGGTGGATGGCGGCGCGCGCGATGTTGCGCTGCGCGGGGCGTTGGATCGGCTGCGAGAACTTGCGGATGCGGCGCGGCGGAATCCGGGGCCGGCCGCGACTTTGCCCGCGCTGGGGACGGAGTGGGGCGTTGCGCCGGTGGAGCAGCGGGAGCGGCACGCATTGAGTCTGGACGATGCTCTGCGGCAGATTGGCACGATCAAGGCGACGGAAGCGGACGCGGAGGATGCGGTGGTGGATGCTGAGGGGGCACAGCGGAAGTATGTGAGTGGGCGGCTGCGGCTGCTGGATGGAGATGTGAACGGTGCGCTGCGGGAGTGGGAAGGCGCGCTGGTTGATGATCCGGGGTCGCCCAGACTGGCGGGCGAAGTTGGGACGTTGCAGGTGCGGGCTGGGCGGCGGTCGACGGGGGTGGCGACGCTGCGCACGGCGGTGGAGAGCGGGCTTCGCGCGGCGGAACCGCTGCGGGTGCTGGCGCGGGAGGAGCATCGCGCGGGGGACACGGAGCGGGCGCTGACGTTGCTGGCGACGGCTCGAGAGGATCGGTCGCTGGAGCGGGATGTGGTGCGGCGGCGGTTGGTGGAGGCTGATCTGGGCGAGCGGCTTGCGGATGCGGGGTACTTGGCCGCGGCGCGGGAAGCGCTGGCATCATTGAGTGATTTGGAGCCGGCGGGGTTGGGGCAGGCGGCGCTGACGAATCCGGACTTTGCGGAATTGCTGCGGCGGCGCGGGCAGCTTTTGGTTCGCGCGGGTGATCTTGGGGCGATGCTGGGCGAGTGGGAGGCGGCGAGTGATTCGTATCGGGCCGCGATGGCGGCGGCGGCGGTGGATGACGGGCAGGCGCGGCTGCGGCTGGCGGGGGTGAGCTTGCGGGCGGGGAATCCGGCGGAAGCGGCGTTGCAGGTGGTGGAGTCGTTGCCTGGTGATCAATTGCCGCAACCTTGGCATGCGGAGGTGGCTCGCGCGCTGCGCGGGGCGGGCGAAGTTCCCGGCGCTTTGGCGCGGGTCGTGAGCGCGCCCGTGGAGGGCGAGGCGACGCCGACGGGGCGTGTGCGCAGGGCGGAGTTGGCGGCGATGGCGCTGCCTCCTGGGGATGCTGTGGCGCTGCTGCAGGAAGCGGCGGCGGGCGCGAGCGCGTGGGCGGATCGGCGGGGAGTTTTGGGAGCGTTGCTGGATGTGGTGGATGCGCGAAACGAAGGGGCGGGGACGGATGCGAAGGTGGGAGCGCGGATCGCGGCGCTGGTGAGCGTGCTGACGCGGGATCCGTTGGCGGGGCCGGAATGTGGCGAAGCGTTGGTGACTCATGGGCGGGACATCGGGGCGGTGCAGAAGGCGCTGGCGAGCAAGGCGGAGGGATCGCGTGAGGCGGCGGTGCTCGCGGGAGCGCTCGCGCTGCGACTTGAGCAGCCGACGCGGGGGCTTGAACTGGTGCAGGCGGCTCCGGCGGGTGGAGATGTGAACGTGCGAGCGGCGCTGACGGCGGCGCGGTGCGCGGCGTTGGTGCAACTTGGGCGTGAGGGCGAGGCGAAGGCGGCGGCGCGGGAGTTTGCGGGGACTGGACCGTCGGTGGCGCTCGCGGCGCGGGTGTTGCTTGCGGCGGGTGATGTGGAGGCGGCGGGGGCGGTGCTTGCGCAGGCGGCTGCCGCGACGGATGCGAATCAGGATGTGCTCGCGCTGGCGGCGCAAGTGGAGACGCAGCGAGGGCGGGCGGCGCAGGCGCTGGACTTGCTGGCGCGGGCGGCGGCAATCGATCCGGATGCGCCGGCGATCGCGGATGCGCGGATTGCGTTGCTGCGACCTGGCGTGGCGACGGGGAATGAGGAGGCGTTTGCGGGGATCGTGCGGACGATGCGGGAGCGGGATGCGGCGAGTCCGCTGGTGCGGCGATTGGTGACGCTGGATCTGGCGCAGCGCGGGTTGTGGCGGCAGGCGCGGATTGAGGCGGGCGGGTTGATGGATGATCGGGGGACGCCTCGGGAGTTGATTGAAGTGCTTGCGAGCGCTTGGCAGCGCGGCGGGGATAAGCGGGCGGTGGAGAACGATGCGACGCGGCTTCGGGAGTTGCTGGCGGCGCGGCCGGAGTCGCCCGTGCTGGCGGGGCATCTGGCGCGGGCGCTGGTGGCCAGCGGCAAGGGGGCGGAGGCGGAGGAACTGCTTGCGAAGCAGTATGCGATCACCGCGCTGGATGAGTTGGGACGGCAGCGCGAGGGGATCGTGCGGGATGTGCTGCAGAAGCCGGAGGAGGCGCAGCGGTTGATGCTTGCGCGGTTGGCGAATCGGCCGGCGACGTTTGCGAATCAGGCGGAACTGGCGCAGGCGCTGGTGCGGGCGGGGGCGTATCGGGAGGCGGCCAGTGCGCTGCGGAGCGTGGGGATTCAGCGAGCGACGATCACGCCCGCGCAGAGTGCGGGGATTCTGAGTGTTGCGAGATTGGTGCGGGCGGAGGCGGTGGGGACGGCGAGCGCGGAGGAGCAGCGGGGCGCGCTGGAACTGCTGGACTATGTGCGGGAGGTGCAGGGGGATGGGGCGTGGCCGGCGGATCTGGCTGCGCTTCGGGTGGACTTGCTGTGTGGGAATGCGCCTGAGGATGCCGGGGCGATTCTTGATGCGATTGATGTGTTTGCGCAGAGTGTGAGTCGTGGGGCCGGAGGTGGGGCTGGGGGCGGAGGAGCGAACGCAGCAACGGTTGGGAAGGCTCGGTCGGACGCGACGGGGAGGGTGGCGCAGCGGTTGGCGGCGATGGAGGATGCGACGCCTTTGCTGCGGTTGCTCGAGGAGTTGTACGTGCGGTCGCAGCCAGTGAGCGATGAACTGGGCGCGGAGTGGATTCGGATGAGCATCATCCGGGGCGACGCGGAGGACAATCGGCGGCTGGTGATGTTCTGGCAGGATGTGGAGCGGCTGCACATGAGTTTGGCCGCGCTGCAGATTCCGATTGAGTGGGAAGGGGACACGATCGAAGCAGTGCGACCGGAGTTTGCGTACCTGGTTGCGAATGCGCTGAACGGGCAGGTGCGTGAGGCGGCGGCAGCGGAGGTTTACAAGCTTGCCCTGGAACTCAATCCCAAGCAAGGTTGGTCGGGGAACAACTATGGGTACATGATCTTGGAGCGAGGGGGCGACATCGCGGAGGCGGCGAAGTTGATCGAGATGGCGCATGAGCAACTGCCCGAAGAGGCGAGCGTTGCGGACACGATCGGCTGGCTGCGATATAAGCAGGGGCAGATGGATGATCAGACTCTCGCGGATGGCACGGTGCGGCTGGGGGCGGTGACGCTGCTGGAGCGGAGCGCGGCGATGCTGGGCGGGGAGGAGAACTGGGAGATTCTGGATCACCTCGCGGATGCGCTGTGGCGCAGGAATCGTGACGAGGGGGATCGCAAGAAGGCGATTGACTCGTGGGGGCTTGCGCTGGCGAGCATTCGCCAGGAGATCATGATGATCCGCATGACCAACGAGCAGTCGCCTCGGCTGGCGGATCATCAGCGCAGGCAGCGCGAGATTGAGGCGAAGCTGCAGGCGGTAAAGGACCCTGCGGTGGTGCATGACGCGGTGCCGATTGCGCCGATTGGGATACCAGCGGTGTTTACGCCATTGCCAGAGCCGGGGCGGCCTGGGATGCAGCCGCAGCAGCAGGGAGTGGATCTGTTGATGCCGTGAGGCGCGCGGGCTGAAAAGAACAACGACCGGCGCGGGGCCGGTCGTTGCGTTGCGCATTGGAGATTTCGATCGCGTTGCGGCGGATCAGCAGGCGCAAGGGCCTTCGCTGAAGACGCTCAGGAAGCTGTCGATGTCGCACGGATCGAAGAGGCTGTTGTCGTTGTTGAAGTCGATGTCGTTGCAGGTGGCTTCGGCGGGGATGCAGGGGCCTTCGCTGAAGACGCTGAGGAAGGCGTCGATGTCGGTGGGGTCGAAAGTCGCGCCGTCATTGTTGAAGTCGATGGAGTCGCAGGGGGTGGGGCCGGTCTGCGTGAGGCTGGCGCGGTTGAAGTAGGTGTCGGAGAACTCGGCGTTGCGGCTGTAGATGCCGAAGGTGTCGACGGGGCCGGCGATGCGGGCGGGGACGACGGTGGTCTGCGCGTTGGGCACGCCCAGGGGCGTGATGCGGACTTCGGCGTTGAAGACCTGCGGGCCGGTCGCGAGATACGCGATCTCGATGTTCAGGCCGGCGGTGGTGAAGGGGACGCCCGTGCTGCGGCCGCTGGGGGAGACGGAGTCGTAGACGAAGTACTCGGTGCTGCCGCCCAGGAAGCCGACGGCGATGGTGCCCTTGAGCTCGCCGAAGGGGCTGAAGGGTTCTTCGATTTCCTGGGCTTGGGTGCCGCTGCGGAGGACGACGCCGACCCAGCCGAAGTCCACGGGGCCGTTGTTGGGGTTGCCGTTGCCGGCGCGGACGTCGCCGTTTTCCATCTGGATGGCGAAGGTCTGGCCGACCTGCATGGTGCCGGTGGTGAAAGTGCGGAGGCTGGCGGCCTTCTGGATGCCGCTGCCGCCCGCGCCGCCGTTGTTGCTGTAGAGGGCCCATGCGGTGGGACCGGCGTTGTTGAGGTCAATGTTGTTGGCGGTGCCGAGGAACTGGCCTGCGAAGCCGCCCGTGCTGGGAATCTGGAAGAGGTGGATCCAGGGGCCGAAGCCCTGGCCGCCCTGGGCCTGCTGGTTCTGGCCCCAGCTGGTGTAGTTGGCGGCCTGGTCAGAGGCGAGGGTGCTGGCGAGGGCTTGCGAGCCGACGCAGAGAGCGAGGACGATCGAGGAACGGAAAATTTGGTTCATGGGCGATCCTACCGCGAACTTGGCATGTGTCAAGGACTTAGGCTGACGAGAAGGCCCTAGCGAAGGGGGATTGGGCGGTTTTTCCTAGAGGGATTCCTTGGGAACGCGAGGCTGCGGCGGGTGGGTTTGGGTTTGGAGCGGGAGGGAACTAAACTCCGCCAAGGAGACCACCACCATGCGCGTTTTCGTCGCGGACAAGTTTGAGAAGGCCGGGCTCGAAGGGCTGAAGGCGTTGGGTTGCAGCGTGATCAACGATCCCAACGCGGGCGCGACGGGGTTGGCGGGGCTGGTGGCGACGAACGACCCGGAAGTACTGATCGTGCGATCGACGAAGGTGCAGGCTGCGGTGTTTGAGGGGGCGAAGAGTCTGAAGCTGATCATCCGGGCGGGGTCGGGCGTGGACAACATCGACGTGCCCGCGGCGAGCAAGCACAAGGTGGGGGTGTGCAATTGTCCGGGGATGAACGCGGTGGCGGTTGCGGAACTGACGATGGGGTTGCTGCTGGCGTGCGATCGGCGGATTCCGGATCAGTGCGCGAGCGCGCATGCGGGCAAGTGGAACAAGAAGGAGTTCAGCAAGGCCAAGGGGCTCAAGGGCATGACCTTGGGCGTGGTGGGCGTTGGGGCGATTGGGCAGGAAGTGATCAAGCGGGCGGTGGCGTTTGGGATGAACGTCGTCGCGTGGAGCCGGTCGATCACGCCGCAGCATGCGAGCGCGCTGAACTGTGAGTTTGGCGGGACGGACACGCCCGCGCTGCTCGCGCTGGCCCGGCGCGCGGATGCGATCACGGTGCACCTGCCGCTGGCGGACAGCACGAAGAAGCTGTTCAACGCGGCGTTCTTTGAGGCGATGAAGCCGGGGGCGTACTTCATCAATACGAGCCGGGGCGGGATTGTGGATGAGGCTGCGCTGCGGGAAGCGGTGCGGTCGAAGGGGTTGCGGGCGGGGCTGGATGTGTTTGATCCACAGCCGACGGAGACTGAGGCGGCGTGGCAGAGTGAGACGGCGGTGATGAGTGGGGTTTATTCGACGCACCACTGCGGCGCGAGCACGGATCAGGCCCAGATGGCGGTGGCGGAGGAGACGGTGCGGATCGTGAAGCACTACAAGGTGGAGGGGCGGTTTGTGAATTGTGTGAATGAGGGGCGATGATTGGGGAGCGGGGCGTGAGGGCTTTGGAACGCAGAGGAAGACAGAGAGATAGGAAGAGGAAGACAGAGGCGGGGAAGCAGTGCGCATGTTTGCTCGTGCAGGCACGCTGTATCTCCAACTACTTGCCTCTCTGCCTTCCTCTCATTTTCTACTCTGTTTTCCTCTGCGTTCAGATGCCAGCATGGTCCGCCCACGCGTCAACCGTTACCGCTTGCGCTTGAGCCACGCGTGCAGTTTCTTGGCGGTCCAGGTGTTGACGCAACTTGCCTTGGGGAGCCAGCCGCGGCGGGCGGTCATGACGCCGAAGCGGAGGTTGTCGAAGTCGGTGCGTTCGTGGACGTCGCAATTGATGGCGATGTCGCAGCCAGCATCGACGGCGGCCTTGACGTGGGTGTCGCGGAGGTCAAGGCGCATCCAGTGGGCGTTGATTTCGAGGGCGACATCGTGCTCCTTTGCGGCGGCGATGAGTTCTGCCATTGCGGGCTCGAGGCCCGGGCGGCGCAGGATGAGGCGGCCGGTGGGGTGGCCCAGGATGTGCACGAGCGGGTGCGCGATGGCTTTGAGCAGGCGCTTGGTCGCCGTGGCGGGGTCTTGCGTGAGCGCGGCGTGGGGGCTGGCGACGACGACGTCGAGCTGCGCGAGCAGATCGTCGGCGTAGTCGAGGGTGCCGTCGGCCAAGATGTCGACTTCGCTGCCGGAGAGGACGGTGAGGCCCAGTTCGGCGTGGAGTTTGTCGTGGACGGCTTTGACGTCCTTGATGTGCTTGCGGAGGCGGTCGGGGCGCAGGCCGCCGGCGATGGTGGAGCTTTGGCTGTGGTCGGTGACGGCGATGGTGTGGAAGCCGCGACGGTGGGCTTCGCGGGCGAGTTCTTCGATGGAGAGGCTGCCGTCGCTGGCGGTGGTGTGGGCGTGGAGTTCGGCGCGGATGTCGGCGATGGTGATGAGATCGCTCATCGATGCGGCGACTTGCTTGCCACCAACTTCCCCGCTCACTTCGCCCCGGTCTTCGCGGACTTCGGGAGCGGGGCAGGCGAGCGACAACGCGGCGTAGATGTCTTCCTCGGTAGTGCCGGCGATTCGTTTGGGCATGGCGGCGAGCATCTGGGTGTGGCCCTGCGCGTCGTCCTTGAACTTCTTTTCGCGGAAGGCGTCCCACTCATCGTCCTTGAAGAGGCCCCATTCATTGAGGGTGAGGCCCTGCTGCTGCGCGAGGGCGCGGACGCGGACGTTGTGTTCTTTGCTGCCTGTGAAGTACTGGAGTGCCGCGCCGAAGGAGGCGAGCGGGACGACGCGGACGTCGGCCTGAATCGTCTTGGCGGTGGAGGTGGAGGTGGGGGCGGGTGTGGCCTCGGTTGCGGTGTTAGTGGCGGCGGTTTCTTCGCTGCCCCAGCGCGCCAAGTCTGCGTCCATGTGGACGCGGACGCTGGTCTTGGTCAGGCCTCGCACGAGCACCTGGGCGACGATGGGGGCGCTCGCGACGCGCTCCATCACGCGCTCGCCTTCGGCTTCGTGGCCTGGCTTCATCGCGACGACGATGTCGATGTCGGCGACGGTTTCGCGGCCACGGCGGAGGGAGCCCGCGGGCTCGACCTGGGCGACGCCCGGCATGGCGCGGATGGACTCGGCGAGGGCCATGGCGACGGGCCACGCGAGGCCAAGGCGGGTGCGGCCTTCGCCCGCGGCGGCGAGGGCGAGGGCGGCTTTGATTTTCTCGACGGCCTTCTCGCCCATGCGGGGCAGGGTCAGGAGTGTGCCGTCGGCGATGGTGGCGCGAAGTTTGGGGAGGCTGTCGACGCCGAGGGTTTTCCACATCGCGGCGGCGGTCTTGGGGCCCACGCCGTTGAGATTGAGCACGTCGAGGACGCCAGCGGGGACTTTGTCCTTGAGGGCAGCGTGTTCGGCGATAGTGCCCTTTTCGCAAGCCTCGATGATCTTGTCGGCGAGCTTGGGGCCGATGCCTTCGACTTCGAGGAGTTTCTTGCGATCCTTGGCGAGTTCAGCGATGTCGACCGAGAGGCCGGAGACGGCGCGGGCGGCGCGGTTGTGGGCGTTCACGCGGAACGAATCCTCGCCCAGCACCTCCATCATCTGCGCGATGTCTTCGAGCTGCTTCGCGACGCGGTCGTTGAGGGACATGAGGGGAGGGTACGGGAAGAGCGAGGCGAATTCTGTTGAAGCGGGCGGGGCTGCCGGCGTGCGAGCTTGTCAGGGGAGCAGCGGGCCTCGACTTTGTGCCGTCGTGGCGCATCGAATCCGGCCGCTCTCGATTGGCAGTGCCTTAGCGTGACCCTCGCGGCGGAGTTTTGGCGGGGCGATCGGGCCATGCCGCAGACGGCGGCGGGGGCTGTGCAACCCGCGAACCCGCCGGCTTTGGAGTCACCAACGCTCGAGCCGGCTCGTAGCCCTTCCCCCAGATGAAGATCTCACGGGAGACGTCGCGGCTGGCCTTTGGCTTGGTGGTGCCGGCTTCGCGGAACATGTTCTTGGTGCGCTTGATGACTTCGGGGGTGGGTTCGCCTTCGAGGACTTTCATGAGGACATTGCCGCCTGGGCGGAGGAGCGCGGGGCAGAGGTCGAGCACTCGGTCGCAGAGGCGGGCGGAGAGGAAGTCGTCGCCGTGGCCTGAGGTGTTGGGGGCCATGTCGGAGAGAATCACGTCGAAGCGGTCGCGTTTGGTTTCCTCGATGGCGGCGAGGAGGGTTTTGGCGTCGGTCTTGAAGGCGTCGGCGACGAGGGTGGCGACGTTTCCCGGGAGATCGATTTCAACGCGCTGGAGGTCTATGCCCAGGACACGGCCGCCGCCGCCCATGCCCGAGGGGTTGACGAGTTCGCTGGCGACTTGGAGCCAGGAGCCCGGGAAGCAGCCCAGGTCGAGGACGAGGTCGCCGCGTTTCAAGATGCGGCGTTTTTCCTGGATTTCGAGGAGTTTGTAGGCCGAGCGAGCGGCGTATCCCTCGGCTTTGGCGCGGAGGAAGAACTCGTCGTGCAGTTTGCGGGGTTGGGGCATGATTGAGAAGTTACTTCGCCAATTTGGCGACGATGCGGCGCACGGCGGGGACGACGATGTATGCGGTGGGCCAGGCGACGAGCATGGCGAGGAGCCAGTTCTTGACCCAGCGGCCCAGAAAGCGCTCGTCGAGCGGGAGGTTGATCAGGGCCATCGCGAGCGAGATCACGAAGGACATGGCCAGGACCATGAGGGTGACGAAGACGACCGTTTGGCGGCGGGGGGACCAAGGCACGGGGTAGGGTAGGAGAGAGCGACAGAGAGACGGAGGGGAAGTGCGAGAGTGGGCGGGGATCGGCGGCGTCTTTGACTTTCGCACTTTGGCATTTTGTTGTCAACACTGGGGGGTGGGCGGGGAATCAGTTGGAGTGTGGGGGCGGGGCAGCGGGGAGAAGGAGTGTTCCATGCGCGGCGGACTCGTGTCGGTGGTGGCGGCGGCTGGGCTGGTTGCGGTGGCGGTGGGTGGGGCGGCGATTGCGCAGGTGCGGGATCGGGCGCCGCGGGACTTGCAGCCGGACCTTGCGGTGTCGGTGGGGTTGGGGTGCATTGTGTATCTGCGTGTGCCGCCAGAGGGGCCCAGCGCAGCGACCAGCGTCACGAACGGGCTGACGCGGGATCGGAATCGCGCTGTGACGCTGGAGGGGACGCTCACGGGCGTGAGCGGGTCGGCGATCACGCTGCGGAGTGATGATCGGGTGTATTGGGTGAATCTGTCGGAGGTGAGTGTGGTGGAGTTTCAGACGAAGTGAGGGAGAGTGCGAGAGTGCGATGGTGCGAAAGTGGCGGAGGGTGGATTGAAGGTGCAGGGTTGGATCAACTGCGGTTCGACGCCCGCCCCAAACCCCTCCCTCTGGGAGGGGCTTCAATGCACTTTCGCACTTGATTGTCGCGACCGCTCGCCGCGAGGTGCGGGTCGAAACGTCCTTTTCTCGTCGCTCGCGCCAATAATCCCGGTTCTATGCCGCAGATTTCCAATCATGCTCCGTACTCGGCCAATCCGATCGTGCACGCATTGCCGGCGGCTCGCACACTGGCGGAGCTGCGCGGGCGGGATCTGCTGACGTTGACGCAGCTGACCAAGCCTTGCGTGCTGGAGTTGTTTGCCTTGGCGACGCGGCTGAAGCGGGATCGTGTCGAGCGAGGTGACTATGCGCGGCGGCTGCTGGACAATCGCACGATCATTCTGATCTTTGAGAAGGCGAGTCTGCGGACGCGGATCACGTTTGAGACGGGGGCGGGGCTGCTGGGGGCTCGCGCGATTTACATGGATCACAGCCAGCAGCGGCTGGGGGTGCGGGAGTCGATCAAGGACTATGGGAAGAACCTGGAGCGATGGCTGGATGCGATCGTCGCGCGGGTGTATTCGCAGGCGGCGATTGAAGAGCTTGCGGAGCACGCGGCGGTGCCGGTGATCAATGCGCTGAGCGATCGGTTTCATCCGTGCCAGGGGTTGGCGGATCTGTTGACGGTGTATGAGAGGAGAGACTTAGAGACTCAGAGCCGCAAAGACGAAGTGGGGGAGGGGTTTGCCATTGGGGGCGAGCAACCCAGGATTGCGTATGTTGGGGATGGGAACAACGTGTGCCATTCGCTCATGCACGCGGCGGTGATGCTGGGGTGTCATATCACCGTGATCACGCCCAAGAACTACGGGCCGGAGGCGGGGGTGGTGGCGGAGTGTGAGGGGCTGGCGAAGACCAATGGCGGGTCGATCGAGGTGACGACCAAACTCGCGGCGGTCGAGCGGCATCATGCGGTGTACACGGATGTGTGGGTGAGCATGGGGCAGGCCGACGAAGAAGGCAAGCGGCTGAAGGTCTTTGCGGATTATCAGATTGACGGGGACCTGATGAGCAAGGCGAGCAGCGGGCTGCCCGCGAGTTGGGGCGGCGCGAAGTTCATGCACTGCCTGCCGGCTCGGCGGGGGGTGGAGGTCACGGACGATGTGATCGATGCGCCCACGAGCATTGTGTATGACCAGGCGGAGAATCGCATGCACGCGCAGAATGCGTTGATGGCGGCGATTCTCGCGAAGTGAGTGGGCGTTAACCAGTTTGATTTCAGCAAAGAGACACAGAGCCAGAGAGAAAGAGGAGAGGAACCATGGGGCAAAAAACCTTGGCAGGTTCTCCTCCTCTTCCTCCTGATCTCTGTGTCTCTGTGCTGAACGCGATCAACTAGAGGCTCTACGCCTGGCGGACTTTGAGTTGCGACATGTCCGCTTGCGTCACCTTGACGCGGCTGCCCGCGGGGACGAAGTGGGTTTCGCTGAGGACTTCGTAGCGCTGGCCTTCGATCTCGACGAGGCCGATGGGACGCAGGTCGGTGACGACCTTGCCTTCCTTGCCGATGAGCGCGAGGCGCTGGTTGCGCTGTTGCTCTTCCTGCTGGCGCTGGGCGAAGACTTCTTCTTCGCTGGGGGCGTTGATGAGCCGTCTGCCCATTGGCGTATTGGGCCAGACCTTGACCATGAACGCAATCGCCGCGGGGCCCAGCACCATGACGGAAAGCGCGCCGCCCAGGCCGGCCATGGTGTCGTATCGCCAGAGGCAGACCACGCCCGCGATCGCGAGCACGGCGCTGGTGATGCTGATGATGCCTCCTGAGGGAACGAACAACTCGACCACCAAGAGGAGGACGGCAGAGCCCATCAAGACCAAACCCCAGACCAGCATCGGATCCATATGGAATTGTATTCGACGCGATGGGGGGGATCGGTTCAGGGCGTGTCAGAGAATCGCGGTGACGGTTGCTGACTCTGGCCCGGTTTGGGTTGCGGGCTTCAGGCGGGCTGGTTGTCGGCGTCCGGCAGGCGTTCCACGCCGACTCGGAAGCTGTCGACGCTGCTCACTCGCACCTTGCTGCCTGATTGAATGAATCCAAAGTCGGAGTACGCGTCGATCACCCGGCCGTCGATGTCGATGCGTCCGGCGGGGGCCATGCGGGTCAGTGCGGTGCCCAGTTCGCCGACCTTGGCGGGTGCTGCGGTGGATTGGTCGGCGATGCCGATGGTGGTGATGCTCGCGGCGTCTTCGGCGGGGCGGAGGACCATCTTGCCGAAGATCGGCAGGCTGCCAAAGTGCTTGGCGATGAAGAAGACGCCTACGCCACTGGTCACAAGGGCGGCGAGCACGGTGCCCACGCCCCACGCGAGGCTGCTGGATTCCTGCTGGCTGCCCGGGAAGAGGCCTTGGCCTCCCGGGAGGAAGGTGGCGACGAGGCCGCCGAAGAGCAGGAGCAGGCCCGCCGCGCCGGCGACGGTGGTGCCGGGAATCACGAAGGCTTCGAGGCAGATGAGCCCGATGCCGACGACGATGGCCAGGACCTCCCACCAACTGGCCATGCCGATGAGCAAGGGCGGAGCGATGAGGGCCATCAGCGCGATCAGTGAAATGATGCCCGGGATGATCGCGCCAGGGTGGCTCATCTCGGCGAAGAGGGCGAGGATGAAGAGGACGATCAGGACGCCGCGGACGATCGGGTTGGTCAGAAAGAGCACAAGGCCTTCGGACCAGCTTGCGTCGAGGCGCCGGACCCGCTCGGCACCGAAGAAAGCGCGGAGTTGTTCGTCGGTTTCCACGGGTTGCAGTTGCTTGACGCCCGGCGCGATCGACACCGCGTTGATGGCGAGGTTGTAGTGGGCGAGGTCCTGGGCGGAGAAGGTTGCGGGGGCCGTGCCGTCCATGATCTTGTCCACGAGCGTCCAGCGCCCGGCATCCCCGGCGGAGAGCATGGGACGCACGCTGGTGCGAGTCGGGGCGTTGGCCGCGAGTTCGCCCGCGACGGCGGCGAGCTTCGCGCTGCCACCAGGGGCATTGGGGATGCTGGCGGCCTGAGTGCGACGGCCGACGCTGGTGCTGGCTAGGCGAGTTGCGCCGTCGGGCGATTCGCCCGGGAAGAGCAGTTCAAACTCGCGACGATCGATGGCCATTTCGATGCCGGTGCTGTTCTCGCGAACCCACCAGAGTTCCATGTCGTTGGCGACGATCGCGCGGACGAGGAACTCGTCGCGCTGGTAGCGGCCCATCGCGTCGTTGTGGCGGCGGGCGGAATCGACGACGTCGGAGATGAGGGGCGGCAGCACCTTCTTCAGAATTTCGTTGTCTTTGACTGCTTGCGCGCCGAGCGGGCCGAACTGGATCGGCATCGCATCGCCGAAACTGGCGGGATCGGAGACGATGATCTCGCGGGCCGCGAGGGCGGCGACGGCACCGCCCGACAAAGCGCGGGGGCGGACCCAAGCGACGGTGTTGGCGACGGGCGAGTCCTTGATGAGGCTTGCGACGCGCAGGGACGCGTTGACTTCGCCGCCCGGGGTGTCAAACTCGAAGACGATGGCGTCGGCGCCCGCGCGGACGGCGGTCCTGATGCGTCGCTCGACGCTGGAGACCATCACCGAATCGCCCAGGCGGCCGCCGCCGTCGATCTCGCCCTTGATCGTGATGACGGCGACGTTCTTGGCCTGGCGATAGGAGGGGACGGATGGCGTCGTGAACGTCGGGGCGGTTGTGGCGGTCGCCTGCGAAGGTGCGGCTGGCTGCGTTGCCTGCGGCGCAACGGGATTGTCCGCTCTCGGCAGCGACGGAGCTGGTGCGGCTTGGGGCGCCGGCTTCTGAACCTCCTCCTGCTGCGCGGCGGCTCTCGGAGCACAAGTGAACAACAGCGCGGCGAGCATCGCCAGCAGGCTGCGCGGAATCAGGGTCATGAACTTGGGCATGGTCGGCGGAAATGTATGGATTCCGGGCGTCCTGGGTTCTTTGGAAGGTTGGGATTCGCTTCGGATCGGCTCGGCCCCTCGTGCGGACGCGATATGCTTGAGCCAGTGCGTCGGCGGAGCCGGCGGCGACGAAGCAATCCCAGCAGGAGGCACGCATGGGCGCGTCCCAGAGTTCCAGCAAGTCCAAGACCAACGGCCCCTCCAACAGCGGCCCATCCACGACTGGCAAGAGCAAGCCGGTGCAGGTCGCTGCGCCCATCAAGCCTGCGGCCTTGCCCGCGACACTTGAAGAGCGGTATCAGCTGGTCTGCTCCAAGATCGAAAACGCGGCCAAGAAGGCCGGGCGGCGCGCGGGGGACATCATCCTCGTCGCCGTGACCAAGTACGCAGAGCCCGAGCAGATTCGCGGGTTGCTGCAGATGGGCCATCGCGACTTTGGCGAGAACCGGGCGCAGGTGCTGGTGCAGCACGCGGCGATCGTCGAGGAGTTTGTGGCGAGGCAGCGGTTGTTGCCCAGCCTCCGCAAGGGCATCGAGGGCGAGGCGGGGCTCTTTCAGGCAAACCAGCCCAAGATCGGTACGCCTCCGACGACGGTGGGCACAACGGCGACAAGCAGCGCGGGCGTCCGCTGGCACATGATCGGGCACCTGCAGCGGAACAAGGCCAAGAAGGTTGTCGAGTTCGTGAGGCTGATTCACTCGGTCGACTCGCTCCGCCTCGCGGAGGAGTTGCAGGCCATCGCCGTCAAGAAGGATCAGCAGATCGAAGTGCTGCTGCAGGTCAATTGCTCGGGCGAGGAGCAGAAGTACGGCTGCCCGATGCCCGCCGCGATTCCGCTGGCCCAGCAACTGGGCGAAATGGTCAACATCCGCCTGCGCGGGCTGATGACGATGGCGGCGGAGAGCGACAATCCCGAGGACGCGCGGCCTGCGTTTGCCCGTTGCCGAGAGCTGTTCGAAGAGATGCGGACGATGCGCCTCACGGAAGCCCCGTTCAACATTCTCTCGATGGGCATGAGCAACGATTACGAAGTCGCCATCAGCGAGGGCGCGAACATCGTCCGCGTGGGCACCGCGATTTTCGGATTTAATCCCAACGCCGCCCGCCACGAGGAACTCGCTGAGGACGACGAGGCATGAACAAGGTCCGCATGGAGCTTTCGCGCATCCTGATCCGCGAGTTCAATGATTACCAGATCATCGAACTGCGCGAGGTTCTGCCAACCGATGTCGGGGCGGAAGGGGAGAGCGGGGCGAGCGGGCGGAGCTTTCCGATCGTGATTGGGTTGCCTGAGGCGCAGGCGATCGAGCGGCGGCTCAAGGGCATCACGATCAAGCGGCCTCAGACGCATGACCTGCTCGCGAACGTGGTTGAGGGGCTGGGGGCGAAGATCGAGTCGATCACGATCACGGATCTCGCGGAAGCGACGTTCTTTGCGACGCTCGACCTTCGCAAGGACAACGGCGAACTCGTGCATATCGACAGTCGGCCGAGCGATGCGATTGCGCTGGGGATCGCGAACAACGTGGCGATCTATGTTGCCGAGCATGTCCTCGACGCCGCGGCGAAGGAAGACCCTGAGGTTGGCTGACCAAGGTGGCATGGGCCGGAGGCCCATGCTACTGCGCGTTGACGGGGCGAAGCATAAAACGTCCGGAGACGGCGGTCTGGGATGTGCCGGGGGCTTGCTGAGGGTCGATCAGGGTGGCGGTGCCTTTGCAGTCCCAGGTGCGGGCGGCCTCGTCGCGGCCTTGGATATCGACTTCGATGCGGAGTGTGCTGCCGGGGCGGACGAACGCGCCGTACTTGAGGGCGCGGACTTGTCCCAAGACCAGGCGGTGGTCGGGCTGGTGGTTGGTGTCGATGAGTTCGCGAGCGGCCTGCACGAGGGCTTCGAGCATCATGACGCCCGGGAGCACGGGAAAGGACGGGAAGTGGTCCTGGAGATACTCCTCCGCGCTGCTGACGTGCTTGATGGCGACGATGCGCGAGGGAGAGGTCTCGAGCACGCGGTCGATGAGGTCGAACTTCATGGGGGATCGTATCGGGCGGGGTGTCAGGGACTGGGTTGGTGGTTCGATTTCAGCACAGAGACACAGAGATCAGGAGGGAGATCAGGAGGAAGAGGAGAGAGTGGACTGATGAAGATCGGCGCGAGCAAGGTCGTCGGACCCTACCCCGATCTCCACTCCTCTTTCTCCTGATCTCTGTGTCTCCGTGCTGAATCGAACGCCCCTCGGCTCTCATCGCGGTCCGTCGCTTCGCCCACGCTACGCTCGCCCCGTGCCCCAGACGCTTGCGCAGATCAAGGAGATGCTCGCCCGCCACGGTCTTGCGCCGCAGAAGATGTTTGGGCAGAACTTTCTCATCGATCACAACCTGATTCGCAAACTCGCGGACGCGGCGGAAGTGCAGGCGGGCGATGTGGTGCTCGAGGTGGGGCCTGGGACGGGGACGCTGACGGAAGAATTGCTCGGGCGGGGGTGCCGGGTGGTCGCGTGTGATATTGACCGGGGGATGTGCACGCTGCTGCGGGAGTTGTTTGGCGCGAACCCGTTGTTTTCGCTGCATGAGGGGGACTGTCTGGATGGGAAGCATGCGCTGGCGGCGCAGTTGGCGGCGATGATCGAAGGGGCGATGCGGGAGCAGGGGCGAACCACGTTCAATATGGTTGCGAACTTGCCGTACGCGGCGGCGACGCCTGTCATGCTGGTGTTGCTCGCGCATTGGCAGGCATGCGTGGGGCAGTTTGTGACGATTCAGCGCGAGGTGGGGGAGCGGCTGATGGCGGGGCCTTCGACGAAGGAGTATGGGCCGCTGGGGATACTCGCGCAGAGCGTGGCGAAGGTGGAGTGGATTGCGAAGCTGCCGCCCTCGTGCTTTTGGCCCGCGCCGGATGTGACCAGCGCGATGATCGCGATTCGGCGCATCGCGCAGCCGCGAACACAGGACCCGGCGGGTTTGCTCGCGTTCACGCAGCGTGTGTTCGAGCAGCGGCGCAAGCAGTTGGGCTCGGTATTGACGGGGATGGGCGTTGCTCCGGCGAGCGTGCTGGGCGAGATCGCGCCGACGATTCGGGCGGAGGCGTTGAGCGTGGACGCGCTGATTGCGTTGCACCAGCGGGTGAAGGCGGCGATGCCTGGATTTGATCCGCGGCTGCAATGAAAAAGGCCGCGGGGTTGCCGCGGCCTTCGGAGAGCACTTTAAGTTCTGGCCCAGAGCCGTGGCTTAGCGCTGACCGACCATGCCCGTGCCCTTGCCCAGGATCAGGGGCATGAGGTTGCGGTTGGGCAGGTTTAGTGCGCCCATGAGGGCCGCGGCGGCGGTGGCTTCGGCTTCGTCGTCGCTGCCAGCCATCACGACCAGTTCGTCGACCTGACGCTGCTCGAGCATGTTGCCGAAGCGCTTGGCGGATTCGGTGGTCTGCGAGATCAGCATGGCGCGGTCTTCGCCTTCGCTTGCGCGGGCCGCGTCAAACAGGGCGCGCTGGGCGCGGTCCTGGCCGACGAGACTGAGCACGGTGGCGATGCCCTGACGGCGTTCGCCTTCGGCGGCGGGCAGAGCATTCATGAGCGGGCCCGCGGCGTCGCTGACCTTGAGCACGGGGTTGCCGGCCATGGCCAGGTCGCGCAGGGCGCTGAGGCTCCGCATCGCGTAGGCCTCGGCTTCTTCGCTGGAGACGCGGCCGCCCGCAGCGACGTCAACGAGTGATTCGATGGTCTTGGTGAGGGAGTCTTCGCCCGTGCCCAGGGGACGCAGGGCGATGGCGGGGTCAGACTCGAAGCGGCGCTGCTGCTCGGCGTAGACCTCGGGGCTGGTCAGGACCAGCATCGGGGTCGCGGCGGTGCGAGTGAAGCCGCGGGCTTCGCCGATGGTCTGCGTGCTGCGTTCGGCGGCGAAGCCGGTGACGATGATGAGGTCGACGTTGGGGGCTTCGCCGATCGCGGTGGAGAGTTCGGTGAGCGACTGGCCCGCAGGGAGGACCTTGTAGCCCATCTTCTCGAGCATGGCCCGCATGGGCTGGTAGCGCTCGGCGTCGGGGCTCAGGACCACGGCGAACTGATCGGTGCCCGCGGCGACCGCGCTGCTGAGGATCGGGACGACGCGATCGCTGCCGGAGAAGTCGGTGGTGGGGGCGGCGGCGGAAACCGCGAGGGCGGCTTCGGTCTGCACGCGGCGGTTGGGATACGTGAGAGCGGTGACGAGCGGCGAGCTCGCGCCGGCCTGGCTCAGGGCGACGCGGCCGCCCGCGGTCTGCTCGACAGCGGCGAGACTGCGCCGGACGAGGGGCGTGTCCTTCTCATTGAGGGCCCGGCCCAGCACGCGGCTGGCGACATCGCCACCCACGGCAACGCCAAAGTACTCAGCGCTGCGGCGGGGTTCTGCGCCATCGGCGGCTGCGCCGGCGACGGGGTAGGCGGGATTGATGTAGCCTTCGGGGGTGTCGGCTTCGCGGCTGTAGTTGCTGGCGACCCAGAGGGCGAGGCTGTCGGGGTTGACGCTGCCGTTGGCGCCTTCGAGTTCCATCGCGCGTTCGGTGAGGCGCATCGCCATCGCTTCGTGGAAGACGGGCGTGCGGATCGCGTTCATGGTGAGGCCGACGGCGGGATCAAAGTCCCACAGCAACTGGAAGTCTTCGCCCGGGAAGTTGGTGACTTCGCTGTTCTCGCTGTAGTACGCCTCGGCGAGCTGGCGGTAGAGCGGAGCGGGGTCGCCCGGCTGAGACTGGAGCTGCTGGAGGGCGCGATCGCATGCGCTGCGGACTTGGTCGCTGGTGGTGGTGCCGTGAAGGTCGGCGAGGGCGGGGACGGACATCTTGTAGCCGACCTGGCCCAGCACGCGGACAACCTTCTCCTGCTGCGTGGGGGTCATGGCGAGCAGGCCGGTGGTGAGCGGAACGATCGATTGACGACCCAGGCCGATCATGACGCTCTGGGCTTCGACGGAGAGCGCGGCGTCGCGGTCTTGCAGGTACGCTTCGAGCAACTGGGGCATGGCGTACTCGCCAGCCTGGAGCAGGCCTTGGCGGCCCATGAGCTTGGCGCGCTGGCCGCCCGTGAGCATCGCGATGTTCTCAGCGATCTGCTTGGGGTCGCGGGCGCGATCGAGGCGGCCCTTGTCGTAGAGCTTGATCAGTGCGCCGGAGAGGGCTTGGAGATTGGCATTGCCCTGAAGCTTCTGAGCGCGAGTCGTCGCGTCAAGGAAGCGATTCACGTCGCCTTCTTCAACGAGGTTGGCGAAGTCCTTTGCGTCGGTCACGCGGTCGAGCAATTGCGCAGCGCTGGACTCTGCGAGGTCCGGGCGGGCGATCAGGACGTAGTGCGCGAAGTCATCGAGGAGCGCTTCGTTGGTGACGCGAAGGGCCGGGGCCTTGTCGTCCGCGGGTGCATCTTGGGCGAGCGCGGGTGCCGCGGCGAGGGTGAGTGCGAGCCCGGCGAGGGGCGCGAGGCAGCGGGCGGTGACGAGGAACGAGAGCGACTGGGAACGCATCACGCGTCAACTCCTATATGGTCCAGCACGCGGTCCAAACGGCGTGCTGGCGACGATCCGGACAAAGCCCAAAGAGCGATTCTGCCACGACCAACGCCAGCGAGTGCGGACGCGGGAAGGGGCAAGAGGTCAGGGTAGGCGTTCAACGGACGATTGGGGATGCCAGAAGAATCACCACGGAGCGCTGCGGAGGTTGCGTGGAGGGAATCAGGGGCTTGAAGAGTGGCCGCGAAAATCCGCGGCTTCTCTCTTTGTCTTCTCCCTGTCTTCCCTCCGTGCAATCTCCGTGGCTCCCCGTGGCCCTCCGTGGTGATACTGCCTTGAAATCACGGACGTACCGCCACTTCCGACCCTGCCTGCTCCCGTCCCCTTCGTTTGCAGGGCTGGGGCGGGTCCGGGTAACTGAAAAGTTTGCGGCGTATTCCATCTGGACTGAACGAACCGGTTGAACGTCCCGATGACTTGGCGTCCGCATGGCCCGAGCGCAGGTATTGCCCCTGTCGGGCGGGGCGAGTTGACTAGTTCGTGTTGGTTGGCTCGCATGGGGAGCGCCCCCGGCATGGCAAAATAGAGAGGTGAGCGATGGTCTTCGATAAGGAAGTCTTGACGACCGGCGAAGTCGCCAAGATCTGCAATGTGGCCCCCCGAACCGTCTCCAAGTGGTTTGACTCCGGGTCCCTGAAGGGTTATCGAATCCCGGGCAGCCGGGATCGACGGATCCCTGCCTCGGAGCTCGTCCGCTTCATGCGTGCCCACGGCATCCCGCTGGAGGGGATGAACAGCGGTCGCACCCGCGTGCTGATCGTGGACAAGGAACGCGAGGTCGTGGACGTGCTCGAAAAGGTTCTGGGCGAACAGACCAACTACGAAGTCCGCTCCTGCGTCAGCGCCTTCCAGGCGGGCATGGAGTGCGAGAAGTTCAAGCCGCATGTGGTCCTGATGGACCTGCACGTGGGCGATGTCGATGCCAAGGTCTTCGCCGACAGCATCCGGCGCAATGAGAATCTGCAGTTCACCAAGATCGTCGCGATGAGCGGCAAGCTCACCGACGGCCAGGCGATGGCCCTCAAGGGCCAGGGCTTTGACAGCTTCCTCAAGAAGCCGTTCCAGGTCCGCCAGGTCGTGCAGGCGATCGAAGCGGCGACCAACCTGCTCGCGGCGTAAGGCCGGGGCGGAACATCATGGCAAACTTGTCCCCTGATGGGACCAGCACCAGCCCGAGCAAGGACGCTCGGGCTGTGTGCGTTATTCCCTCGCAGGAGCAACACCAAGAAGGGACGGCGGCTTCGACGGGGTGATGCACACACGTCTGCGCAGCGACTCAGCACGCTCGCAACTGGTTTCTGGGGGCAGCCAAGTGCCACTTGGGAAACGACTTCTGACCTTCGTGGCGAGTTCGGAAGTGGGCCGACAGAGCCGCTGAATTACCCAACTCACCGAGATTCACATCGAGAGAGAGAACGTTTGCGTACATGCAAGTATCCCGGTTTAAGGGACCGTCCGGCACCTGTGCCTTTCCCGATTGTGACTTTTTGCACCACGTGCAAAGAAATCTTGTCATTCTGTCGCGCCACTTCCGCTATCAGTGTCGGACAGATGTGGTCTGCGCCCCGCCGCGGTTCTCGCGATGTGTCTGGCGCTGGAAAGACCTCATGGGTCCCAGGGGGTGTGTTCCTTCAGGGGTATGTATGTCTGCTGAAACTTCCACCGTTGCAACCTTGCTAGCACGCGATCCAGGCTCCGACTGCACCACTTGCGGCATCCGCGTTGAGGTGCGTCCGGCGTTCTTGCCGGATCGCAGCGACCCCGCACTGGGGCGTTTCACTTGGTCTTACCGCATCACCATCACCAATCGAGGTGATCGGCGCGCCCGCCTTCTCCGCCGGCACTGGATCATCGTCGACGGCGACGGCAATCGCCACGATGTGGAGGGCGAAGGCGTCGTGGGCCACCAGCCCGACCTCGCACCCGACCAGCGGTTCGAGTACTCGAGCTTCTGCCCCCTTGAGTACCCGTGGGGTACGATGGAGGGCGAGTACACCTTCGAAGACGAGCAGGGCGACGAATTCCGCGTGCAGGTCGGGCGGTTCTTCCTGGTCAGCCCGCACGTCTGATCGTTTGCACGCAACCCACTCGCGCAGTTTTCGCACCACGCCGATTGGTCGGCGTGGCGTTCCTCATTTTTGTGTTGAACTTCTGGCAACAATCGCCCCCGCGCTCCGAAACCTGTCAGGACTGAGGATGGGAGGCAAGCAGGACTTGGGTTGGTTGTCTGGGCAGGCGGAGAGAGAGCCACTCCTCGGCGACGGCGAAAGCCGCCACCCTGAGATTCGTATTTCCTCCCTTCCTCCAGAGCCCGTCGGCGAACGCCGTCGGGCTCTGTTCGTTTTGCCCAAAGAGGCAAAGAAGCGCGGGGGCGGGGGGCGGGGGGAAAGAGCCTCCGACAGGACTTGAACCTGCGACCAGTGCTTTACAAAAGCACTGCTCTACCACTGAGCTACGGAGGCGTCGGGCAATGGTATCGCCCTCAAACGAAACGCGCGCGTCAGCAAGCGTCGCGCGCCTTGAGGTCGCCTTGAGCCCATGACGTGCGACGCTTGCTGACGCGCGCGTTTCGTTGCGCGACAGAACCCAAAAAAACAGACGAGCCGCCTCCTCGCGACTCGTCCGTTTGATGACATGAATTGTCAGTCTCAGGCGTGCTTGCGCCGACGCAGGTGCGTCGCCACGCCCGCCATACCCAGGCCCGCGAGGCCGGCCCACGCCGCCGGGGGCAGCGGGACAAGCACGGGGTTGCCAGTGATCCAGCCGGATTGACCGCCGCCGCCCGTGCCCTGCACGTGCGCTGCGGTGTACAGGCCGTTGGGGCTGTTGCCAGCGCCGAAGCCCAGATCCATGAACGACGCGGTGGAGATGCCCGAGCCGGAGATGGTCACGCTCGCGGTCGTCCAATCCTGATCGAAGCGATTGTCGCCGCTCGTGGGCCACTCGAACTTGAAGTCAAAGTACGACCCGCCGTCGCCACGGAAGCCCGACTGCGTGTCGCCGCCCGTGCGGACGCTGGCCGCTGCGGTCGGGCCGCTGGTCTGGTTGAAGCTGAGGATGCTGGGCGAGAGGGCGGGGGTCAGGTTGAACAGCCAGATGCTGATGAACTCGCCATTCGCGAGCGTTGCAGCGCGGCTCATGTCAAGGCGGACGGTGTTGGCACCGATGTCGGTGAACGTCGCCGTAAGCCACGGGGCGGGGCCGCTCGGGGCCGTCGCGCCGCTGAACTCGCGGTCGAGATTGATGGTGATCACTTCGGCATTCGCCGTCGTCGCACCGGCAGCCAAGGCCAGCGCAAGCACCAAGGACTTCATGGTCTTCATTTGAATGTACTCCCTTTCTTCCGAACGCAGGCACCCGTGAATCGGGCCCTTCCTCAAAACAACGATACCCGATATCAGAGCGTTTGCAACCCCACGACTGGCTAGGAAATCAGGGCGTTTCCGCCAACCTTTTTGCGGTGGCGATAATCTCGGCTGCGGCGACTGAGCACGACCCAAACCCCCTGAAGCAGTTGCCCGATCAGGTGGCCAGATAAACGCCACAACTTGCCCAGGTTTTTGCAGGGCGAGCCCGTCTCAGAATCTTGTAAACCCCTGCCGAGAACGACCTTTGCGGCCGCGACGTTGCGCCAGCGCAACGCCGAAGCGGGCCGGCCGGTGAAAAGTGAGCGATCCCGGACTCGAACCGGGGACCTCATCCATGTCAAGGATGCGCGCTAGCCAACTGCGCTAATCGCCCAACGAAACAAACCAGATGTGCCGCGCTGCTTTGCGAGCCTCGCGGTGGAGAGGATTCTAGGCCCCCATTCCATCGTCCGCAACGCACGCAGTCCGCGTGAGGCTGGCAATCGCTCATGTGACTTCATCCCCGCAACGCGGCGACGACGCCCGCACGCTCGGAGCGCGGGTGCTTGAAGATCGCGCTCGCCGCGACCAGTACGTCGCACCCTGCGGCCCGGACGTCGGCGGCTTGCTGGGGTCCGATGCCGCCGTCCATCTGGAGGCGTTGGTCCTCGCGGAGGCGTTGGCGGATCGCTCGGGTCTTGTCGAGGGTGTGGGCGATGAAGGCCTGCCCCGAGTATCCCGGATTGACGGACATGACCAGCGCCATGTCACACAGATGCAGCAGGGGCAGGATCGCGTCGACCGGCGTAGGCGGGTTGATCGCAAGGCCCACGCTCATGCCGTGGTCGCGGATCTTGCTCGCGAGGTCGGCCGCGAGCGCGGGCGTGACGACCTCGACGTGAAAGGTGAACAGATTCGCGCCAGACTTTGCGAAGGGCTCGACAAACTTCGCGGGATCGGTGACCATGAGGTGCACGTCCAGAAACGCCCGAGGGAGGCGAGCCCGCAGGCATCGGCACAGATCCGGGCCCATCGTGAGGTTGGGCACGAAGTGCCCGTCCATCACGTCCAGGTGCAGCCAATCCGCCCCGCCGCCCTGAAACTTGGTCTCGGCGAGGAGGTGATCACACTCTTCGCCCATGCAGGCGAAGTCGGCGGAGAGAATCGAGGGAGCGATGAGGGGCAGGTGCTTGGGCGAGCGCACTCGGGAATCCATGCGGGGACTCTACGGCGCGAGGGAACGGGGCGATGGCTGGCGGAATTTGGGCATGGCGTCGGGGGGCGGGCGCGCGACGTGGTCGTCACTGGTTTCGTGGTGATGGCGCTGCGAAACTCGGGCAGCGGACGTCACTTGGGCGCGGCTCTCAACCCGCCGCCAGGCTCCTTGGCGGGCTGCATCTCTGGCGGCGGGCTTCCGCCTTGCACTTCCAGTTGCCGGCTCTGACGCTCGGCGGCCTTGGCTTCGACTTCCTTGTAGGCTTCCTGCATCGCGGCGTCGGCTTGCTGGGCTTCGGTGGGCGGCGGCGGTGGTTCGCGCATGGACCAGAGCGTGATGCCGACGGCGGCGGCAACGAGCGCGAGGGCAACGCCGATGAAGATGGGTTTCTTCTTGTCGGAGGGCTGGGCTGGATTGTCTGCGGCGGGGCGGCGAGACTTTGTCTGGATGTCCATGAGACGCTCGATTGCAGAGGGTTCAAGCACAAGGAAAGAAAACGGCTCCACGCGCACGCATGGAGCCGGACGATGAACAAGAGCGGTGATCAGCGAATGTCGATGCCGTTGATGCCGTTGCGGGTGGCCCAGAAGTAGGCGGGTCCGCCGTACTTGAAGTTGTATGGGGGGAAGTAGGTGCCGACCTGCGAGCCGCCGAAGAAGTCGTCGAGTTCAGACTGCACGATATTGCCGCCTGGCCAGATGCCCGCGGGGGCATCGAGCTTGGCGGGGTCGGGCGTGCCGATGGGCAGGTTGGTGTCGAGAATCACATCACGCATGGTGAGGGTGCGGGCGCTGCCGTCGCAGAGGGCGGCTTGAATCTGGGCCGCGCTGGTGTTCCACATGGCCCGATCCTTGCGGATGTAGTCCTGGCCTTCGAAGAGCATGACCTTTCGGGAGGCGGCGCGAATGTCGGTGAAGCGGTTGCGCCTGATCCACCAACCGTTGCCACCGTTGCCGTTGAGGCGGGTGGCGGATTCGAAGCGGCGGGGGTCCTGCCACATGGTGGGGGAGTACCAGTAGGAACTGGGGAAGATCCAGCTGAGGTCGCCTTGCGCGCCCTCGCCCGTGTAGAACTGAACGAAGTTCTTGAGGGCGTAGTCCCCGGGTGCGAAGTTGGAGCGCAGGCGGGAAGTCTGTTCGCTGTCGCCGTAGAACATGTGGGCGAGCCAGTGGTAGCCGTAGGTTTCGGTGCCGCTGCTGCTTTGCACGCCCAGGGCGTAGTCCCAGGCGTAGCTCTGCCAAGGATTGCCATTGCGGGCGGCGACGCCGATGGGCTCCAGCACCACGCCGCGCTGGTCCCAGCCGATGCCATCAACCGGGCCGCCCCGACCGACGGCGAAGGGATTGAGCAGTTCCTCCTTGTTGTCGGTGGAGTAGACCGCCATGTAGTTGTAGTTGTTGTGGAGGTTCGAGAGGCTGACCACGCGCCAGCCGGAGAGGCGGGCCTTGCTGATGGCGGGCAGGAGGAGGCTGATGAGCACGGCGATGACGCCGATCACGACCAGCAACTCAATCAGCGTGAAGCCGCTGGACGAACGGGTGGTGGAGCGGGGATTCAAGAGACTTTTCACTAGACACTCCTCGCGGGTCCCTGGTGAAGCGGACGCCGTGTGTCCCCCGCGAGATTGTGACTACACGCTCGATCCATCGGGCGCATCCAAAGGCGACGCTGCGCGCTGGGGCGATGGTCGATCAATTCGGCGGCTTGTAGTCTGGGTTGGCACGCGGCCCGCCGGAACGAGGTACTTCGGGGGTATCTTGGACCTTCAGGTCGCGAGGCTTGGCCGCTGGCACAGCTTCATCGGTTGGCTGAGCAACGGGCGTCTTGGCATAGTCGGGGTCGATACCTGGGGTGCCGTCATTGCCGCGGAGCAGGAAAAACGCTGCCGCCCCGCCGCCGATGCAGAGGATCGCAACCAAAACCAATACCTTGTCCCGATTGGACATTCCTTCTGACTTCGCGGCCATGCGGACTCCTTGAAGCTGGGATCTGAAGTTGAAACGTGGTGCCAGAGGCCCAAACTCAGATTACTGGATGCGGATGAAGTCGAAAACGAGGGAGTAGTCGCTGTTGCTGAAGGACTCGGCTGTAGAGCCCGGGCGAATGGTCTTGTAGTCGGCATGGCCGTCGAAGAAGCCCATCACGGACTTGTTGCGGTCGCCGTAGCCGTTGATCAACTGGTACTGGGTGCTGTTGCTGTTGGCGATCAGGTCCGCGTACTGATCGTGAAGGAACACGAACTTGGACGGGCTGATGCCTTCGGCGGTCTTGAAGAGCCGCATGCCCTTGAACCACGCGCGGCCGAAGTTGGGATCGCGGCTGGGCCAGATATAGCCGAACCACTTGAAGTTCATGTGGTAGCTGGTGCCGACGTCGTCGTAGCTGGAGATGAACTGGCCTCCGACCAGTGCGCGGGAAGGACGCAGGCGGAGCACGTTCGTGGCGTCTGCGTTGTAGCTCCATTCCTGCTGCAAGGAGAAGCGGTCTGAGGGATCCTTGAAGACTTCAAACTGGAAGTCGCGACGCGCGTCCGCCATGGCTGGAATACGCGTGGTCGGGAGATCCTGATAGGGATACGTGATAACGTCGTTCACGTAGCGATTCAGCGGGCGATCCGCGGACTCATAGTCAAACGCGCCGCCGGTGTTTCCAAACCAGAAGCCATCGTTCTCTTTGCCTCCGTAGGACCAACTCGCAACACCCTGGATCTGGCCCCAGCCAGCGGGCGTGTCGGGGAACTGCCCACGACCATTGCCGCGGATGGGCGGCATGGCCGAAAAGCCCTTCTGGTCATTCTGGTAGGCGAAGTTGGCGAACACAAGGCCGCGGGTGTTGGATAATGACTTGACAAGCCAACCGCTCTTGCGAGCGCGCCCGATCGAGGGCAGGAGGAGCCCGATGAGCAAAGCGATGACCGCGATGACCACGAGCAGTTCGATCAGCGTGAAGCCCTTGGGCTGCTGCTGGGCACGACGGATGGCACGGAACATACTCACTGGCTACTCCTTGCATGTTGCCCGAATGGGCACGGACTTGGTTTCCCCGCGAGACCAAAGAAGAACCCCCGCCGCGAGAGTGCTTGATTGTTGCCCGCCCAGACGGAGGAGCGGCGGGGTCGGGATGCGAGGCTGGGGTGCGCAGAACGCGGGCCAGCCTGAGGACAGCATCCCCAGATGACGTAGTAGACAGCATTTCGTCGGATTTGTCAAGGCGAGTTCAAGATTCTCGGAGGTTGAACGAGGGGAACTGTGGGGGAGGTGGTCGGGTGAGGCAGGTTCAGGGGAACCAGACTGGATGCAGGACGTAGGGTCTGAAGGGCGGCAGGTTTCTGGGGGAGGGGTGGCGGGGAGAGCTTTGGGGGGGAATGATTCGGGCCTTTTCTCGGAGCGGGGTCTGAGCGGAATAGGCTTGGGTTCGTGTTGGGGCGTGGGTTGGTCGATCTTCAGTACGTTTCCACGAGCGTTTGGGTGTCGGATTGGTAGAGGGGAATACGCCACGCATGGCGGTTGTTCTGGCAGTTCTCGCTGGGACGTTTGGACGCAGGACTGCATGGACCCTAGCAAGACGAACAACTCGAACGGTGGTGGGAGTGGGGGCGGCGTGAACGCTGGGGGCGCGGCGTCGGACCCGGGGGCGACTTCGCCGCTGGAGCGATCGCAGCCGGGGGTGGAGCTGGGGTCTCGCGCGGGGAGCACGGGGCCGGCGATTCCGACGACGGAGGAAGTGCTGCAAGAGATTGCGAAGGCGAGCAGCAACGTCGACAGCATCGTCGGGCGGCTGGTGATTGATCAGGGGTTTGCGACGGTTGAGGAAGTGCAGCAGTGCCTGGCGATTTCCAAGCAGCTTGAGGTTGATCAGAATCAGAAGTCGCTGGTGGAGTTGCTGGTCGACAACGAGTACATCACGCGCCGGCAGATGGAGCGCTTGCGCGAAGCCGCGATGGCCGAGCGCAGCGGGCAGAAGATTCCGGGGTTCAAGATCATCAAGAAGCTGGGCGCGGGCGCGATGGCGAGCGTGTTCCTGGCCAAGCAGATCAGCCTGGACCGCATGGTGGCGATCAAGGTGCTGCCGCGGAAGTTTACGGGGAACAAGCAGTTCATCGAGCGGTTCTACGCCGAGGGGCGCGCGGCGGCGCAGCTGAACCATCCCAACATCGTGCAGGCGTACGACGTGGGGAAGGCGGGGGACTACTACTTCTTCGTGATGGAGTTCGTGGATGGGACGACGGTCTTTGACGAGATCGTGAAGCTCAAGCGGATTCCCGAGGATGTGGCGCTGGACATCGCGATCCAGGTGACCGAAGCGCTCGACCACGCGCATCAGAAGGGGCTGATTCACCGGGACGTGAAGCCCAAGAACGTGATGATCACGCGGGGCGTGGTGAAGCTGGCGGACATGGGGCTGGCTCGCGCGATCTCGGACAAGGAAGCGGCGGAAGCCGAGCAGGGCAAGGCCTTCGGCACGCCCTACTACATCAGCCCCGAGCAGATTCGCGGCGAAGTGAACATCGGGCCGCCGGCGGATATCTATTCGCTGGGCGCGACGCTGTATCACATGGTGACGGGGCAGGTTCCCTTTGACGGGAAGAACCCGTCGAGCGTGATGCACAAGCATCTGAAGGCGGAACTGGTGCCGCCGGATCATGTGTATCCGAAGCTGTCGGCTGGGCTTTCCGAGGTCGTCGAAATGATGATGGCCAAGGACCCCAAGGCTCGGTATCAGAGCTGCAAGGATCTGCTGGCGGACTTGCGGGCGGTGCGGGCCAAGCAGAGCCCGCCGCTGGCGCACAAGGACTTTGGTCAGCTTGATCTGGCGGCGGTGGCGAAGGCAGAGGCGAGCGCGGCGGCGGCGCCAATGCCCGAGGCTGTGAAGAGCGCGCCGGTGGTTCGGCCCTGGTTGTTCTGGACGATGATCGTGAGCCTGGTGCTCAATGTGATCCTGGTGATCGTGCTGATCTTCGCGAGCGGGCAGTGAGGCGCGGGCGGGCCTGGATTGTCTGCGATTGCTTGATTGCGATTGCTTGATTGCGATGGACTTGGCTGCGGCGAGGATGCCGGCTGTCTGTGGCAAGTCGTAGACACGCAGCACGCGCCCGACGCGCACGCCCAGCAGTTCGCTTGCCACGCCCTTGGCGTCGGTGGCGGCGACGGCAAGCAGGTCGCACGTCTCGAGGGGCGTGTTGGCCTGGGACTTTGCGGTGACGCGCAGAATCGGGGCGGCGAGGGCTTGTTCGACCGTGAGCACCTGCACCGCGGCGGGAGGCGACTGGGCGAGCAGGGTCGCGAGATCGCGGAGCGGGGCGAGATCGCTTGGAAGCGAGGCTGCGTCCGAGGGCGTGGAGGCGTTGGCTGGCGTCCAGGTCCAGCCGCGTGCGCCGGTGGTGTCTCCGGCCCGAGAGAGGGTGCCGATGGTGGTGCCTTGGCGCTCGAACAGCATCGCGGCGATGTCGGCCGGGGGCGACTGCACACTGCGGGGGCTGATGTAGGCGCTGGCGTCCTTGGCGAGCGATTCGATGGCCTGGCGCGTGAGGATGAGCGTGCGCGGGCCCCATGCGGGCGAAGGGGACGATGTCGCAGCGTCGACCGTGGCCGGGAGCGATGCCTCACTCTGCGCAAAGAACGTGGCAGCACTTGCGTCGGCGGCGGAGCCGATGCGGAGCGTTTGTGCGAGCGTGCGCCGCGAGCCGTCGGGCTGCACGAGGGCGGATGCGACTTCGATCATCGCGGCGGGGCGATCCAGGCCGTGCGAGTTCGTCGGCGCGTCATCCACGAAACGCTCTGCGACGGTCGCGGCGAGGCCATCGAGCAGGGCGGCGACCTTGGCGGGGTCTGCGGGGGCCGGTGCGGGCTCGGAGAGGCCCCAGCGACCATCGCGGCGTTCCAGGATCATCCGACGATCGGCGGTTGTGATGGCGATGCGCGTGACGTTGACGGGTTGGACCAGCATGGGGCCGCCCACTCGCCACGCGGCAAGCGAGGGGCGGGCGAGCAGCGCGTTCCAATCGCCTGAGGCGCGGCGCACGACCAGGCGAGGCGAGCCGGAGGCCTGCGGAATCTCCTCCGCGATCAGTGTGGTGCCGCCCAGCGACTCGGCGATGCGGAAGGCAGTGGTTTGGCCGGCGCTGGTGATGCGCATGCTCGGGCCGGTCCACGCGATCGTGCCCGCATCGACGATGGGAGCGCGGGCGAGGTCTGCAAGCAGTCTGGCCAGGCCGCGCACGCGACCTTCGTCGACGGGCCAGGCGGGGCCGGCTTCTCGATCGGTTGGGCCGATTTCCTGGTACAGCCACACTCCCAGCGCGGGATCGAGGCGGATGACGGTGTCGCAGCGGGTGCACTTGGAATCAGGACTCACGCCCGCGACGACGTGCGTGAAGCCGATGGGATCAAAGGACGCAAACGGCGTGGCAGATCCGGCGATTTGCGAGGTGCTGCGAGGTGCGTACGCCCACGCTGTGAGCAGGCCCAGCACGATGGCGAGGACGAGCGACGCGATGGCGAGGCGGGCTTGCATGGGTGGGGGATGATACAGGTTCGTTGGGCGAGGTGAGTGGGCGGGGGGCTTGGTGTTGCAGCGGGATTCGGGATTCGGGATTCGGGATTCGGGATTCGGGATTCGGGATTCGGGATTCGGGATTCGGGATTCGGGATTCGGGATTCGGGATTCGGGATTCGGGATTCGGGGAATATGCGCGCATGGGGGCTTGGCGCGCGGCCGGGGCGTTATGCCGTCGCTTGTGCTTTCAGTTTCGCTTTTCGTTTTTCGTTCTGGCTCTGCCGCGTTACCACGTCAGCCCGCTCGAGTCCTTGACACCCAGCGACTGGTAAATCTCCCGCGTCGCTGTTGAGCGATTGAGCGTGTACAGGTGCAGGCCTGCGACGTTGTGGTCGAGCAAGTCCCGGCATTGCTCCGTGGCCCAGTGCACGCCCACGCGGCGGACCGCGTCGGCGTCGCTGCCGGCTCGCAGGATCGCGCGCTGCAGCGGCGCGGGGTATCGAGCGCCCAGCGCGAGCTCGGCCATGCGCTTCATGCCCTGCGCGCTGGTGATCGGCATGATCCCCGCGATGATCGGCACGCGGATGCCCGCGAGTTCGCAGCGGCTGCGGAAGTCGTAGAAGTCGCGGTTGTCAAAGAACAATTGCGTGATGATGAAGTCCGCGCCGGCGTCGACCTTGGCCTTCAGGTGATCGAGTTCGACGAGACGGTTGGGCGTTTCGGCGTGGCCTTCGGGATAGCCGGCGACGCCGATCCCAAAGCCCTTGGGGTGGGGGTGCTGGCGGCGGTCGTTGAACTTGCGGATGGTGCGGACCACGTCCGCGGCGTATCGGAAGTCCTTCCAGGCTTGCTGCCCTGCGGGCAAGTCGCGGGGCACATCTCCGCGCAGGGCGAGGATGTTGCCGATGCCCGCCGCGGCGTATCGCTCGAGGACGCGTTCGATCTCGCCCGAGTCGTGGCAGACGCCCGTGAGGTGGGGGATTGGGTCGAGCGTGGTGGTGGTGCGCAGCTTGACGACCAGGTCGTGGGTGACGTCGCGGGTGCTGCCGCCTGCGCCGTAGGTCACGGAGACGAATGCAGGGCGGAGCTCTTCGAGGTGGCGGATCGATTCAAAGAGTTCCTCCGCCGCCTGCGGGTTTTTGGGCGGGAAGAACTCGAACGACACGGTTCGGTTTCGGGCTTGGAGGTACTCGCCTAGGTGCATATCAACGACCGCAGGGTCAGCGCGGGTTTCCAGGCGCGGCTGACCACTCGAGTCCGTACCAGCATCGACCCGGTGAGGACACGAACAGCAAACTTAGCCCTGCTGAGGGGTCAAAGCGCAGCGAGAGTGAGGGGTGATGTTGGCACAAGCCGCTAGAACGGCGGGGCGGCTCGGAATCGCTGGTCCGTCTGGTTGTTGGTGATGATCTCTGCATCGGGGCGCAGGTTCGGCACGTCGATGCCCTTGATTCCGCCATATGTCCACTGATAACGACCCAGTCGCTGCGTGTCCGGGAAGTTGTCAGCGGGGGCTTCCCACGGGCGCGGCTCATAATTGATGGTCTGCGGGGCCCATTGGGTGAGGACTCCGTTGTTGGGCCGCGAGCCCATGGTGGTGCGGTTGGTTTGCACGATGTTGTTTGACCCGTCGAACATCTGGAGGGGCTGCTTGGCGATCGGGTACGTGAAGTGATAGTCCCGCTGGACACCAAGGCGGTATCGCGCTTCATTGTCGAACATGTAGACCTTCTGGCTGGGGTAGCGCACATCGGCCCACTTGCGCTTGCCCAGCACGTTGGGATCGGTGGGGCCGTTGTAGAAGTAGTGGGTCGACGCTTGCTGCACGGTGGGGTTGGACAGCGTGCCAAAGTCGGGCGAGTAGCTTGCCGGGGCGACCTGGTAGGACCCACTGAAGCTCCAGCGCCAATTGCTTTGCTCGCTGGCATCGGGTTGATACGGGAGAAAGGCGTTCTGGCGGAACGCAGGCACGTCGTGCCATTGCAGGCGATAGCGGTCGTTGGGCGACACGGTGATCTTGGTCGGCAGCGTCGAGTCCATGAAGTCGAGCAGTACCAGGGGCGTGAACGTCACGTGCGGGATCCAGTTTGGCTGGATCGGGAACGTGTCTTCGCCGAAGCGGCGGCGGATGATGTTGACCCCCTGCAGCGCGGCCATCTGAAGATCATCGCCGGACGTCAGCGCGGCACTCGCAATGTCACTGCCCACGATCTCGCCGCTGATGGGCTTGCCTCCCGTCCATGAAAAGGACGCGAGTTTGTCCTGATGCTGCGTGCCATACGTCGCGTTTGCCACGCTCAGTTGTTTGAGATTGACCTGGCTGAGCAGGAGGCGGCCGTTCTGACGCCACCTGCCCAGGGCGGGCAGCAGCAGGCTGATCAGGACGGCGATGATCGCGATCACGACCAACAACTCGATCAGCGTGAAGCCGGAGTGGCGACAGTGGGAAGCGCTTGATTTCACGGCGGATTCCTTTGCGAGTCGCCAGAGCGGCGACGGCTGCAGCATTGTACACGAAACCGACTCATGCACGCAATCGCGTTTACTTGGGGTTGGCAATCGGCCTGGGATTTCCGGCTGCCTTGGAGCCAAGAAAAAAACGCCCGCGTTGCCGCGGGCGTTCGAGGGCGTCTTGGATTGGAGTTGATTAGAACGGCCCGCGAGCGCGGAAGTTGGCGTCAGCGGCGGGGGTGGTGATCACTTCGGCGTCGGGCCGGAGGTTGGGAACGTCCACACCCTTCAAGCCACCCCAGGTCCACTGGAAGCGGCCCATGCGGGCGGTCGCGGCGATCCCATCATCGGGAGCTTCCCAAGCGCGCGGATCGTACTCGATCAGCTGAGGCGCCCAATTGCCAGGAGTCGAAGTGCTGTAGCCGTTGGGGTTGCCGCCCAACGTGGTGCGGTTGGTGGTGACCAAGTTGTTTGAGCCGTCGAACATCTGGAGCGGCTGCTTGGAGAGCGGGAAAGTGTAGTGATACTCACGCTTTTGGCCGAACTTGTGCCGAGCCTGACCGTCGAAGAGGAAGACCTTCTGCGACGGATAGACCACGTCGCTGGACTTGCGCTTGCCCAGCAGGCCTGGGGTCGTGGGCGTGTTGTAGGTGTTGTGAGCAGTGCCTTGGCTGACCGTGGCGAGGCCCGGGCGACCCACATCGGGCGAATAAGAGGCGGGGACGAATTGATATGAAGAGGAGAAGGACCAGCGCCAATTGGTCTGATCAGCGCCATCTTCCTGAAACGGCTGGAACGAGTTGGAACGGAAGCCTTGCGTGTCCTGCCAGAGCAGGCGATAGCGGTCTTCGGGCGACACCACCGACTTGGCGGGCAGCCGCTGGTCGATAAAGTCCTGCAGAACCAAGTGCGAGTACAGGACGTGGGGGATCCAACCGTTAATGATCGGGAAGGTCTCGTCGCCAGTACGCTTGCGGATGATGTTGACGGCTTGGCGGGCGGCTGCGCCGGTGTCGTCGCCCGGCAGGGGCAGGATGCCTCCGCCAATCACTTCGCCGCTGGGGATGCTGCCGCCAGTCCAGGTGAACGAAGAGATCTTGTCGGCGAACTGAGTGGCGTAGGTCGCGCTGGCCGTGTTGAGCTCACGCATGTTGATCTGGTTGATGAGCAGACGGCCGCTCTCGCGCCACTTGCCCAGAGCGGGGAGCAGCAGGCTGATGAGCA
>JALHOJ010000034.1:39299-41422 GCA_022843045.1 Phycisphaerales bacterium
TCATATGTCCATTCTCCACGGTGTGCTCCTGACGGATTACCGATTCGTCCGACCCCGCGACAACCCCCGGTGCCAACTCCCCCCGTGCCAACCTTGGGTACCTGTGCTCCAAGTCGGAACCAGATCATACCACAGATTTCGATTCCGACGACGGGGCAGTCACCGGATTTTGCCTCCGCCACCTTCCGCACATCAGTTCGCGGAACGGGAGCTGCCTGTCCGATTCGACTGAACCGCTCTGCCCCTTTTTCGAGCGGTTCGATTTCGAATCGCTCGGAAGACTTGCGTCGCATCACCAGAGGGACAAGCGGCAGGGGTGCGACGTGCGGGACTCGGGTACCCGCGTTGGTTTCGATTCAATCGCATCCCGATGTTGCGACGACAGACCGTTGCTGAAAGAAGGGGTGTTCGACTTGCCAGCACGCAAATCAACTCCGACTCACCGGGGGAGCCGAAGGTGTGAGTTTCAACAACCTTGCCGCGACCCACAAGGCCACGGGCGAAACGTGCGAGACCCGTTCGGCATCCACAACGATGGCTCCTTTGCGATCGAGCCGTATCCCTGCGACAGAACAGGAATGTGCCGTTGATTGACTACCGCGTACGAACTGCACAGGCACCGCGTGAAGTGCGCCATCGGCGAACTCCGCGCTGAGCCTGACGAATATCCGCATAGGACCAGCATGAAGTTGCAAGAATCTTCATGAATCGCCGTGCGAAATCGCACCGCTCTGTCCCTTTCGACTGATCAGAACGGGCCGGTTGCTCGATAACTGCCGTCGACTGCTGGCGTGACGATAACTTCCGCATCGGGTCGGAGGTTGGGCACGTCGATGCCCCTGAGGCCGCCCCAGGTCCACTGGAAACGCCCAAAGCGTGTCGCCGAGTTCATGCCGTCAGCGGGAGCTTCCCAGTTTCGGGGATCATAGTTGATGGTTTGCTGTAGCCAGCTGTTGGGGCCACCGGTGTAACCGGTCGGGTTGCCGCCGAGCGTCGTGCGGTTGGTGCGCACGAGGTTGTTCGAGCCGTCGAACATCTGGAGTGGTTGGCGGGTGAGCGGGAAGGTGTAGTGGTATTCGCGCTTCTGGCCGAACTTGTGGCGGGCCTGGCCATCGAAGAGAAAGACCTTCTGCGAGGGATACCGCACATCCGCGGACAGTCGCTTGCCAAGCACATTGCGGGAATTGGCGCTGGGTACGAAGTAGTTGTAATGGAAGGGGCCTTGGGAGACGGTCTCGATGCTTCCGCGCTGGACGTCGGGTGAGTAAGAGGCGGGGACGAACTGGTACGAAGAACTGAAGGACCAGCGCCAATTCGTCTGGACCGTGCCGCTTTCTTGGAATGGGAGATACGCGTTGGTGCGGAAGCCCACCTTGTCCTGCCACAGAAGGCGGTAGCGATCCTCAGGAGAGACGACGAGTTTGGCAGGAAGACGCTGGTCGATGAAGTCCTGCAGGATCAGGTGGGAATACAGGACATGAGGGATCCAGGCACCGGGCAAACCGGCAAAGGGAAAGTTCTCCTCACCCGTGCGTCGGCGGATGATGTTGATTGCTTGGAGAGCGGCCATGGCGGTGTCGTTGGTCTGCGCCGCAGCCGCCGAGCGAAGATCGGCCCCGACCACTTCGCCACTGATGGGCCTGCCTGCGGTCCATGTGAAAGAGGCCACCTTGTCCTGGAACTGCGTGGAGTACGTCGCGGTCGCGGTCATCATTTCGCGCATGTTGATCTGGCTGAGAAGCAGCCGCCCGCTCTCTCGCCACTTGCCCAGCGCAGGCAGCAGCAGGCTGATCAAGAGCGCGATGATCGCGATGACCACCAGCAGTTCGATCAGCGTGAATCCACGATTTGCGTCTTGACGGAAACCCCGATTGCGCGTCCACATGGGCACGACTCCCGCGTTCAACATCCCGCACGCCCCGCTTTGCGTCGCGGGGTAAGACCGGCAGCCCGTGCCTTGGCTCGAACAGCAACGCGGCGATAGACACCGCTGCAGGGCGAAGGACTGCGACTGCATCAGTTTCCTGGAAAATGGGGTTGTTGTCAAGGGATATGGGAACAGAAGCGAGTGGAATGTCCAAAAAACAACCGAACACCCGCGTGGGGTGTTCGGTATTTGCAAT
>JALHOJ010000035.1:0-19725 GCA_022843045.1 Phycisphaerales bacterium
GTTTTCACCTGATCCGCGGCATGGGCGGGCATGGCTTGTTCAACAACGGCAAGCCTTCGTTGCATGGGCCGCCCTTCGTGGCGAATCGATTGCCCGGCCCCAACGAATCATGGGAAGAGCAGAATTGGACATGCGAGGTGGGGACGCTGGTCGCGGTCGAGCCGATGATCGCAGTAGGCACGGGTGTGCTGCTTGACAAAGGCAGGGCTCCGATGGATCAACGCTGGCCTGAGATCGTCAGCGACGGGTCGCTCAGCGTGCACTATGAGCATGATGTGCTGGTGACGCCGGAGGGGCCAAGGATTCTCACGGAGGGGATGGAGCAGTTGCCGGATGTGATTGGATAGGCATTCGGCGTTCATGGTTCGGCAATCTGGTCTGCGTCTCTTCGGTACTTTGTCTCTACGCCTGTTCGTCTCTTCCCACCATGTCTCGCATCGACGACATCTTCTCAACTCTCCGCCCCGTGGGCTTCAAGGCCCTCATGCCATTCGTCTGCGGCGGTTTTCCGCGGCCCGGGCTGCTGGGCCAACTGCTCGAAGCCTGCGAGAGCGGGGGGGCGGTGATTGCTGAGGTTGGCATTCCGTTCAGCGATCCGATCGCGGATGGGCCGGTGATCGCGGCGGCGATGCATGAGGCGATTGTCGCTGGGGCGACGCCGCTTTCGGTGATGCAGGAGGTGCAGGCGGCACGCGGCAAACTCGGGCTGGGCATTATCGCGATGGTGAGCGTGTCGATCGTGCATCGCATGGGTGGGCCGGCGGGCTTTGCGAAGACCGCGAAGGAGCACGGGTTTGACGGGCTGATCGTGCCCGATGCGCCGTTGGAGGAAGCGGGGGCCATTCGGGATGCGTGCCGGGCGAACGACTTGGCGTTCAGCATGTTGATTGCCCCGTCGACGCCCCGGGAACGGGCAGAGGCGATTGCGAAGTCATGCACGGGCTTTGTGTATGTGATGGCGCGGATGGGGATCACGGGCGAGAGTTCGCAAGCGCCGGAAGTGGCCAATCGCGTGCAGCAACTCCGGCAGGTGACGGACCTGCCCCTCGCGGTGGGGTTTGGGGTGTCGAATGCGGATCACGTCGCGGCGGTCGTCAAGCACGCCGACGCGGCGATCGTCGGCAGCGCGCTGGTGAAGCGGATGGGTGAGGCGCACAAGGCCAAGCGCGACGTGGTGCGCGAGTGCAAGGACATTGTGGGAAGCCTGGCGATGGGATTGACGCGGGAGCAGCCGCAGAATGACCCAAATCGCAGGCTCGCGTGAGCGCTGGTTTAGTCCAGCGGCACATTCAACGCAGGCAGTCCGAGGTGCGCACATGCTGCGGGCGTGAGGGCGCGGCCTCTTCGCGTGCGGGCCAGAAACCCGATCTGCAACAGGTACGGCTCGACCACATCTTCGAGCGTGCCGGCGTCTTCGTTCATGGTCGCGGCGATGGTGTCAAGGCCCACGGGGCCGCCTTTGTAGACCGTGCCGATGGTCTTGAGGAAACCGCGGTCGAGGTCGTCCAGGCCCAGGGCGTCGATGGCTTCGAGGGCGAGGGCGCCTTCGACGGCGGGCTTGCTCAGGATGCCGGCGGTGCGGACCTGGGCGAAGTCGCGGGCGCGCCGGAGCAGGCGGTTGGCGATGCGGGGCGTGCCGCGGGCGCGGGCGGCGAGGAGATCGAGCGCAGCGTCGCGGGTTGCGCTTTCGGGGATATTGAGCAGGCCGCAACTGCGACGGAGAATTTCAACGAGTTCGTCGTGCTGGTAGTACTTGAGGTGGTGCACGATGCCAAATCGCGAGCGCAGGGGCGAAGAGAGCAGCCCAGCGCGGGTGGTTGCGCCGATCAACGTGAAGGGCTTGCACTTGACTTGCACGGTGCGGGCGGCCAGGCCCGTGTCGAGGGTGACATCGATGCGGAAGTCCTCCATCGCGGGATAGATGAACTCTTCGACCGCGACGGGGAGGCGATGGATCTCGTCGATGAAGAGGATGTCGCCTTGCGACAGACGCGTGAGAGCGGCGACGAGGTCGGTGCCTCGGGCGAGGGCGGGGCCGCTGGTGATCTGGATTTTCCCTCCCATTTCCTGCGAGAGGACGTGGGCGAGGCTGGTCTTGCCCAAGCCCGGCGGGCCGTGCAGGAGCGTGTGCTCAAGCGGCTCGCCCCGCTCGCGGCTGGCGCGGATGGCGATCTTGAGGCGTTCGATGAGATCACGCTGGCCGACATATTCGTCGATGCTGGTGGGCCGCAGAGCCCAGTTGAGTTGCTCCTCCTGGGGCTGCTGGGCGGGCGAGATGAGGCGGTCGGTGGGCATGGGGGAAGAGACGGAGAGACGGAGAGAAGGAGAAAAGGAGAGACGAAGTTGGAAATCCCGACACGGAACACTTCGTCTCTTCGTGTCTCCGTCTCTTCGTCTCTGCCTTTTCAGTCCACCGGCAGACCCTTTGACTTCCACAACTCCAGCAGTTCCTTGAGCTCAATCGGTTCGCTGATGACGCCGCCTGGCAGGGTCGAGCGGATGGTGCGGCCGTCTTTGTCTACGAGCATGGACTGCTCGGGCTGGCCTTCGCCCAGGCGGGAGGTGATGCGCCAGGGTTCGCCGTCCTTCTTGGGTTGGATCAGCACATCGCGTCGAAACTGGATGGTCTGTGCTTCGCTGCGGTAGGAGTAGAAGCCAAAGGCGGTGGCCATCTGCTTCTTGACGAGAAGACGCGGCAGGAGGAAGCTCTCGACGCGGCTGATGTAGCCGTCGCCGGCGATCTGCGGCAGGATCGACTTGGGTTCCTGGCCTGGGCTTTCGAGAATCACGCTCATGGTCTTGTCGGTGCGGGCGCCGCGCTCGCGGTGGACGGTGCTCTGCTTGGTGGCGGGGTCACGCACGGCGTTGGCGATTGACCAGGTTTCTTCGCGACGGTCGAGCGACATGAAGAAGACGCTCTGGCTGTCAACGATGGTTTCGCCGTCGAGGAATCGGGCGTCCATTTGCAGGATCAGGCCTTTGTCCTGGCCTAGCACGCCGCGATTGGCACCAGCGGACTTGTCGACGAGCGTGCGCGGGCCAAACACCGTCTTGACCCGGCGGTAGCCGACTTCCTGGTCGTCGGTGCGTTTGCCGGTGGGGCTGGGGCGATAGATACGCTCCCAAGTGTCGGGTTGGTTCTCGACGAGGGAGACGAGTTCGTCTTCGGTGACTTGTTCAAAGAGGCGTGTGCCGGCTTTGACGAGCGAGGCACGCTGCGTCGCGGCTTGCTCGGGGTTGTCGAAGCTTGCGCTGGCGACGACGGTTTCGTACATCCGGCGGGCTTCGGTCCAGCGGGGCAGCGTGGTATGCAGTTCGAAGGTGACAAACTGCGTGGGCGAGATCTTTGCAATAGTGACGCCTCGGATCACCGGATCGGCGTTGGGGGCGGTGGGGCTGGGCGGGAACTGCACGTAGTACCGCTCAATTGCGATGGGGTTAGTGGTCCCGCCAATGCTCAGAGTTTTGCCGGCTTCGGGTTCGCGGAGCAGGAGCGTTGCGCTGGACTTGCCATGCGAAGGCGAAGCGACGATGTCCTTGGTCTGGATGGTGCCGTCGGTGCTGGAGAGCGCGCTCTTGGCGATGTTGCGGGCGTCGTCGGGGGAGACGCTGATGACGTTCTCCGCGGCGGTATTGAGCATCTGCGCCTGGGTCTGGTCCGCGACGGTCTTGAGGTCGAGCTTCGTGTTGGTCGTGGTGCGAGACTGGACGCTGATAATCCAGGGGAGGTTGGTCCGGGTCGCGCCAGCGGGGGCGATCGTGGTGATTGAGGTGCCGGCGAGCATCTCGCTGGAGACGGAGGCTCCTTCGGGAGCGTACATCGAAAGGCCGATGGCCTCGACGCGGATCGGATCGGTGCCCAGCATGAAGCCTTCGCGCGCGGGCTTGCTTGCGGGGGGCTGGGCAAAGTTGCTGGGAGCGAGAGTGGCGGCGAGAGCAAGAGCAAACACCTTGGAGAGGTGGGTGAGGCCGAGCGAGGGGCGGAGGTGGGGGGGCGGCATCGTCATTGAGTGTTGCATCGGCTGGGGAGGGGCGCAAGGATGATCGGACTCGGCGGGGTGTTTGGATAGTGGAAGGTATGCGTTCGCGCGGGGGCGCAAGGTGTGCCGTCGGAATTACTGGCGGAGCATTGCGGGCCGGCGACGGATGGGTTTGACTCTGATCGGGTGAGGGCTAGCATCTTGACCCTGCTCAGATCGGGAACGTCCCGACTTGAGGAGTGATCTTTGGAATTGCAGCGGCTGAAGGACACACACGCATGAGCGGCGGCAAGATTCGCATCCGGATGGAAGCCTACGACCACATGGCCCTCGACGCGAGCGCCAAGGAAATCGTTGAACACGCCAAGCGCACCAACGCGAAGGTCGCGGGTCCTATTCCGCTGCCCACTCGCGTCGAACGCTACACCGTCCTGCGTTCGCCCTTCATCGATAAGAAGAGCCGCGAGCAGTTCGAAATCCGCACGCACAAGCGGATCATCGACATCATCGAGCCCAACGCACGCACGGTCGAGGCGCTCAATCGCCTCGTCGTCCCCGCGGGCGTGTTCGTCAAGATCAAGGCCTGATTTTCAGAGGTCCATGAACGATAAGTTCATGGGCCTTTTTCGTTGAGTTTGTTCTTGGGTTTGCGGGGGGAAATTTCGGTGTGACGGCTTGCAACGCAAGCTGGACACACTCACAACTGGTGGACGATCAGCTCGCTCCGACGGTGCAAGGGCACGCTCGGGGGGCGGATTCCGCGAAAGGATTGAAGTATGTTGTTGATGGGCAAAAAGCTTGGTATGACCCGCGTGTACACCGACAAGGGCGTGAGCCTGCCGGTCACCGTGGTTGAGTGTGCTCCCAACTTCGTCACGCAGCTGCGCACGACGGAAAAGGACGGGTATACGGCGGTGCAGATCGGCTTCGATGAAGTCGCGCCCCGCAACAGCACGATGCCGATGATCGGGCACGATTTCAAGGCTGGCGTCGCTCCCCAGCGCCACCACCGCGAATTCCGCGTGGCTGAGAAGGATCTGGGCGGCTTCAGCCTGGGTCAGCAGATCAAGGTCGACGCGTTTGAGAAGATCGCGTACGTCGACGTCGCCGCGGTGAGCAAGGGCAAGGGCTTCCAGGGCGTGATGAAGCGTTGGCACTTCAAGGGCATGTTCGCCAGCCACGGCACCGAACGCAAGCACCGCAGCCCCGGCTCGATCGGCGGCCTGTGCTCCAACCGTGGCTTCGGCGGCGGTTTGGCCAAGGGCAAGAAGATGGCCGGACAGATGGGCAACGAGCGGATCACCTGCCGCAGCCTGGATGTTGTCAAGGTCATGCCTGACAAGAACCTGATCCTGATCAAGGGCACGGTTCCGGGCGCGAACAACGGCTTGGTGGAGATTATTCCCGCCGTGCGTTTGTACAAGACCAAGAGCAAGAAGCAGAAGGAAGTGGCCGGCAAGTAATTGCTAGGCTATGATCTTGACCCGACTCGTTCAGGTCTTGTAAAGCCTGGGTGGATTGGGACGGAAGTTTGAGTGTTGTGTGCCTTGGGCGAATGGCTAGGCCCTGGGCGTTCGGAAGGTCGATGGGTCCTCGCCGCGTGAGCAGCTGAACCCGCCTCGAAACCGCCGGACAACGACAAAGAGGGGCTCGTTTGCGAATAGCAAGCAAGCCCGGACAGCCGAGTCGAGTCCGATCCGCCCCGCGGGCAAGGTGCCCGCAGCAGTCTGAAGCCGAAAGGTGATCCAGACTGGAATGGAGGTGAGACGGATAGGCGAAGTGTGAAAGGCCAAGTTGGCCGGGAGCAGTCCCGTCCACCAAGGCAAGGCGTCACTGACGAGGTAAAGACTAATGCAGGTCCCCGTCTACAACATGCAAGGCAAAGAAGTTGCCTCTCTCTCCATCGATGAGAAAACCCTGGGCGGCCAGGTCAATGCTGACTTGATCAAGCAGGCGTACGTGAAGTATCACGCCGCGACGCGTCAGGGCAGCAGCAAGACCAAGAACCGCCGGGAAACCGAAGGCTCGACCCGAAAGCTGTACAAGCAGAAGGGCACGGGCAACGCTCGCCACGGCGATAAGAAAGCCAACCTTTTCAAGGGCGGCGGCCATGGGCACAGCAAGAAGAAGGTCCGCGAGGACTTCCGGCTGGAAATGCCCAAGAAGATGCGTCGCAAGGCCAATCGCAACGCCCTGCTCGCCAAGTTCGTGGACACCGAAGTCCGCGTGATCGAATCCTGGGGTGGGCTCAAGGAGCCCAAGACCAAGGCGTTTGAGGCCTTCCTCGAAGCCATCAAGGTCGACCGCACCGCCCTCGTGGCCCTGCCCATGAACGCCGGCGATGCGAAGAACGCGCTGCTCAGCGCCCGCAACATCGACAGCGTCGAGCTCGTCCGCCTCGACCAGCTGAACGCCTTCAACCTGTTGAACAACCGCTACCTCGTGATCGCCAAGGGCGACCTCGAGGCGTGGCTGAACGGCCCCTCCAGCCAGACCGGCAAGTCGGCGAAGGTGAACCCCATGGGCCGCGTCGATGCGCCCGCCGCGGCTGCGAAGGCTCCCAAGGCTGAGAAGCCGGCCAAGGCTCCGAAGGCCAAGCCCGCTGCTGCCAAGCCTGCCGCTGCCAAGACCAGTAAGTAAGTCGTAGCCGCGAAGCACGTGAAAGTTAGATTTTGCAAGCCCGCAAGGAACAGAAGTCATGCCCGCCCACGTTGATTCCAGCTACATCCTGAAGCGTCCGCTGCTCTCGGAAAAGAGCACGTACGCCCTGAACGAGCAGAACCGCTACGCGTTCGTCGTCGACGCTCGCGCCACCAAGACCGAGATCAAGGCCGCCGTTGAGAAGGCGTACAAGGTCCGCGTCGAGGGCGTGAACACGATCACGACCAAGCAGAAAGCCCGCCGGACCAAGTTCGGCGTGCAGGGGATCCCGGCGATCAAGAAGGCCGTGATCAAGATCCACAAGGACGACAAGATCGAGTTGATGTAATCCGGCCGCCGCACCCGCGGCGACTGCTGACCGAAGGACGAAAGCCATGCCGATTCGCCAGTACAAGAGGACCAGCGCAGGACGCCGCAACGCGAGCGTCAACATGCACGTCGAGGTGACCAAGAAGTCGCCCGAGCGAGCGCTGCTGACCCCGCTGCCCAAGAGCGGCGGCATGAACAATCAGGGCATCCGCACGAGCCGCGGCATTGGCGGCGGCGTGAAGAAGATGTACCGCCAGATCGACTTCAAGCGTCGCGACCGCGACGGCATGGAAGGCAAGATCATCGGCATCGAGTACGACCCCAACCGCTCTTGCCACATCGCCCTTGTCGAGTACAAGGACGGCGTGCGCCGCTACATCGTGGCGGCCAACGGCATGAAGGACGGCATGACCATTGAGTGCAGCAGCACCGGACCGGTCGAGCCCAGCGTCGGCAACTGCATGAAGCTCCGCTACATCCCCACCGGCCTCGACGTGCACTGCGTCGAGCTCGTGCCGGGCCAGGGCGCGGTGATGTGCCGCAGCGCGGGCACCTATGCCAAGCTGACCAACCGCGAAGACGATTACGCGACGCTCGTGCTCCCCAGCGGCGAAGTCCGCCGGGTGCCGCTTGAGTGCCGCGCGACCATCGGCCAGGTGGGCAACGGCGATCACCGCCTGCGCATCCTGGGCAAGGCCGGCTTGAACCGCCTGCTGGGTCGTCGCCCTGTGACGCGTGGTATGGCCAAGAGCCACCATGCCCACCCGCTGGGCGGTGGTTCGGGCCGCAGCAAGGGCAATCGCCCGCCTTGCGGACCGACGGGCGTGCTTGCCAAGGGCGGCAACACCCGCAACCCGCGCAAGGCGAGCAAGAGCATGATCATCCGCCGTCGCGTGAGCACGCGGTACGGCCAGAAGAAGTAAGTTGGATTGCGAAGGGAATGAGCCGGGCGACAGTGCCCGTTTGATTGAAGGAAGTAACGCATGGGACGCAGCCTCAAGAAGGGTCCGCACGTCGATGAGAAGCTCTACCGCAAGGTGGAGAAGCTCAACCAGACGCGCAAGAAGGAAGCCATCAAGACGTGGGCCCGCGCGTGCACGATCGTGCCCGAGTTCGTCGGCCACACCTTCAAGGTGCACAACGGCAAGGTCTTCAACGACGTGTTCGTGACCGAAGACATGGTCGGCCACAAGCTGGGCGAGTTCAGCTTCACCTGCACCTTCCGCGGGCACACCAACAAGAAGGAAGGCGTGGACGGGGCGGCTGCTCCTGCCAAGGCCTAAGGCACAGACGACGAATTGATTTCCGCAGGGCCAAGTTCGGACCCTGCATCGCAAGGAATTACCCGTGAAGATCAATCCCAAGAAACTCGCCTCCGCGATGGCCCAGAAGGGCGTGGACGCCTCGCAGCTCGCCGCCGCCATGGCCGAGCCGGGCATCTCCGCCAAGGACCTCGAAAGCGCGATCAACAACTGGGTCGGCGGCCGGGATCACCCGCGCTGCAAGGCGACCACGATCCGCCGGATCGCTCAGATCCTGGGCGTTCGCATCGCGGACATCACCAAGTTCACCTGCCAGTTCCGCAACCATCGCGGCAGCCCCCGCAAGGCCAAGCTGCTGATCGACCTGATCCGCGGCAAGAGCGTGGTTGACGCTGAAAACCAGCTTTCGTTCACGACCAAGCGTGCGGCTCTCGACATTAAGCGTGCCCTCAAGGCCGCCTCGATCGATGCTGAGCAGCATGGCGAAGTGAACTACGACAAGCTGTTCGTCAGCGAGGCCATGGTCGACCAGGGCACGGTGATGAAGCGCTTCCAGCCCAAGGACCGCGGGCGGGCGCACTCGATTCACAAGTTCTTCAGCCACATCACGATTTCCGTTGAGGAGCGCAGCAAGTAATGGGACAGAAGACGCATCCATTCGGACTCCGCCTGGGCATCACCGAAGCGCACAAGAGCCGCTGGTACGCCCCCAAGGCCCTCTACGGCGAACTGCTGGTCGAAGACCAGAAGATCCGCGCGTGGCTCGACAAACGCCTCAACCGCCGTCCTCCAAACGCCGCGGTCAGCGACATTCACATCGAGCGCACCCGCGAAGAGCTCAAGGTGATCATCAAGACCGCCCGACCGGGCCTCGTGATCGGTCCCAAGGGCGCCGAGATCGAGCGCATGACCGAAGAGCTCCAGTACATGACCGGCCGCAAGGTCGCCATCAGCGTGCTGGAAGTGAAGAACGCCGACGTAGACGCGAAGCTGGTGGCTGAGTCGGTCGCCGAACAGCTGGTCAAGCGTGCGAGCTTCCGTCGTGCCGTGAGCATGAAAGTCGAAGCCGCGATGGCGGCGGGCGCGAAGGGCGCGAAGGTCCGCGTAAGCGGTCGCCTTGGCGGCGCTGAAATCGCCCGCGTGCTCGAAGTCAAGAAGGGCAGCCTGCCCCTCTCGACGCTCCAGGCCCATGTCGAGTACGGCACCGCGGAAGCGGTGACGACCTACGGCGTGATCGGCGTCAAGGCGTGGATCTACAAGGGCATGTACGGCACGGAGCGCACCGAAGAAGAGTCCAACGCCGCCGGCGGCCGGGCTCGCGCACGTGGCCGCAAGTGATTGGTTGGCTGGCCGTCCCGGCCAGCAAGGGTTTCGTCGGCGATCCTCGCCGACGAGGTGTCAAGAAGTTTCGCTCGCTGCTACGGCATCGGGCTGTCTCGGAAGTCTGGAGTTTCAGTCATGGCGTTGATGCCCAAGCGAGTGAAGTACCGCAAGGAACAGCGGAACGTCCGCCCCCGAAAGGCGACCAAGGGCAACTACGTCGCCTTTGGCGACTTCGGTTTGCAGGCGCTGGACTCCGCGTGGGTCAAGGGCACGCAGCTCGAAGCCGGGCGCGTCGCGGCCCAGCACTTTCTCAAGCGCGAAGGCAAGCTGATCCAGCGAGTCTTCCCCGCCAAGCCGATCTCCAAGAAGCCTTTGGAAACCCGAATGGGTACGGGCAAGGCGGAAGTCGACTACTGGGCGGCGGTGGTCAAGCCGGGCACGATGCTGTACGAGATCGCCGGCGTGTCGGAGACGACGGCCAAGCAGGCGCTCCGCCGCATCGCGGTGAAGATGCCGATTCGCTGCCGGTTTGTGGGGCGGCGTGTCACGGTGTAAGGCTGGTTGAAGCAGAAGAAGGTATCGAGGCACGCGGCATCAAGGCACGCCCAATGGGCCAGCACTAGAACGAGGAACGAATCATGACGGGCACTGAAGTCCGAGCGATGAAGGACGAGGAAATCAAGATTACGTTGGGCAAGCACCGCCAGGAGCTGCTCGACATCCGCACCAAGCAGGTGACCGACACGGTGTCGGACACTTCCAAGCCGGGCAAGCTCCGCAAGGACATCGCGCGGATGCTCAGCGAGCAGCACGCCCGCGCGATGAAGGCGAAGAAGTAAGCGACAGAGAAGCTGGTAGCGGATCAGAAACACGACCACACGCTCGCCACCGCAAGTGACGAGTTCCAAGCAGCAAGAGAAGACCATGCCGACCGCCAAGAGCACATCCAAGACGACCGCCGCGAAGCCCGCAGTCAAGAAGGACGCGCCCAAGAAGTCCCTCGAGAACGTGAAGGGCACTCGCGTGGGCGTGGTCGAGTCCGACAAGCGTCACCAGACCCGCAAGGTCGTGGTGAACTACATGAGCCAGCACCCCAAGTACGGCAAGTACATCCGCCAGCGCACGGTGCTGCAGGTGCACGACGACGCGAACACGAGCAAGATGGGTGACATCGTCGAAGTCGCTCCCTGCCGTCCCATCAGCAAGAGCAAGACCTGGACGCTGGTGCGTGTGGTCGAGCAGCGCAGCGCCCAAGCCGCGGCCCTGGCGAGCGCCAAGGAACTGCGTCAGTAATCAGTCAAGAGTGAGTTGAAGTTCAAGAAGTACACCCGCGGGCCTTCCCGCTTGAAACGAAGAGCAAAGCCATGCTGCAGCAGGAAACACGATGTGAAGTGGCGGACAACAGCGGCGCGAAGATCGCGTACGTGATCCGCGTGTACGGCGGCACCACCGGCAGCGGCAAGTTCACCCGCCGGATCGCGGGCGTGGGCGACCGCGTCTTCGTGTCGATCAAGAAGGCCCTTCCCGGGGCGGACGTGAAGCCGGGCGACAAGAGCAAGGCCGTCGTGGTCCGCACCACCAAGGCCACGCGTCGCGCCGACGGCAGCTACGTGAAGTTTGACAGCAACGCGGTGGTGCTGATCCAGGACGACGGCAACCCCAAGGGCACTCGCATCTTCGGGCCCGTGGCCCGCGAGCTGCGCGACATGAACTACATGAAGATCGTGTCGCTGGCGTCGGAAGTGATCTGACGAAGCGACGGAAAGACAAAGTGGGGGGGCGGCGGGGTTGGATGAAGATTGAATCAGGGCCGAAGACGGTCTTGCTGGTGAAGGAAAAGACACATGCCACGGCACGTACGCAAAGGCGATCAGGTGATGGTGACGAGCGGCTCTCACAAGGGCACCGTCGGTGAGATCATCCGCGTGATCGTTTCGAAGGACAACCCCAACGAGACCAAGGTCGTGGTCAAGGGTGTGAACCTCAAGGTCAAGCACCAGAAGCCCACGCGCATCAACCCGCAGGGCAGCAAGTTCACCAAGGAAGCCCCCTTGCACATCAGCAAGGTCAGCCCCGTGGTGGACGGCAAGCCCGTCCGCGTCGGCTTCAAGACCGAGAAGGACGGCAGCAAGGTCCGCGTCGCCCGCCACGCCAAGAAGGAACTGGGCGAGCTGGGCAAGGTGTATGACGCGAAGAAGAAGTAAGTGGTCAGCGGGGATCAGGCACTGGGCTCTAGGGAAGTCGAAACGCGAAGTCTGACGGTCAGGAACACGCGACCGGCTCGACGACGCTTCAAGAAGGTGGATCATGTCGAAGGAAGAAGTAAAGCAACCCGTTCGCAAAGGCCCGCCCGGCAAGGAAACCGGTAAGAAGACCGGCAGCGGCAGCGGCAAGAAGGTCGACGCTGCGGTCATCGCCGCGGCGGAACAGCCCGCCAAGGAGCCGCCGCGCCTGAAGGTCGCGTACGACACCAAGGTGCGTGCGAAGGTCGCTGAGAAGTTCGGCCTCAAGAACGTCAACGCTCAGCCTCGCCTCGACAAGATCGTGGTGAACGTCAACATGGGCCGCCACCTGGAAGGCACCAAGATTCCGCCGGACAAGCGTTCGACGGTGCTCGAGACGATTACGAAGATCACGGGCCAGAAGCCGATTGTGATCAAGGCCCGCAAGAGCGTCAGCAACTTCAAGCTCCGCGAGGGCATGGAGAGCAGCGCGATGGTCACCATGCGGCGCGACCGCATGTGGTGGTTCCTGGACCGCCTGATCAACCTGACCACGCCCCGTATCAAGGACTTCCGCGGGTTGCCCGACAAGGCGTTTGACCGCCAGGGCAACTACAGCATGGGCCTGACCGAACAGGGCGTGTTCCCCGAAATCAACATGGCGGAGGTGACCTTCACCCACGGCATGCACATCAACTTCGTCTTCCGCAACAGCGATCCCAAGCTCAGCCGGTTCGTGCTGGAAGAGCTGGGGATGCCCTTCGTGAAGCCGGACCAGAAGTAAGACCACTTAGTACGAACCACACGCACGCCATCCACGCGAGTTAGTGAGAAGAAACCATGGCTACCAAGGCACAAGTCGCCAAGAGCAAGCGCAAGCCCAAGTACAGCACCCGCATCGTGCGGCGCTGCGAACTGACCGGCCGCCCCCGCGGCGTCTACCGCAAGTTCCGCATCAGCCGCATCATGCTGCGAAAGCTCGCCCTCGAAGGCAAGATTCCCGGCATGCGTAAGGCTTCGTGGTAAGCCTCCCGACCTGTCGCCACTGACCAGTTAGACCGACCGAACCTGATCGAATTCGTCTTTGGGCATCCGCCCGAGGACTCGACCAAAGACCTGAGGAACGAACGATGTCCATCGGTGATCCAATCGCAGACATGCTGACCCGCATCCGCAACGCGGTGCGGAACAAGAGCAAGACCGTCGTGTGCGTGCGCAACAAGGTGTGCGTGGGCATCGCGGGGGTGCTGCGCGACGAAGGCTACATCGATGGGTTCGATCTCATCGAGGACGGCCGCCAGGGCCAGATCCGCATCCGCCTCAAGTACGGCGCGGGCGGAGAGTCGGTCCTGCACAAGCTCTCGCGCGAGTCCAAGCCCGGCTGCCGCCAGTACAGCGGCGTCGAAGCGCTGCCCCGCCCCCTCCAGGGCCTGGGCATTGCCATCGTCAGCACCAGCAAGGGTGTGATCAGCGACCGCAAGGCCCGCGAAGAGCGCGTCGGCGGCGAACTGCTCTGCACCATCGAGTAATCAGCCTTTTCGTCTACGAAACGTCCGAACCAATCCCGCAGAAGCCCAACCCCAAGTTGGCGAGCCCCACGCGGCAGGAGTCAGCAAATGTCCCGTATCGGTAAGAAGCCAGTTCCCGTCCCCGCCGGCGTCAAGATCGCCGTGAGCAACCTGCCCGAGGGCGGTCAGGGCATCAACGTCGAAGGCCCCAAGGGCAAGCTGTCTTTCAAGGCTCGTTCCGAGGTGAGTGTCGCGTTCGTCGAGGCTGACAAGGCCCTGAGCGTCCAACTCGCCCCCGGCTTCACGACCGAAGATCGCGCCGCCAAGGCCTACTGGGGCACGACCCGCGCGCTGCTCCGCAACATGATCGAAGGCGTGACCAAGGGTTACGAGAAGAACATGGAAGTGGTGGGCACCGGCTGGCAGGCCCAGGTCGTCGGTAAGAACCTCAAGCTCGTGGCTGGCCTGGCCAACCCGATCTTGATGGAGATTCCCACGGGCCTCACCATCACCGTTGACAAGGCCCAGGGCGACGTGACGCCCGTCAAGATCGTCGGCGTGGATCGCCAGCTCGTCGGCCAGTTCGCCAGCGCGATGCGCGCCAAGCGCAAGCCCGAACCCTACAACGGCAAGGGCATCAAGTACAAGGAAGAAGTGATCAAGCGCAAGCAGGGCAAGCAGTTCGGCGCCTAAGCAAGGTCTGCACGAGAGTCATCAAGAAAGAAGCACACGTCATGAATCGCAACGCACAAAAGACCCTCCGTCGCAGCCGCCGGCGCATCGGCATCCGCAAGCGGATCACCGGTACGCACGAGCGTCCGCGTCTGGCCATCTTCAAGTCCCTCAACCACATGTACGCCCAGATCATCAACGACCTGGACGGCAAGACCATCGTCGCAGCGAGCACGACCGAAGAGGCCGTCAAGCTCGACAAGACCGGCAACAAGTCCGCCGCCGCCGCGGTGGGCAAGCTGCTGGCCCAGCGTGCCAAGGACAAGGGCGTTTCCGCCGTGGTGTTCGATCGTGGCGGCTTCCGCTACCACGGTCGCGTCAAGTCCCTTGCCGATGCCGCGCGTGAGGGCGGCCTGAAGTTCTAATCATCGAATCAAACCACTGACGCGGCGACCCGCGTCGGCCCAACAGACGAGCGAGTGCACCAATGGCAGCAGATGAAGTTCTCCAAGAATCCGGCCGGATGGACATGACCAACCTGGGCGTGGAGCGCACGAGCGCGACCGTCAAGGGTGGTCGTCGCTTCAGCTTCGGCGCCCTCGTCGTCGTCGGCGATCGCCGCGGCAAGGTCGGCTTCGGCTATGGCAAGAGCAACGAAGTGCCCCAGGCCATCGAAAAGGCCGAGCGGTACGCCAAGCGTCAGCTCCTGACCCTGCCCCTCGTCGGCACGACCGTGCCCCACGAAGTTGAAGGCAAGTTCAGCAGCAGCAAGGTTCGTATCCTGCCCGCCGCCCCCGGCACGGGCGTGGTCGCAGGTAGCACCGTCCGCGCCATTCTCGAAGTGGCGGGCGTCACCGACGCGATCACCAAGTGCTACGGAACCACTAATAAGCGGAATGTGATCAAGGCCGTGTTCGACGGTCTCGAGAAGCTTCGCGCTGCCGATCGCATCAAGGGCGCCCGCGGCATCACCATGGGCGCCACCACCATCGAAGACAAGATCGAGCGCGGCAAGCGCTTCGCCCCGGTCTCCGTCAAGCGTGACAAGGCCAAGGGCCCCGTGAACACCGTTGACGACGGCCGCAAGGGTCGCGGTCGCGGTGGTCAGGGTGGCGGCGGTCGCGGTCGCCGCGGCCCGGCTCCCGAGGGTGCTGCTTCCGGCGCACCGACGGTCGCCGACGGCGCTCCCGCACCCGACGCCCCGAAGGCCTAATCGAGTTCACTGACAACGTTCGATCCCAGTGCATTTTCGCTTTTCGTTTTTCGCTTTGCTGTTTTCTACACCTTCCGGCCCCTACACCTTGAAGGCCGCTTTTTCGGAGTCCCAGCCATGATGATCCACGACATTACTGCTATCGCCGGCGCGTACAAGAAGCGCAAGCGCATCGGGCGCGGCGAAGGCTCAGGCCACGGCAAGCAATCCGGCCGCGGTAGCAAGGGCGCGGGTTCGCGCTCGGGTACTGCTTCGAAGATTGGATTCGAAGGCGGTCAGATGCGGTACTTCCGCCGCCTCGCCAAGTTCGGCTTCAAGAACGCCGAGTTCAAGATCGAGTTCTGGACCGTCAACATCGGCGACATCGTCTCGCACAAGGATTTTGCCAGCGGTGGCGACGTTAACATCGCCACGCTCATCAAGGCCGGCCTGGTCCGCGACGATAGCCGCGACCTCAAGATCCTGGGCAGCCTGCCCAAGAACTCCAAGGGCCTCAAGGTCAAGCTCAACGTTGTGGCCAGCCGCTGCAGCGACAGTGCTCGCAAGATGATCACCGACGCGGGCGGCAGCGTGAAGGAAACCGGCACGCGTCGCGACGTCGTCCGCGGTATCGACCGCAACAGCGAAGACCGCAGCCCCAAGAACCTGACCAAGAAGCTCAACCGCGGCGGCAAGAAGTCCGAGGCCCCCAAGGCCGAGGCCGAAGCGCCTGCCGAAAAGGGCGACAAGAAGCCCGCGAAGAAGTAACGATAGTGTGAAAGTTTGACCAGCCCCCTCGCACGCGAGGGGGTTGTTGTTTGGGCCGGTACCGGATCGTGTCTCCCTCGCGCTTCCGGCATCCAACCAACCTAAAGTAGACCTTCCATGTGGCAATCCCTCGTCAACGTCTTCCGCGTCCCTGAACTGCGCACCAAGATCCTGTTCACGCTGGGCATGATCATCGTGTTCCGCATCGGGCATTGGATTCCCCTGCCGGGTGTCAATCAGGAGGAACTCGCCAAGCAGGCGATGCAGGCCAAGGAGCAGAGCGGCAACGCGTTCGCGACCATCGCCAACGCCGTCGCGATGTTCTCGGGCGGCTCCCTGAGCCACAGCACGATCTTCGGCCTGGGCATCATGCCCTACATCACCGCCGGCATCGTGTTCCAGTTGCTCGCGACGGTGCTCCCCGCGCTCAAGAAGCTGCAGGAAGAAGGCCCCACGGGCCGTCAGAAGATCATGGAGTACACCCGCTATGCGACGCTGGGCCTCTGCATCGTGCAGGGCTTCGGATGGCTGGCGTATCTGCGAGGACTCGGACTGGTCTGGCCCTTCGCTCTGAGCAACCCGGTCTGGTGGGTCATGGCGGTGGGCTGTCTGACCGCCGGCACCATGTTCCTCGTGTGGGTGGGCGAGCAGATCGACAAGCACGGCATCGGCAACGGCGCCAGCATGATCATCATGGCCGGCATCCTTGCAGGCATGCCCAGCGCGATCACCTGGATCGTCAACAACTTCGAGCCCGGCACCGTCGGCAAGCTTGGGTACATGGGCCTCTTCGGCATCATGGCGGGCTTCGTCTTCGTCGTAGGCGGCTCGGTATTGATGACCGTGGCCCAGCGACGCATCCCCGTACAGCAGGCCAAGCACACCCGCGGCCGCAAGGTCTTTGGCGGCCAGCGCAGCTACCTGCCCCTCCGCATCAACCACGGCGGCGTGATGCCCATCATCTTCGCCAGCAGCCTCATGATCTTCCCCAGCGTGATCTTCGCGCAGATTCGGGCTATCGCCCAGAGCTGGACCGGCGGGGCGGACACGTGGTACACGGCCCTGGCCCGCTTCATGGACGCCAACTTCGCGCCCGGCGCGTTCCTCTACATCCTCGCGTACATCGTTCTGGTCTACTTCTTCAGCTACTTCTGGATCACCGTCCAGTTCAACCCCGAGGAAATGAGCAAGCAGATGAAGGAGTCCGGCTCGTTCATCCCGGGCCTGCGTCCGGGCCCGCGCACGGCCGAGTACCTCGAAACCGTCATGAACCGCGTCACGTTCGTCGGCGCAGGCTTCCTGTCGCTGGTGGCGATCCTGCCGGTCATCATCAACCAGGCCCTAGGCATTGACTACATGGTCACGCAGTTCCTTGGCGGCACGGGCCTGCTCATCGTCGTCAACGTCACCATGGACTTCCTGCAACGCGTCGAGGCCAACCTCATGATGCGCAACTACGCCGGGTTCCTGGGCGGCGACGATGCGACCGCAGGGCCGCGCCTGGGCGGACTGCGCACGCAGTAAGCGGCATGAGACGATGATCCCGTGAGACGGTGAAGGAGCCCTCGAGGCCTTTGTGCCTCTTCATTGCTTCGTCTCTTCGTTACTTCGTCTCTTCGTCACTTCCCCCATGCTCCCCATCAAGTCCCCCGACCAGATCGACACACTCGCCGCCGCGGGGCGGGTGCTCGACACGATCATCGAGGACGTGATCCTGCGCGAAGTGCGGCCTGGAAGGACCACCGCCGAAGTCGCGCAGCGCACGCACGAACTGATCCTCGCCCGCAAGGGCGAGCCGGTGCTGCGGGGCTATCAACAGGCTGGCATCCCCGTCCCCTTCCCCGCCAGCGCGTGCGTCTGCGTCAACGAAGAAGTCGTGCACGCCGTGCCCAGCACACGCATCATCCGTCCGGGCGACATCGTGACGGTTGACGTCGCGATGCGATACCGCGGCTGGTGCATTGACACGGCGTGGTCGGTGGCCGTGCCTGGCGAAGCCGCCGCAACCAACGCGGGCCGCGCCGCGAGGCTGCAAGCGGCCGCCGCGAAGGCCGTGGCGCTCACCCGCGACCTCGCCCGCCCGGGCACGCGATGGTCGACCATCGCGTGCCGTGTCCAGCAGGCCGTTGCGGCCGAGGGGCTGCACCTGCTGCACGGCTATTGCGGCCACGGCGTGGGCGAAGCCCTCCACGAAGCCCCACGCGTCAGCTACACATCCAAGGACTGGACGCTGCCAGGCGAAGACTTCACGCTCTGGCCAGGTATGGTCCTCTGCATCGAGCCGATCATCGGCGAAGGCATCGAGAAGGCCCAGACGATGACGCTGGACGACCATTGGACGGTGATCACCACCGACGCCCGCTGGACCGCCCACGAAGAACAGTGCATTGCGATCACGCGGGAGGGATGCCGGGTGCTGGCGGGATCGGCCCAGTACTAGCGACTCCGCAAGAAGTTCACCACATAGATCACGTAGAGCACGGAGAGCAACTAAAGAAAAGAGTGGACGCGGATGTTCGCGGATCGTCTTGGATAGAGACGAGACCGTTGTTTCTGATCCGCGTCAATCCGCGAAATTCCGAGGCAACTCCTGTTCTTCGTGTACTCCTTGGAGAACTTGGAACTCCAAAGCCTTCGACGCTTCCTGACGGGCGCGTTTCGTCGGTGAACGTGGGGGGATTACGAGCCTAGAATGGGCCGATTCTCGTTGGTTGAGATCTTTACGGAGCACCGCACCCCGCATGAGCAAGCAGGACGACAAGTTCACGTTCGAAGCAGTGGTCCTCGAGGCCCTGCCCAACGCGATGTTCAAGGTGGAACTCCCCAACCAGCAGAAGATGCTCGCGTATGTCTCCGGCAAGATGCGGATGAACTACATCCGCATTCTCCCGGGCGACCGAGTGACCGTCGAGATCAGCCCTTACGACCTCTCGAAGGCCCGCATCACCTTCCGCCACTGAGCCGCGGAAACGGGGCGTCGCTGAAACTCCATTTCAGCACAGAGACACAGAGAAAATGAGAAAGAGGAGAGGCGGCAGGGCGAGCGGTGCCACGCATCGCTTTATCCACTTGTCTTTCTCCACTTCCTCTTCATCTCTGTGCTGAAGGTCGATTCACCACAGACGCCGCGCTCACGCTTCACACCGCGGCGATCCTTGGCACGCTCGCGAGCAGCCGCTTGGTGTACTCCTCGCGAGGTTCCGCCAGCACCTGTTCCCTCGGCCCTTGCTCCACGATCACCCCCCGCTGCATCACTGCGATCGTCGGGCACATGTGCTGGATCACGCCCATGTCGTGGCTGATGAACAGATACGACAATCCAAGATCACGCTGCAGATCCTGCAGCAGGTTCAGAATCTGCGCCTGGATCGACACGTCCAGCGCGCTGGTCGGTTCATCGCAGACGATGAGCGAGGGCGACAGCGACAACGCCCGCGCAATCGCGATCCGCTGCTTCTGCCCGCCCGAAAACTCGTGCGGATATCGCGTCAGCGCCGCGGCGGTCATGCCGCAGCGTTCGAGCAGGGCCGACGCCTGCTCCAGCGCGTCGCCTGCACCCTTCGCGATTCCATGAACCAGCAGCGGCTCGCAAATCGCTTCGCGGATCGTCCGCCGGGGGTTGAGCGAACTCCCGGGGTCCTGAAAGATCATCTGCATCCGCCGGCGGAGCGCTCGCAGCGAACCCGAAGACGCCGCACGCACATCCACGCCATCGAACGTGACGTCGCCCTCCGTCGGCTCAATCAGCCGCAGCACCGCCCGACCGACCGTCGACTTGCCCGACCCAGACTCACCCACCAACCCCAGCGTCCCGCCCCGCAGCACCTC
>JALHOJ010000035.1:19735-40930 GCA_022843045.1 Phycisphaerales bacterium
GATCGCTGCAGGAACCCGGCACGAATCGGAAAGTGCACGCGGAGGTCGCGGACGCGAAGCAGAGATCGTGTTTCGTCGTTGCTCGTGACCACGCGGCGATTCTTGGCTCAGAACCTGACCGTCGTGTAGCCAGTACGATGCAGTCATGCAGAAGCAATGGCCCCCACACAATCGAATGCCCATCGCGATAGTCGGGGTGAGCGTCTTCTCGATCGCGTGCCTCGTCATCGCGGCATCGGTCGTAGGTTGGACAATGTGGCGGCACTCAAAGCGAGCCCCTTTGATCCGGCTGATCGACGATCTCGCCGCGGGCAAGTACCCCGTCGGGTCGTTTTTTCCGACTGCGTACACGCAGAACGGGATCATCTATACAGGATTAGGAGACAACAGCGACGAGAGCGTCGTGACAGTGACTGATGGCGTGCGGGTCGCCCTTGTCTCGATCGTTGGGGACCGCACGACCGGTGCCATGATTATCGACACAGGGAGCGGCCCGACCTGCCTCTACGGGACGGTCCGGGTGCCTTGCGGTGGCCGATAGCGGGATGGGGCACCCTTGACCCCTCCGTCCAAACCGCTAAACTTGTGGTTCCCGCTGACCGATGGGCTTCCATCGTTTCTCGGTTTGCGGCTGGGTAGCTCAGTTGGTAGAGCACCGCATTGAAAATGCGGGTGTCGCCGGTTCAAGTCCGGCCCCAGCCATTGCAGTGAAATCGCCCATCCTTCGGGGTGGGCGGTTGTGTTTTTGCAGAAGTGCGAAAGTGCGAAGGTGCGGCAGTGCGAAAGAAAGGCGGGCGGATCGTCGCCCCACTTTCGCACTGCCGCACCCTCGCACTTTCGCACTCTTCCCCGCCGCTCCGGCCCCTTCTTCGTCCAAGGATTGCCCATGCCCTTCTCCTCCCCCTTCCTCCAAGACCTCGAATGGCGCGGCCAGATCGCCCAGGCCACCGACCTCGAAGGCCTCGACAAGCACCTCTCGACCGGCCCCGCCAGTGCTCGTAAGGCATACGTCGGCTTTGACCCCACCGCCGACAGCCTGACGATCGGCAACCTGGTGGGCATCATGGCCCTCGCCCGGTTTCATCGCTTCGGCCACACCCCCGTCGCCATCATGGGCGGCGGCACGGGCCTGATCGGCGACCCCAGCGGCAAGTCCGCCGAGCGCCAGCTTCGCACGAAGGAGGAGATCGCGAGCAACGTCGCAAACATCCAGACGATCTTCGACCGCGTCTGGCAGCACGCGGGCGTGCCGGGGGCCGGAGGGAGCGCCAAGCCCACGATCATCAACAACATCGACTGGCTGGGCACAATCTCGTACCTGGACGCCCTGCGCGATATCGGCAAGCACTTCAGCGTCAACATGATGATCCAGAAGGACTCGGTGAAGGAGCGTCTGACCAACCGGGACCAGGGCATCTCGTACACCGAATTTTCGTACATGATCTTGCAGGCGTACGACTACCAGCAGCTGCACGAAAAGCACGGCGTGACGCTGCAGATGGGCGGAAGCGATCAGTTTGGGAACATTGTGGTGGGGATGGATCTGATCGCGAAGAAAGCGAACGAGCGAGCAAGCGAACAAGCGAGCGAGGGAAGAGGCTTCGGCCTCACTTGGCCCCTCGTCACCAAAGCCGACGGCACCAAGTTTGGCAAGACCGAGTCCGGCGCGATCTGGCTGACGGCGAAGAAGGACGCAACCGACACTAGCCCATCACGCACCTCCGCCTACGCCTACTACCAGTTCTGGCTCAACGCCGCCGACGCCGACGTGGTCCGCTTGCTCAAGACCTATACCTTCCTCTCACGCGACGAAGTCACGTCACTCGAGCAGCAAATCCAGACCAACCCCGGCGCCCGCGAAGCCCAGCGTCGCCTCGCCCAGGAAGCCACCCGCATCCTGCACGGCGACGCCGCGATGCAGCACGCCGAGTCCGCCGGCAAGGCCCTGTTCAGCGGCGACGTAGCCCACCTCTCGCACGACATGCTCAACGAAGTCTTCGCCAGCGTGCCCACCAGCACGCACGCCAAGGCGACGCTCGAAGGCGATGGCGTCAACCTGCTCGATCTGCTCGTGACCACCCAACTCGCCGCGAGCAAGCGCGAAGCCAAGGAGTTCCTCACCGGCGGCAGCGTCACCATCAACGGCCGCAAAGCCACCGCCGACGAACATCTCAAAACCACCGACCTCCTCCACGGCGAAGTCATCGCCCTCCGCCGAGGCAAGAAGGCCTGGCACGTGACCCGCTGGCACTGAACGCGCTCGCCTCAAGGACGCCGGGACTGAGGAGGCTCCGCGACGAAGTCCCGGGTCGAGCGCGTTTGCGCGATTCGTAAACTCGCGACCCGGGGCTTCGCTCACAAAGCCTCGCTCAGCCCCGGCGTGCATTGCTATACGCCCGCAATACTTCGCCATGCCCACGCTCGCCGTCTGCTCCTGGTCCCTCGAACCAACCTCCCCCGAGGATCTGGTCGCAAAGCTCCGCGCCACCAGCGTGCGAGCCGTTCAACTCGCCCTTGGTCCGCTCGTCGACGCACGTGACAACCCCGACAGCCCCTGGCACGTCGCTCGCGCTCGCAAGACGCTCGCCGACGCCGGCATCCGCATCGTCTCGGGCATGATGGCGACCGTCGGCGAAGACTACACATCGCTCGCGTCCATTCGCGAAACCGGCGGCATCGTCCCCGATCGCCACTGGGCAACCAACCTCGACCGCGCTCGCATGCACGCACGCCTCGCGTGCGAATTGGGCTTGCGCTTGGTCACGTTCCACGCCGGGTTCGTGCCGCACGATCGCACCGATCCGCTCCGCGGCGTGCTGATCGAGCGACTGCGCATCCTGGCCCGCCTCTTCGCGTGCTACGGCGTCACGCTGGGCCTCGAAACTGGCCAAGAGCGTGCCGCGACCTTGCTCGATGTCCTCGCCGACGTCAATGAAGGAGCAAAGTCCCAAGCCGCTGGCGATCCGAGTGTCCGAATCAACTTCGATCCCGCCAACATGCTGCTGTACGGCATGGGCGACCCGATCGCCTCGCTGCGAGCGATCGCCGAGGCCTCGCGATCGCATCGCGCAAGCCCGTCGCTCATCGCCCAGGTTCATATCAAGGACGCGGTGCCGAGCGACCAACCCGAACAGTGGGGGAGCGAGATCGCGGTCTCGCCGGCTCGCACCCACACTGCCGACGGCCGGGCAAGCGTCGATTGGCCCGCGTTCTTCGCCGCGCTGAGAGAGCACGACTTGTTGGGCCGCATCGACCTCGTGATCGAGCGAGAAGCCGGGCATTCCCGCGTCGCCGACGTCGCCGCGGCGGCCGCGCTCGTCCGATCACTCGCGCCAGATCACGAAGCGAAACCCCTCCGCATCGGCGTGCTGGGCATGGGCTTCATGGGCCAGACCCACGCCAGGGCCGCGATTCGCGCCCATGCGGCCAGCGCCGGCTGCACGCTCGCCGCGGTCTGCGACCCTCGCATCGCTGAGATCGCGTCGCGACTTGGCCAAACCGCCACCGGCAACCTCGGCGCGGCGGCGGGCGATGCCAGCATCGATCTCGCGGGTGTTCGGCTTGCCCAAAACCCAGGCGAATTGCTCCGAGGCGATGATGTCGATCTGATCATCGTCGCCACACCCACCGACACGCACGTCGACTGCGCGCGGGCAGCACTCGATGCTGGCAAGCATGTGATCGTCGAAAAGCCCGTCGCCACGGCGCGTGCACCGATTCACGCGTTGCAGCGATACGCCGCACAGCATCCCACGCTCGCCTGCGTTCCGGCGATGGTCATGCGCTGGTGGCCCGGCTGGGCCCTCGCACGCGGCGTGATCCTCGAGGGAGCATTGGGAGCTATCCGCGAGTTCACGCTTGAACGAATGGGCCAGCCGCCCACCTGGTCCCGCGAGTTCTACGCCAACGCCCTCCGCAGCGGCGGCGCAATCGTCGATCTCCACGTCCACGATGTCGACTTCCTTTGCTGGACGTTGGGCATGCCGCAAAGCGTGAGGAGCACCGGCACCATCCAACATGTTCGCACTGCGTACCAGTTCGCCGGGACAAGTCCCCTCGACGCTCACGCCGCCGGCAGTTGGGAACTCCCCGAAGGTGAGCGGTTCCGCATGCGGATGAAGGTGGTGGGGGAGCATGGTGCGATCCAGTTTGATCTGGGCCACGACCCGGCGTTCCCCGCCGGCGTGTGCAAGCTTGGCGGCATGTCCGCTGTCTCATACGACACCGCACTCAGCCCGTACGAACTGCAACTTCGCGATATTGTCGACTCAATCTCGCGTGGATTGCCCGCGAGATGCTCGCTGGAGCAAGCCGCGGTTGCCGCGGGCGTGATCGAGCGCGAGCAAGAGAGCCTGCTGGTCGGCCGTGAAGTCAACGTGTAGTCACTCGCGCTCACGGGATCCAGGACATCAGTTCGCCGGAACCAGTACGCACTGACACCACGCGTTCCCGATGCGGTCGGAGATTGCGAAACCAGGCGGCACGGCCATGTCGCGCCGTGTTGCATGGATCGGACTGCGAAACGTTGCGCCTTTGTCGAGGGCGCGGTGCAGGGCGATGGGAAGGTCATGCGCGATCACGTCCGGCGTCTCGGCGAAGATCACAAGGAGCAAGCCAGCGTGAGACAAGCCCGGCTTGGGTTCCATGATGCTGCCGCCTGCGGTCGCCAACGCCCGGCTTTCATGTGGCTTGCCGTTGTGAACGGCATCATCGTGCGGTGCCGACGTCTGCGCCGCCAGCTTCGCAAGGTCCTGCGTCAAGCTCGCCACCAACTGGGCTCCCCACGCACCATTGGGCCTTGGCACGCCATCGATGAACGCGTGCTGCGCCACGACCTTGACCTCCAGCCAGAACGCATCGCGAGCATCCACGCATAACGCGCGATCGGGCAGAGGCGGCGGCGTCGGCACACTCTCAAACAACGACCCTTGCCACTTCGTGCGTTCTCGCGACTCCCGTACCCAGTCCAGCAGCACATGGCGAGGGCTGGGCAGCAGCACGAGGTCGCAACGCTCGCGCTGCGCGTGCTTCGGCAGCCCGGGAGACTTGCTCACGCCGCCCGGCAGAGGCTGCTCGCGCACTACGCCCCAGCCCGCCGCCTGCAGGCCCGCAGCAAGCAGCGGATGGACGTCAACTTCGTCGAGTGCATCCAGCCCCTGCGGAGATTGGTCTAAATGCAGTTCCGCTTCGCGGCCCAGCAAAGGCCGCTCGCACGCGTCGAGGATCTCCTGCGAGTCCCACGAGGATGTCGAGATGCTCGGTTGCATCATCGGGTTGGATAGTGGCCCAACGGGCATCGCGAGAGCGTAGTCGATCTGGTGCGCTGCGCAGCTGGCAGCACGGGTGCTTTGCCCACTCAGGAAGAAAACAGCCCCGCCAGTAGGCAGGGCTGCACACAGATTCGCCACATGTGATTCGAAGAATCCAATCGGATCAGACCAACGCCGATCAACCCAGCTTCTTCAGCATCATGCGGAACTCATCCACGTTCGGGCTGGACTCCTCCGCGACGCGAAGGTGGATGTACTCCTGCTCGACCAGCTGCACAAGGCTCATGTTGAAGTCGATCATGCCAACCTGGCGCGCTTCGACGCTCTTGAGATACTCGCGCAGTTCACCTTCGCGCGCCTCAAGCACGTACTTGCGCACCACACCGTTGTTGATGAGAATCTCGAGCGCGGGGATGCGAGCGATGTTGGGGTGCAGCGTGGGCAGCAGCTTCTGGTACACGAACGAGCGCATCTGATACGCCAGGATCTTGCGAACCTGTTCGACTTCTTCCTGCTCGAACAAGCCGTAGATGCGGCTGAAGCACTGGGTCGTGCTGCTGGCGTGGATCGTTCCGTACACCAAGTGCCCGGTTTCCGCCGCGTGCAGAGCGGCTTCGAACGTCTCGTTGTCGCGCATTTCGCCCACGAGCACGATGTCCGGGTTTTCGCGCACCAGAGCACGGAGAGCGATCTTGAAGTCCAGGCAGTCGATCCCGATCTCGCGCTGGTTGATCGTCGCCTTCTTGTCGTTGAAGATGTACTCAATCGGGTCTTCGATGGTCACGATGTGCACGGGCTTGCGCTCGTTCACGTAATCGAGCATGGCCGCGATCGTGGTCGACTTGCCCGAGCCCGTCACGCCGCAGAGCAGCACGATGCCGTTGGGTTGCAGGGCGACTTCCGACATGATCGGGGGCAGGTACAGCTCTTCGAACTTGCGAATGTTGCTGGTGATGAGTCGCGCCGCCACCGAGAGCTTGCCGCGGGCTTGGAACAGGTTCACGCGGAAGCGGGCGTGGTCGTCGTAGTCATACGCGAAGTCGACGCTGCCGAACTTGTGCAGGTCCTCCTGCTGTTCCTTGTCGAGGATCGCTTCAGCGATTGCCCAGAACTCCTCGGTTGAGACAGGCTCAGTGTCCAGCGGCTTGAGCGCGCCGCGCAGACGCAGCTTGGGCTGCTGATCGCTCTTCATGATCAGGTCGCTGGCGTTCAGCTTGATCGCGGCCTGCAAAAACTTGCCCCAGCGGGTCGCGTGCGGGTCGCTCTTCTTGCGGCGTGCGCTCGCGACGTGTCCGGTGACTGCTGCTGCCGAAGGTGTGGAATCGCTGTCAAGGCTCATGGCTTTGGCCCCATGCCCCCCCTTGGGTGCGGCGGGGGCGGGTGAAGGATCGTCAATCACGTTGTGGCTCAAAGGGTACCTCTCAGAAAGCCCTCGCGTCGGCGGGGGGGCGGGGGGGCGGAACGGGTGGCACGGGCATCCTGCCCGTGAGTCGCAAGGGCTTCTAGCCCTTGCGTTCCAGCAACCAACATGCACAAACTCACCACACACGCCGACGGATGCCCAGCCGGCTGGCCAATCACAAAATCGCAAACAATCAGACGTCTGGCGCACTTCCCCCGCGAGCCACGCCAACGGCCCATCCTATCCGCAGAGGCCAGGCGAACGGTTCCCGCGCAAGAACGCCGGGCCTGAGGCTCTGCGAAGGCCCGGGTCCAACGCGCGAAAAAAAACGACGGCCCCTGCGGGCCGTCGCGTGAACGTGCTATCTGCACAAACTCAGTTGAAGATCGCCCGCTCCAGCCCGCGAATCTGGGCCACCTGCCCGATGGGCTGGCTTCCAGCGGAACTTGCCATCGCCGCAGGCTGCCCGTCCTGACCAGCGTTGGCCAGAGCTTCCGCCGCGGCTTCGACCGCCGCGAGCGCGTCCTTGTTGCCAAGGAAGTGCGCTTCGAGCTGGAGGCGGATCTTTTCCATCGCCTTGTTCTGGATCTGACGCACGCGTTCCTTGGTGACGCCGATGATCTGCCCGACCTGTTCAAGAGTCATGGGCTTCTCGAGTTCGCCGCTCTCGAGGCCGAAGCGGTGCTCGATGACGGTGCGCTCGACGTCCGACAATTCCGCGCGGTTTTCCATCACGATGCGACGAACTTCTTCCGCTGCGTCCTTCTCGAAGGCCGTGCGCTTGACCTCGAGGTAGTTGGACTTTTCCAACTTGGGATCGAAGTCCGTGGGAAAGCGCTGGCGATACTTGCTCAGCTTCATGCCCTGACGGCTGAACGCCTTCAGGATCGCTCGGCAGGCGTACGTGCTGAACTTGTACCCACGTCCCGCGTCGAACTTGTCGACGGCGCGGAGCAGGGCCATGTTGCCTTCGCTGACGAGGTCGGCAAAGTCAACTTCGCTCATGCGCGTGCGCTTGGCCATCGCTAGCACCAGCGCCAGGTTGGTCTCCGCGATCTGTTCGCGAATCTGATCGCTCATGCGGTACCACTTGAGAATCGCCTCCGCCTGTTCTGGCGTGGGCTGGCGGCTCTCGCTCTTCCACACCTGCTGCTGAATCTTCCAGATGCAGTGACGGGCGTAGTTGAACTGATGGAACAGCACCTTCTCCTGAGCACCCGTCAGAATGACCTGCTGGGCACTCTTGACCGTGCGGCCACGAGCGGCGGACAGGTCGTCCATCACGGGGTGGTACCAAGTCGTGTCAGGCTTGGGCACGTCGGGAGCGTCGGTGTAGATCTTCTGCTCCGCGTCGTCCTCCTCGAAGGCAGGACTGGGGATGAAGTCCTGCTCCTGCGACATGATCTGCGTGAGCAGACGCTCGTCCTCGAGCGAGAAGCGCCGCTTCACCGAGCCCTTGGCCCGGCTGTTGGAGCGACCGCCCGTTGCCGAGCCGCCCGATGCAACGGGCACTTCGACCGCGGCCTGGGCGCCGGCGACCTTCGTCCGTCGACGGACCTGCTCGAGGGGGCTGACTGCTCGTTTGGTGGTGCTCTGACGCATCGTGTTTCCTTGCCGGCCTTGGCTGTCTTATTCCCGGAGCGTCCTGGGTGTTACCCCGGGGTATTGGTTCTGTCATTCGCGGTGCAAACGAAGTCGGATGACTTTCACCCGAAAAACGTCACCAACTTCGTCGAGCGTTTGCGGAAGGTCGCTCGATCACCTTGAAAACCACATGTTTCAACGGTTTCAGCCGAAGGGAAACGCCCTCTCTGGCTGCGAAACACGACGAAAACACGAGGTCTTCCCTCTATCTTCCGACTGACTCGTACCGTTCATCCCAGGTTGAAAACTGCTGACTGACTGGGATCAACGTTCTTTTCTTCAACCCACACCTTCGGCGACGAGCCGGAGATGCGCACTGCTTGATCTGGCGAGGTCGAGCAAGCTCGTTCCTGTTTGTTTGGGTTGTGTTCGATATTTTCGATTTGGGCCGCAAGGCACCATCTCGGCACACCGAGATCAACACCGACTCAAACTTGGGATACGAACAAGGCCGTCCCGTCGCTAGCTGCTGGCCAGTTCCGCACTTGCGATGTACGTACTGGAGTCACAAAGGTTTCCCAATGTGACGAGTTTGTTCAGGTCCGCGTCATCCTGACAGCACCAATGGTGCATCCTGCACCATCACGCAAACGCCGATTCCCGAAGGACTTAGCCCACCCCACGAGCGTGGTTCTGGGACTGCTCCGGCCAGATTGTGACCCCACATACAGATCCGGCGAGTCGGCAAACGGTTGCGTGACGGCGGACGGTGCCGCTGTCGGTGGGAGAGGACGGGCAAGGTGGCCCGGCGGTTTCCCTGGACGCTCCGAAGGCGAATAGCCGTCGAGAGTGTACAGGAAAATCACGTGTTTGCCAACCGTCAAGGCGTGAAGAAATGTGGAATCAGGGACTTTTCCACATAGATTCCTGATTCCCACGGTCATAATCGCGCGTTGGTAAGGGGATAGCCCCAGGCCGCTCCACCTACACGCGGGTAGATTCCAGCGGAGCGGAGTGTCGTGATGTGTTTAGGGCACTTTTGATCCAACCAGAAACCGTTTCGACATGGGTACTCTCCTACGAAAATTGTTTCGTCCATTAACCACTCTCAGGAGTTGATCCCATGATGACCTTGCCCACCCTTCCGTATGCCTTCGAAGCTCTCGAGCCGCACATCGACAGTCAGACGATGCAGATTCACCATGGCAAGCACCACAACGCCTACGTGACCAACGGCAACAAGGCCCTCGAAGGGCACCCGTTCGCGAGCCTCAGCCCTGTCGAGATCATCAAGAGGCTCGCCGAACTCCCAGACGACAAGCGCGGCCCGGTGCGCAACAACGTGGGTGGGCACGTCAACCACTCGATGTTCTGGGAACTGATGGCTCCCGCTGGCAAGGGCGGCGGTGGCGTGCCGACTGGCACTCTCGCCGACGCGATTACAAAGGCCTTCGGCTCCTTCGATGCTTTCAAGGAGAAGTTCGCCGCGGCGGGCACTGGTCGCTTTGGCAGCGGCTGGGCCTGGCTGTGCGTGATGCCCGACAAGTCGCTGGCGATCTGCTCGACGCCCAACCAGGACAATCCTCTCATGGGCAAGGCCATCGCCGGCTGCGATGGCACGCCGATCCTGGGCCTGGATGTGTGGGAACACGCGTACTACCTCAAGTATCAGAATCGTCGTCCCGACTACATGGCGGCATGGTGGAATGTCGTGAACTGGAACAAGGCCGCCGAGAACTTCGCAAAGGCCTAAGCACCGAAGGGCGCACGCCCTCGGCCGATCCGCCCACAACGCTGCTCCTCAAGCACCCACCCTACACCCCTCCCGCTCGCGGGAGGGGTTTTCACTTGAGCGCATGCTCCCCCCGCGCCAACCGGTGTGCATTCACCCACGGCAGCGCATGCGGATGATCCTTGACTAACTTCACCAATTGGCTGCTCGTGCAGCACAGGCGGGTCGCTGCGAATTTGGGATCAAAGTCGCTCGCCCATAGCACATCCAGCGCGAGCGCCAGCAGGGCGGGAAAGTCCTCATGCTCGGGATTCACGGCGATGCGACCGGCTTGCTTGCCGGTCTCCGCGCAGCGTGATCGCCAGAGGTCGCTGCGACACTCCCCGCTTGCGACCGCAGCGCGAACCAGGATCGCAAGGGCCAATCGCAGGCGCGTGATCGCGACGCGTCGATTCTCGAGCACCGTTCGGCGTTCGCCCGCATGCGCCGCGATGCCGGTGGGCTCGTGATGGATATCGACGAGCGTTTCGACCTTATTGCGGTTCTGGCCGCCCGGCCCGCCGCTGCGCCCTCGTGAAATGGTGCATTCGCGGAGCAGCGCGTCGACGTCGAGTGACGCAGGGTGAGGCCCCGCGATCTCGCGAGGTCGCTGCGCGGGACGCAGCGGGGAGCCCTCGCGGGCCTTGCCAGCGTCCCGGCGGATGCTGGCATCCAGTCGCGCCAGCCACTGGGCCTCCAGATCCGGGGGCTCTGCCTTCGCGGTTCGCCCGGGCTGTTTCGGGCCGAGGTTGGTGGAATCGTGCGGTTTCATGGCCCGGGGAAGCGTACCGGGCCACTACAGTTCGGGCGAACGGATCGCGGTTTCGCGCGTCTCACGCTCAGGATTCCCCTCGCAGACATTCTTCCCAGACTCGTATCAGCCAAGGAGCACGCACCATGAGCAATGCAGGTGAAGTCAAAGTGTGGGCCAGCACCAGGCGTCGCTGGTCGAGCCGAGGTGCGGCGTTCGCAATCGTTCTGGCCGCCGCGGCTCAGTTCATGGCTGGGTGCGCCTCCGAAACCGTGTGGGAGCGAGCCCTCGAGCGCGGCCCGGAAGCTTCGCCCGTGAACGTCTCACTCGCGAACGAGGTCACGGTGCGGCAAGTGCCCTGGGAGCGAGTGGATCGCACGATCCGCGAACTGGAGGCCTCGTACGCGTCCAGCGACATCCACCCCGACGAATGGACGTCGGAACAGAAGATGGCGGCAAAGGGGACACTGCTGCGAGGCCTGCAGGTGTCGCAGCCCGCGACGAGCGTGCGTGTGCTGGGGCGGTCATACTTCCGCACGACCGACTCGATGCCGCGAAGCGATGCGGACCTGCGGGCGCTGGGAGCGAAGCTCGGCGCGAACATGGTCGTGTACAGCACCCGCGTGCTGGGCAAGGCCGACAAGATCGTGAGCGAGCCGGTGACGAGCAACACTTGGGGCAGCGGCTGGCGTCGCGACCGCGACGGGAACTATCGCCCGGACACGTACAGCGAATCGACCACGAGTTGGGTGCCGCTGCGGATCACCGCGGACGAGACGGGGGCGGTGGCGTATTACTTGTTTGTGGAGTGAGGGGACGTAGAGCTTGAGCGTGGTCCGGAGCCTTGCGTCTACCATTGCGCAAGGAGATTCTCACGCATGTCCGCAACGACCCCCGTCATCCTCGCCGCCAAACGCACGCCCATCGGCAAGTTCTTCGGCTCCCTGACCAAGGTCCACAGCCCGCTGCTGGGCGCGTACGCGGCTCAGGGCATCTTTGCCGAGAACGCCGCGTTGGGCGGTGCGGCCAAGAACGGGCAGTTTGACGAAGCGATCTTCGGTTGCGTGCTGCAGGCTGGCGTGGGCCAGAACCCGGCACGCCAAGCCGCGCTCAAGGCGGGGCTGCCCGACACCACGAGCTGTCAGACCATCAACAAGGTCTGCGGCAGCGGGTTGCAATCCGTGATGCTCGCGGCCCAGTCGATCAAGGCGGGCGACAACCAGCTCGTGCTCGCGGGCGGGTTTGAGAACATGACGGGCGCGCCGCACTTTGCCAAGATCCGCGATGGCGCGGGCGGGCCCAAGTATGGCCCGTGCTCCTTCGAAGATCACATGCAGTACGACGGCCTGCGCTGCGCCTTCGAGGCGTGCCTGATGGGCAACAGCGCGGACTACATCGCCAAGAAGTACGACATCACCCGCGATGCCCAGGACCGCTGGGCCGTGCGCAGCCATGTCAAGGCCGCGGAAGCCGCGAAGAGCGGTTGGTTCAAGAACGAAACCGTCGCGCTCACGGGCGAGCAGTGCATGGACAAGCGCAGCCCCGGCCTGGCCATCGACGAAGGCGTCCGGGCCGATTCGTCGATCGAAAGCCTCGCGAAGCTGCGCGCCGCGTTCACGGCGGATGGCTCCGTCACGGCGGGCAACGCCAGCCAGATCAGCGACGGCGGCGCGGCGGTGGTCGTGTCCAGCGATGCCATGGCGAGCAAGCTGGGCGTCAAGCCCATCGCGAAGATCGTCGCCTATCACACCAGCGGCGTGGCTCCCAAGGACATCTTCCGGGCCCCCGCACTGGCCGTGCCGGCGGTGGTGCAGAAGGCCGGGCTCAAGATGAGCGACATTGACCTCTTTGAACTGAACGAAGCGTTCGCCGCGCAGGTCCTCCAGAACATCCGCGAAGGCGGCGTGCCCGAGGAGAAGGTCAACGTCTCGGGCGGCGCAATCGCCCTGGGCCACCCCATCGGCGGCAGCGGCACTCGATGCCTGGTCACGCTCCTGCACGGCCTTGAGCGCACCGGCGGCAAGCGCGGCGTGGTCGCGCTGTGCCTGGGCGGGGGCAACGCGGTGGCGATGGTGGTGGAGCGCGTGTGAGCCGGGCCGCATCGGCCCGTTCACAGACTTCAAAGCACGATCGCGTGAAGTGAGAGCATGAATGCACAACGCCCCCGGATCATTCCGGGGGCGTTTCTAGTCGTAGACAGCCTTCTTTGCATCGGCACCCACGCCCCATGCCAGTTCCGCTCGCGCCGCGATCGCCTGTCGGGCCGAACGCCGGCGCAACCATCAGTCCGCGGACCTCTCGCCATCGACGGTGAGTCGCAGCAGTCCTGCGGGCCGACCAAGGCCGCTGCGGCAACACCTCACTCGGTCATCATCGCCACCTCGCGCTGGCCCATCGTGACGATGTGGCCCAGCGTGCAGCCCGCGCAGCCGCAGGGCTTCAAGGGCTGCGCGTACGCGTAGATGCCCAGAGCGGGTGGGCGTGAGTCGTCCCCGCTCCAGTCCATCGCGGGCAAGACGGGCAGCGCGGGCGCGGCGCCGACCTTGGACGTGCTGCCGGCCTTGTAGATGCTCTTGCCGCTCTTGATGGTCTCGACCACGGTCAGTTCGTCGAGGTCTTCGATGTCGACCTTGAACGGATCGTCGGAGAGGACGACAAAGTCCGCGACCTTGCCGACCTCCAGGCTGCCCTTGCTCTTCTCTTCGAAGTGCTGGTACGCGCCCCAGATGGTGAGGCTCTTGAGCGCATCGTGGACGCCGATGCGTTCGTCGGCGCCCAGGATGTCCCCGCTCCGCGTGCGGCGCGTCACGACCGAGGAGAGGATGCGGATCGCGCTGGGCTGCGCGACCGGAGAGTCGTGGTGCTGCGTGAAGATCATGTCGCGGCGGAGCGCGGACTGGGCGGGGGAGATCTTCTCGGCGCGGACGGGCCCGATGGTCTCGTCGCGGTGCCAGTCGCCCCAGTAGAAGCAGTGCATGCCAAAGAGCGAGGGGATGATGCCCAGTTCCTTCATGCTGTCGAGCTGGTCCATGCGGGCCATCTGGGCGTGGATGGTCACGCTGCGCCGGTCGGCCTTGCCGTGCTTGGCGACGGCGTCGCGCACGGCGGAGATGTACTGATCAATCGCGGCGTCGCCGTTGGCGTGGGCCAGCACCTGCCAGCCGTTGGCGTAGGCCTTGTCCACCTTGGCCGCGATGACCTTGTCGGGGAGCGTTTCGTAGCCGCGGTAGTTGGTGGCCGCGCCCGGCGGGGGAACCAAGTACGGCTGCGTGAGATAGCCCGTCTTCCCTTGGATCGAGCCATCGAGGTTGAGCTTGATGCCGCCGATGCGGTAGCCGTTCTTGTACGTCCGCGCGTGCCATGGCGTCTTCATCTCCGGCGGCTCATCGGTGAAGATCATGTCGAGGTACGACACCACATCGACCTTCATCTGCCCCGCCTCGGCGAGCCTCACAAAGCTGCTGTGGGCCGGGCCGGTCGCGCGGCCTTCCTGCGCCGTCGTGTACCCGTGCTTGATGTACATGTCCTGGCCCATCACCGCGAGCTGCGCGAACTGCTCGGCGTTGAGCTTGGGGAAGATTGCCATGGCATACGCCATGAACGCTGTCTCTTCGAGCACGCCGCTGGGCGTCTTGCCATCGGCCTCGCGGCGGATGACGCCGCCCTGCGGGTCCTTGGTGTCGGCGGTGATGCCTGCAAGTTCCAGCGCCTTGCTGTTCATCGCGCCCAGGTGGCAGGATTGGTGGATCAGCAGGATCGGGATGTCCTTGCTGACTTCGTCGAGGTCGGCCCGCGTGGGGTGGCGCTTCTCGGCGATCTGGGCGTCGTCATAGCCAAAGCCCAGGATCATGTTGAACTTCTTGGCGGTCTGGGTCTTGGCGTACTCGCGCAGGATCTCCTGAATCTTCGCGATGCTGTTCCCCTCGCCATCGGGCGCGGGCAGCAGGTTGGCCGAGGCCGCCTGAATGCCGGTGGTGAAGACGTGGCCGTGGCCATCGATGAACCCGGGCAGCATCGTCTTGCCCGCAAGGTCGATGGTCGTCGTCCCCGCGGCCTTGAACTTCTCCACCTCGGCCTTGGTGCCCACGGCGATGATCGCGCCGTCCTTGATCGCCACCGCCTCGGCCCGCGGGGCCGCGTCGTTCATGGTGATGATCGGGCCGCCGGTATAGATCGCATCGGCGGTTGGGTTCGCGGCGGGCTGCATGGCAAACGCGCCGGCCGCGCCGCAGAGCGAGAGTGCGAAGGCGGTACACAGAGACCTGGAGGTGAGCAACTTCATCCGATGACTCCGATTCGAGAGAGGAGGCACGCATTCGCACGCCGATGCGAACACGCCGCAACTTTACTCCACCAACCCCACGCGACCATCAAAGCAGCACGCGAGCCGCACGCGCAGCCACAGCACACCGCGGATGCACGCGTGCGTCTGGATGAAACACCCCGGGCCCTCCACGACAAACGGCCCCAGCATGTGCCGGGGCCGCGAGTCACTTCGCTTTCACTGTGCGACGACGCCGATGCTCGCCACACCGCGCAGCAATCATGCGGCGATGGTGGCCTGGGCCTGCTCGCCCCAGGGGCCGCGTTCGCCGGTGGGGGAGACCCAGCGGAGCCAGTAGTACGCGGTCTTCCCGCCATCGGCGATGGGGTAAGTGACGACGAAGGGGGCGTTGGTGTCGACGGCGACGAACGACAGTTCGCCTTCGCTCACGGGCGGGGCGATGCCGATCTTCCGCCAGATCTCGACGCCCAGCACGCCCGCGGGCTTGGCCTTCCGCGTGGGCGTGGCTTCGTCCACGAAGCGGAGCGTGTGCTGCAAGCGGGCCCCGCACTCGACGGCGGTCATGGGCGCGGTGGTGGGGGGGCCGATGGGCGTGGGCTCGCTGGCGACGGTGATGCCCAGCGCGGCCTTCTCCGCGTCCGACACCTGCGGCGAGGCCTGCAGCCGGCGGACCAGCGGACGCACCACGGCCGTGAGCCCCGAGCGGGCGTCGTCCTTGTTCTCCCGGGCCGCGACGGCGGCGGCCTTGGCCGCGATGTGGGCGGCGAAGCCGGTGTTGAAGGTGGTCTGGTTGGTGGTGATGGGCGTCAGGTCCGCGGCGGTGAGGCCCAGCGCGGTCAGGTTGGCGTTGGCATAGGTGACGAAGTTGGTCACCCACGCCTGAAAGTCGGCATCGGGTCCGGGGAGATAGTCGGCCATGATCGAGGTTCCTTTCTTGATGCCTCAGGCGAGCGTGCGGCCCCCACAAAAGACCCGAGCGGGCGGAACGCGGCGCATGAAGCGAGCATCGTGGCCCGCCGACAGACACGCCCCCGCGCTGCGCGAGCCACAGAGGAACGCGCGAGGGCACATGGCTTGCCCATCGACGCCGCGGCCAAGCAACCTGAGCGCAGCAGCAACTTTTCCCGCGCGCAGCGCGCTGATCCACAAGCCCCTCGCATCCGCCGCCACACCGACATTCACACATCGCTGTGCCGCGCACCGGCCCGCTTCCCACAGTTCTGCGCGATCCACCCCCGCGCACCCCGCTGCGCGATGCGCGCAAGCGGCCCACGCCCGCGCTCGCCACACAGACTTGTGGAATTGAAAGCACGATGAAGCCCCGCCACCCACCCCCACCCCCCGCGCAATGTTCGCGGGCGTGCAGGCGTGGATGCCCATCCCAGCACCACGCCCCGAGGCGGCAGCCCCGACCATCTACGCACGCTCAAACCTCTATACAGAGGTGATGCCGCCCCCCGAGACGGCAGCCCCGACCATCTACGCGTCCTCACACCTTCATAGAGCGGGGGTGCCGGGGGCGGCAGCCCTAGGACAGGTCCGATTTGGCATCACGGCTCATGGGAGCAAGTTGCAGCGACTGGTCGCCGATACGCTAGTTTACTCTCCCGAGACCCAAAATACCAAACATTGCCTTGACGGCGAGAGGGAAACTCTGCTATCTTGATAGCATTCTTTCCCAGAGGAGTTCGCCGTGGCCAAAGACCTGCTTATCCGTGACGTGCCGCCGCAGATCAAGCGTTGGATCGACGAGGAACGAGAGCAGTTTCGCCTCACGCAGCAGGAGTACGTCATCGAAGTCCTGAGCCGCGCCCTCAAACTGGGCCAGCAGCCCACGCTCTTCGACGGCGTGAAGTCCGCGGAACCCGCGACTGTTACCGGCACGCCCTTTACGTTCATTGACTTGTTCGCTGGTATTGGCGGCCTGCGGATCGGGCTCCAAAGCGTCGGGGGAAAATCCGTCTTCTCCTGCGAGTGGGACAAGAACGCCCAAAAAACATACAAGGCGTGGTTTGATGATCTCCCTCACGGAGACATTCGCGAGATCAAACCTGCGGAGATTCCCGACCACGACGTGCTTGCGGCGGGCTTCCCCTGCCAGCCGTTCTCCATCGCCGGAGTGTCGAAGAAGAACAGCCTCGGGCGACCGCACGGTTTCAAGGATGCGACCCAAGGTACGCTCTTTTTCCACCTCGCCAGCATCATCGAGGCGAAGAAACCCCCCGTGCTGATGCTCGAAAACGTGAAGAACCTCCGCTCGCACGACAGGGGGCGCACGTGGGAGGTCATCCGCAGCACGCTCGAAGGCATGGGCTACGTCGTCTTCGCCCAAGTGATCGACGCGGCGGGCTGGGTGCCCCAGCACAGAGAGCGTGTGTTCATCATCGGATTCGACAAGACCGTCTTCGGCGACACGCCGCCCTTCAAGTTCCCCACGCCGCCTGGTGGCCCGCGTCCCAAGTTCCGTGACATACTAGAAAGCAATGTCCTTCCCAAGTACACGCTCACGGACCACCTCTGGAAGTACCTGCAGAAGTACGCCGAGACGCACCGTGCCAAGGGAAACGGCTTCGGCTTCGGCATGACCAACCTCGACGGCGTCTCCCGCACGCTCAGCGCCCGCTACTACAAAGACGGCTCGGAAGTGCTGATCCCGCAGGAAGGCAAGAACCCGCGCCGCCTCACTCCCACCGAAGCCCGCAGGCTCATGGGCTTCCCGGAACACCTCCCCATCGTCGTTTCCGACATGCAGGCGTATCGCCAGTTCGGCAACGCCGTGGTGCCCTTGGTCGCGTCAGCGGTCGCCAAGCAGATCAGCGCGGTGCTTTCGTGGCAACTGACGCAGGCCAAGAATGGATGCGTGTTCAAAGGACGCCGGACACGCAGTCGCTGACGCGAAAATCAGAAGGGGAAGCGCATGGGCAGTCATCTTGCCGAGCGTGCAATCGAAGATGCTCTGAAACACGGGCGCGCACTCATCAAGTTCATTTCCGCCAACGACGTTGGAGCAACGGGAGGACACCAGTGCGGCTTCTATTTGCCCAAAGAGCCGTGGCGCATGCTCACGCCGCATGCGCCCGTGAAGGGCGAGAACAAGAAGTCTCGCCCGGACGTGCTCTGGCCTGACGGAAGAATCACAAAATCCACTGTGACGTGGTATGGCGTTGGCACGCGACGCGAGTACCGACTCACTGGGTTCCAAAGAGACTTTCCCTACCTTGATCGCGACTCGATTGGAAGCCTGCTCGTGATCGTGCCGGTCTCTCACACCAACTTCGTCGCGCACGTTCTCGACACGGACGACGACATCGCCGATGTGCAGGCTGCCCTCGGACTGGAAGTCATTGATCGCTGGGGCATCTACGACAAAGACGCGAAGGGTGAGGAAGAAGATCCGCAGGAATGCATTGATAGAAGTTTTCGGGAGTTCATCGCGAAGCTGGAGGGATGGCCCAAGACCGCCACGATGTCCGAATCCGCTCGCGCGGTGTTGCACAAGTGCGTCCGCGACTTTGCCAGCAAACCTGCGGACACGCGGCTCATCGAGTACATGGAGAGAGAATACCGCCTCTTCCAGATGGTCGAGCGTCAGTTGTGCGGCCCGGAGATCGGCAGACCGTTCGCCAGCGTGGACGATTTCGTCCGCACCGCCAGCAGCATCATGAACAGACGCAAGTCGCGCGCGGGCTGGTCACTGGAAAACCACATCGCCGCGTTGTTGACTGAAGCCAGGATTCCGTTCTCGGCCCGCGATGCGCAAATCGAGGGCGAGCCCGACTTGGTGATCCCAAGCATGCAGGCGTACAAGGATCCGTCCTTCCCAAGCGAGAAGCTGTGCATGGTGGGCGTGAAGACCACTTGCAAAGACCGATGGCGACAGGTGACGCGAGAGGGCAAGCGGATCGAAACCAAGCACATTCTCACGATGCAGCGTGGCATTTCCGCAAAGCAACTTGTCGAGATGAAGGAGGCGAACGTCCGCCTCATCGTGCCGAAGGAAGTGCAGAAGGACTACCCCAAGGTTCCTGGCGTCAAGTTGCTGCAGGTCGAGGAGTTCATCGACTACGCCGCCAAACTGGTGAAGGCCTGAGCGTGGACGTGCTCACGCGCGAGCAGCGGGCCCGCTGCATGGCGGCGATACGCGGTCGCAACACGACGCCGGAGCTTGCCGTCCGGCGGATGGTGCATGCGCTGGGGTTTCGGTTTCGGCTCCATGCGGGCGACCTGCCGGGAAAGCCTGACATCGTGCTGCGGCGGTTGCACGTGGTGATCTTTGTGCATGGATGCTTCTGGCATCGCCATCGATGCCGGAACGGGCGGGCCTCGCCGCGCACCCGCGCGGCGTTCTGGCGTGAAAAGTTCGCCCGCAACGTCGCTCGCGACCGGGCGACGCGGGCCGCGCTGCGTCGCGGCGGATGGCGCGTCCTTGTGGTGTGGGAGTGCCAACTGCGAAAGCCCGATGACGTCGCCCGGCGGCTTCGGGAGTTCCTGACCGCTGAAGGATGATTCCTCTGCCCCTCCGGGGCAGGAGCGTCATGATGAGTTCGGTTCCACGGGTTGCGCTGCGCCCGCTCCCCAACCGGCTCCGCCGCTCGGGGGGCGGGCTGCGCTCCACCCGTGGCTACAGACCGTCGCCCCTTTGGGGCTGGGGTGTGGAGCGTGTGCTCTGGCCCCGGAGGGGCCGTGGGCTGTAGCCACGGGTGCAGCGACGCTGCTTTGAGCGTCGCGAAACCCGTGGAAAGCAGTTCGATTCCCTCCCGCTTCGCCCCGAAGGGGCGAAGGATTCCCGATGCCCGGCACCTACTCCCAACTGCTGCTGCACGTCGTCTTCGCCACCAAGGCCCGCGCCCCGTGGATCACCCCCGACGTCGCCGAGCGTCTGTATCCGTACATCGGCGGCATCGTCCGGGCCGAGAGGGGCGTGCTCTACGACATCGGCGGCATCGAAGACCACGTGCACATGTACCTGCGGTGGCGGCCTGATGGCCCCACCTCGGATCTGATGCGCACCGTGAAGGCGCGATCCAGCAAGTGGCTTCACGAAGAGTTCCCCGCCCTTCGTGACTTCGCCTGGCAGGAGGGATACAGCGTCTTCTCCGTCAGCAAGTCCCAGGAAGAGGCCGTCAAGAAGTACATCGCGGGTCAGGCCGAGCACCACAAGAAGGAGGACTTCAAGTCGGAGTTGCTGCGAATACTCCACGCCCACGGTGTGGAGTTTGACGAGAAGTACATCGTCGACTGATTGGGCTCGCAAGCCCCGAAGGGGCGTTGGGATGTAGCCACGGGTGGAGCGCAGCGCAACCCGTGGATCACGGACGCGATCCCAACCCGCCCCGGCAGGGGCGGAGGAGTTTTGAAGAGCACACGCGCGGAAGATGCGGTGTGAGATTCCTCTGCCCCTCCGGGGCAGGAGCGTCATGATGACTTGGGTTCCACGGGTTGCGCTGCGCCCGCTTGGCAGCGGGCTGCGCTCCACCCGTGGCTACAGGCCGTCGCCCCGTCGGGGCGGGGGAGCGTGGCGTGCGGGGATCATGCCTTGGCGTTGCACTCTGGGCAGGGGGCGGCGGGGGCGAGGCCGGTGCGGTCGTAGCCGCAGGCGGGGCACCCCCCGAGGCGGGTCTTGCGGCGGGCGATGATGTCCATGCGCCAGGCGGCGGCGGTGGTGACGAGGGAGAGGGCGACGAAGGGCCAGAGGGGGATTGATATGTATCGCGTCGTCCCGATTGTGCCTTCGTAGTACCGCCATGCGAATCCTGGTTCTGCTCCAGCAAGGAAGTACAGCGCATAAGGCTGCGCCGCGTGCGGTCCTTGTGGGGAGAAGAACATGACGCGCCCTCGACTGACGGAAAACTGAATGACCGGCGTACTCACGGCGACGTGTCTGTTAAGTGAATTCCACACGAATACGGATGCCAGCAACGCGCTGACCGCCAGCCCGCCCCACTTGAAGAACTTGCGGATGCGGGGGCGGGGCTTCATGGCGGGATGGTACGAACGCGCTCGCCCGGCCCATCTCTCCTGCCTTTTCTCTGCGCTCTCTGCGACCTCTGCGTTCATGTCTTGGGCAGTGGGGATTGGGCAGTGGGCGGGAAGGGGGCACTCGGGACTAGGCACTGGGCACTGGCAAAGCAC
>JALHOJ010000036.1 GCA_022843045.1 Phycisphaerales bacterium
TCCGGCGTGACTGACGGGCGAAGAGACGCAACGCGAGCGATTGTGTTCACCGCGGCGGGAGCCTTGCTGCTCCTTCGGTGGGAGTTGGCCTTTGGCGATGGACCTTTCGGGCATCGACTTGGGCAGTTCGCGTCCACACCGAAACGCTTCGACCGTATCGCTCGACACACCTTGCTGTGCGGCCTGAAGGATCTGGCGGGGCTGCCTCGGGTGGGGTGGGGTTTGAGGGAGAGGCGCGACGACTTTTGTCGTAACGCCACAGGTTCTATTCGTTCCTGTGCTCGGGGCGAAGCGATCGCCTTTGAGGTCCGCTCTTATCCCAATCCACCGTCAAAGGAACGCCAGAGACGGGCCGCCAAGCTTGGTGGGCCGGGCGATGCGGTAGTATGACGTGGAAAACTGAGAACGCAAGAGGGGAGAGGGGGAACGGGGTCAGAAGCGCGCACAAGAGTGGTTGTTTGGTGTGATGCGCGCACAAACGTGGTTGTTCGGGGCGGAATCGCGGAGGGGCGGAGAGGGAGCGGAGGAACGCGGAAATCGGCAGGCGGCGGTGTGGCGAGCGCGTTGCAATTGGCCGCGAGTGTGATGGCGTTGCGGAAGCCGGTTGGGCATGCTTGCGGTGATTCGCCACAAGCATCGCCGCCCAAAGCGGCGGCGAAGCATGTGGCACGGGTGGGTTACTTCTTCTTGCTGCGATCGGCCTTGGCCTTCTCGAGCTTGTCGAGGTCCGCTTGGATGACGGCGATCTCTTCGGCGGGAGTGTTCGCGCGCTTCATCTGGGAGAGGATGGTTGTGGTGTCCTTGTAGAGCGCGTCAAACTCCGCGGCCGGCATGTCGACGAGTCGCTGGTGCTCGCGCTGCTCAACTTCGAGTTTGACGGCGTCGGAAGAGAGATACTCGGTGCTGTTGTCGCTGCCGCCGATCGTTCGAGTGACGCCCCAGATGAGGGCACCGACAGCAAGGACGATCAGCGCGATGGCGATTGCCAGTTTCTTTTGATTGGTCATTGCGGGATTTTCGTCAATCAGCTGCCGCCGCCCGGAATGTCACGGCGATTGAAGGTCCAATCCGGTCCGCCAGCGTAATTGCACCACTGGGTCATGTCGCGGAGCTGCTCCAAGTTCTGCATCTTGACGCTGCCATCCATCTTGACGGTGACGGCGAGGCCGCCATCGGGGCGCTTGGGAAGGTGGCGAGGATGGAGCATGCCCCAGGCGCTGGGCAGGGCGGTGCGTACGAAGCGGTTGCTGGTGTTGGTCCAGCCCCAGCCCAGTTGCATCGCGGAGTTGTAGCCGCCGCGATTGATCGGATGGGGGCGGGGCGGGGCAACAAGCCAATGGCCAGGGCGGACAGGGGCGTTGGAGCCTTCGGGGAGACTTTGGCCCCAGCTCCAGAATCCGCCTTCGCGGGTGTCGCCGCCGCGGGCGGAGGCGAAGACCATGAGGCGGTCGCTGTAGCGGACGTCACCGACGTAGCGGACGTAGAACTGGCCGCCGGAGTTGGTCGGATTGCCGTTGGTGGGCAGGGGCATGCCCCAAGTCCAGATGCCGGAGGGCGGGAACTGGCCACGGAAGGCACCTTGGGAATAGGAGCCACCGACGTACACGGCGTTCATGCCGAAGGTGGGGTGCCAGTTCATCGCGGCTTGGAAGGTGTCGGAGTTGTATCGAGTGAAGGCGCCGGCTGCTCCGCTGGGGGACTTGGGCCTGGAGAGGAACTCGCGGAGCGTGTCAGGATCGATCTGAATTGCGTCCCACGGAAGGCCGTAGGTGCCTGCCAAGTACCAGGTCCAGACCTTGGTGATCGAACCTTCCATGCGCTTGTTGGGGATGGTTGGATCGATCGGATAGAGGCCGTTGGGGGCCTGGATTTCGTTGCCGACGGTGTGGTTCCAAGCCCAGTGCGGGTTGCCCGGCAGGAGCTTGTCGCGGCTGTCGATGTAATACGCCGAGTAGCCGACCATGGTGCTGTGGCCGATGGACTGTTCCTTGAGGGAGCGCGCGTAGGCGCGTGCCTCAGCGAGGCTGGGCAACAGCAGGCCAATGAGCAGCGCAATGACAGCGATGACGACGAGGAGTTCGATCAATGTAAAACCACGATCACGCTTCGTGCTGCGATTCATCGCCGACTCCTTGGCTGGTCCTGCTCCAGCCTTTGCCCCGTCTGCAGATGCGTTCTTCCAGAAATTCCAACCAGAGCCCACTGATCGGCGGAGAGACCGCCGACGAGAGAAAATGGGTGCTGTTTTACCGCCAGACGTTATCCCACGTTTCACAATTCCGCCAACGATGTCAAGATACCCGAAAAGCGGGTTGCTGGCAACAGATTCCCTGGATTTCCGCGCGGGAAAGGAGGGAGGCGAATCGCCCGACCGGATTTTTGACCCTTGGAGCGACTAGAGCGCTCTTTCAAGGGCCTAGAAGGCCCTTCCCCCCGCCCCCCGCCCCCCCCCGCTCCCCCCACGACCCACAGGCGGGACGCCCGTGCTACTGGGGCGCGATAGTCCAGGTGGGGGAATCGGCTTTGTCGGCCCAGAGGCGCATGTCTTCGAATTCGCGCCAGCCGGCGACGCCCACGTGGCCGTCGACGTACGCGACGACGCCTTTGCCCGCGTGGCGTAATGAAACGAATCCGCTGTTGAGGCCTGGGAGGGGCGAGTTTTTGTCGTACGTCGTGGCCCAGCGGCGGCCTTGGGCGCTGGAGTAGTACGGGGGCTCGATGCGGAAGAAGCCTTCGGGGAGTTGGCCCAGTTCAACGCCTGGCGGCGCGACGCCTCGGGCGGAGCCGAAGGCCATGAGGCCGCTGGGGCGGCGGACGTCGGGGAGGCGGTCGATGTAGACGCGGCCGAAGAGGCGTTGGAAGAGCGGGTCGAACTGGCCCAGTTGGTCGCTGCCGCCGACGAACGCGACGTTCATGCCCAGCGACGGGTAGAGGCTGAGCATGTAGGTGAGATCTTTGCCGAAATTCAGGTAGTTTTCGGGGTTGTTGGTCCAGTCGCGGAGTTGGGCGGGGTCGTGGTAAAGCCCTGCGAAGTCGTAGTTGAGATATGGCGCGAGGCGGAAGGGATACCGCTGAGCTTCTTCGATGCGGCCGCTCGCGGAGTTGAGACGTTGGCCGGTTGCGTCGCGGACGATCATGTTGCCGTTGACCATCGCGGGCGAGGCGATGCCGGTCAAGATGCGGTCTTTGTTGTCGGTGGAGTAGGCGTGGAAGGCGGTCATCACCTGCTGACCAGCGGCGATTTCGCGGGTCTGGCGGGCAAGGCCGCGGGCTTTGGAGAGGGAGGGGATGAGGACGGAGATGAGGACGGCGATGATGCCGATGGTGACGAGGACTTCGATGAGCGTGAAGCCCAGGGCGGCGCGGAGTTGGCGGGCGGTGTGCATCGCGCCCAAGACGGGACAGGAGGCGCGGCGTGAGGGAGTGCCGGTCAAGGCTCGGAGGAGCCGCTGAACGGGGCACTTGGAGGCCACCATTACTTGGGGAACCACTGGATTTGCCATGGTTTGGCTCAAATTCCATCTCGAATCGGTGCAGTTGTTGCACCAATGACGCGTTGTTCGTCGTAGGATACCGTCGTCAAACTGGATTTTTTCTCGTTTCGCAGGATTTTGGCCTGTTGGCGCGAGAATCTTGAAGTCTATATTCGGATCATCAGGTATGCAATCTCAACTCTCCGCGATTTTTCTTGCTGGTCTTTGCGTCGTCCCGGTACTCGGGCAGTCGCCTTATCAGCGGGTGCAGAATTATGCGAGCCCGACGATTGATCGGTGGATGTATCCGTTTGGCGGAACGCCCGGGCAGGAAATTAGTGCGTCGATTTTCAGGACGCCTCTGGATGCGACGTTCAACGGGCCGGCGTTTGATGATCGGGATGCGGAGTTTGTGCTGGCGTTCAACACGGCGCCGGCGATTCAGGCTTTACGCGGGGTGAACTCGTATCGGCTGAATTCGATTCGGGTCAGTGTGACGACGAGCAACCCGCCCCGGTTTGAGTATGACCCGACGTTTGACAGCATCACGACGACGTATGCGGCGACGGATCCGGAGTACACGGCGGATGGGGATGTCGGGAAGCCGGTGGAGTTGTTTGCGGCGGGGTATCGCAACGGGTTCCGCGCGGCGACGATCACGGAGACGATGCAGTTCGCGTTTGCGAGTCCGTGGCTTGAAGGGGTTCGCAACATCTTTCCGGCGAGCGTGAATGCGAACGGGACGAGCGGGGTGGATCTGTCGAACCAGGTTCGGGACCGGATCGAGGCGCAGCCGCTGGCGATCGGGCAGGTGGCGGGGCTGACGGCGGGCGAACTGGTGCCGCAGGGCAGCGTGATGACGTTTGAGATTGATCTGACGCAGCCTGGAGCGCGGGTGTACTTCCAGCGGGCGCTGGATCAGGGGCGGATCGTGGTGGTGATTTCGTCGCTGCACCTGACGACGGGCGGGCCGGGCGGCGGGGGCGGAGATCCGAACTATCCGGCGTTCTACACGAAGGAGAATCCGCTGAACGTGTCGATTCCGGTGGCGGCGACGCTCTCGGTGGACCTTGCGCTGTCGCCCAATGTGGACTTCAACAACAACGACAGCATTTACGATCCGGAAGACATCGACGCGTTTTTCAGCGTGTTCAGCGAGGGGCCGTGCATTCCCGCGACGGCTGGGTGCGGGGACGTTGACTTCAACAATGATGGGTCGCTGTTTGACCCCGCGGACATTGATGATTTTCTGAGTGTGTTCAGTGAGGGGCCCTGCAGCACGGGGAATTGCTGAAGCACGGCATTCGGGATTCGGGGTTCGGCATTCGGGGCGGGTGACAGCTGCGGTTGTTCGCGCGGCATGCGCGTGTAGGCGGACCTTCACCACTGCGTGGTGAGGAGGGGCTGCGGCGTCGTTGCGTGGGTGCCGCGTGCGCGGCGATCCACGGCTATTCAGCTTGACGGCTTCGCCGTCGATGACGTGTTGCAACTTTCGCGTGGATTGAATGCCACGGCTGCTGATGACGGACTTGCAGAGAAGCGTTGAAGGACTGGCAGCCCTTCGGACTCATGGCCTGGAAGGCCATGCCACGGATCAGCCGGGCGGGAGCATCATGGGGGGGCGGGGTTGGTCGGTTGGGGGAGTGGCTGCGCCTTCGGCGGGGGCGAGGAGGTCTTCGAGGGTGGGAGTGAGTTGTTCGGCGAGGGCTTCGGGGACTTGGAAGGCCCATTTCGCGAGGCGGGTGTTGAGTTGGGCGGCTTCTTTGGCGGCGTCCTCTGTGCGCTTGGCGTCGAGGGCGGCGGCTTCTTGTTTGGCTTTGGTTGCCGCGGCTTCGTCGCCTCCCGGCGCGGGCGCTGGAGTAGTGGGCACGAGGCGGGACTGGTCGAAGGTGACGGTGATGTTGGTCCAGCCCTTGCCGTCCTTCAGGATCGTGCGGGCGGTGTAGAGGACGCCGTCGAAGGTGGAGAAGGTGCTGGTGATGGCGTTGGCGAAGTCGATGGTTTCGACTTTGGCGACGTCTTCAACTGAGAGGGAGGCGAGGGCGACGAGGGTGGTGCGGGTGGGGAGAGCGTCGGCGACGCGGCGGCCGGGCGGGAGTTGTTTGAGCACGTAGTTCTCGACCATCGGGAGGGGGCGCTCGATGTCGATGGGTTGGCTTGCCGGGCGCTCGATGCGGACGGTGTGGAATCGGTCGCCTGCGAGTTCGACGGGTTGGCGGGGTATCCAGTCGATGGGTTCCGTCGCGATGATGAAGGAGTCGCGGATGGCGTGGGACTGGGCTTCACCTTCGATGCGCACGTAGGTGACGGCCTTGGCGGGGTCCCAGTTGGCGGCGTCTTGTTTTTTGCCGAGGATGAGGCTGGCGATGGGCTGGTTGGAAGCGTCGAGGAGGGTGACGAGGTGGCCGGTGGGCGCGGGGTCGGTGAAGGTGGGATCTTCGACACCCAACTTGGTGTACCACTCGGGGTTGCTGGTTTTGGATTCGATCGTGCGGGCGTTTAAGACGCCTCGGACGAGGGTGCGGAGTTTGTCGTCGAGGGCGGGGTAGTTGTCTTTTTCGCTCACGCCCCAGGAGGCGGTTTGCTTGGGGCCGATTGCGACGGGGGTTTCGAGGCGGTTGAAGGAGAGGGTTTGGGAGCCTTTGCGGATGACGACTTTGGCGACGTCGGCGGCGCGGGCTTGGGCGGCGGGGAAGAGCAGGGTGCCTTCGAGTTGTGTGGCGTCGGGCGCGGATGCGTCGGTGGATTGGGGCTGCGCGCGCTTGGGGGCAGTGGTGGTGAAGTAGGCGATGGCGGCGAGGGCGGCGGCGGAGGCGGCGAGGATGGCGAGGGTTTGGGGCTTCATGGGTGAAACCGGATTGGGAGTGTGGGACGTTGGGCCGGGGGCTTGCGCCCCTCGGCTCCTCTTGAGGGAGCTTTAGCGGAATCGGCGGATGAGGGCGATGATGATGGCGGCGGCGATGACGCCCAGGGGGACGGCGGCGATGTTGATCCACTTGAGGGTGGTGCCGAGGTCTTCGATGTCCTTCTTGAGGTTGAATCGGACTTCGCGGAGTTTCTTGCGGGTGTCGAAAGCCTGCTGCTGGAACTTCTTCACTTCGGCTTGCTGTTCGGGGGTCAAGACGAGGCCGGCGGTTTTGTCGTCGCCTCGCTGGCCTTGGAGTTCGGCGATGCGTTGCTGGGTTTCCTGCAGTTCGGTGGCGAGGCGGACTTCTTCCTTCTGATACTTCTGCTCGGCGAGGCGGCGGATTTCTTCGACCTTGGTGAAGGGACGGCTGGTGGTCTGGCGGGCACGGATCTGGATGAGGTCGTCGCTGCCGGCGAAGTTGTCGACGGCGGCGAGGACCATGTCGCCGTTGTTGGCAAGGCGATTGACCATGCGCATACCGGCGAAGTTCTGAACCTGGATCCACATTTCATCGCGGAGGAGATCGACGTCGGCGAAGAGCATGACGTTGACGGGGCCGGCGCTTTGCTTGAGCATGGCGGCGGCGTCGATCATGGGCTTGCCGTCGGCGTTGCTGGGGGGGCCATCGGGGAAGGCGGTTTTGGCGGTGCCTGTGAGGCGGGCGGCGAGAGTTTTCTTGTCCGTGCCCGGGACGAACTCGCTGAAGAGCTTGCGGGGGTTCCATTGGTCGCCAAGTTGCGAAACGGAGACGACGTTGGCTTTGTCGGTGGTGGAGAGGAGGGGGACGATTTCGAGAGGGGCAGGCGCGCCGTCGATTTTCTGGATGAAGCCGCTGGTGCCGAGGTTGATGGTTTGAGCTTGGCTGGTGACGGGGTCTTCGCGGTTCATCTGGGCGGCGCGGAGGCCCAGCCAGACGACGTAGGGGACTTGCTCCTGCTGGCCTCGCTGGTTGTCGATGACGCGGAGGGCGAGGTCTTGGTCGCCTGCGAGCAGGCCCTGGGGGACTTCAACGCCCCAGGCGGTCAGGATGCGCGTGAGTTCGCTGACGCGGGAGTCGTTTTGCTGCCAGGGTGTGCCGTCGGAGTCGGCTTCGCAGAGGGGATCGACGAAGAGCAGGAGGCGGCCGCCCTTGAGCACGAACTGGTCGATGGCGAGGAGTGCGCCGTCGTTCAGGCCCTTGGGGTGGACGACCATGAGGACGTTAACGTCGCTGGGGATTTCGACGATTGTGGCGGGGTCTAGCTTGCGGACGGTGTAGAGCTGTTTGATTTCGTCGAGCACCTGCCACTGGCGGACGGGCTCGGGCTGGCGGGTGCGGAAGTTGGTGCGGGCTCCGCCTTCGAGTTGGAGCGGGGAGATGTAAGCGACAACGGGCTTCTTGGGTGTGGCGAGGGCGGAGATGAGGCGGCTGATGTCGTACTCGAGGAAGCGGTCTTTGGTGGGGTCGAAGATCGGGATGACTTCGCGGCTGTCGATGGTGTTGGTGCCGACGAGGCCCAGGAAGAGGTTCTCGCCGGTGGGGAGGGGAATGCCGCGGAGGCCGCCTTCGACGGCGCGGTCTTCGGCGTCGGAGTCGGGCTCGGGGTCGACGATGTCGAGTTCGATCTTGCCGCTTGAGGCGTCGCGGTATTGCTCGAGCATTTCCTGGACGCGCTTGGCGTAGGTCTGGACGTCGGGGAGTCCCTGAGCGAGTTTCTGGGAGTAGTAGAAGGTGAGCTTGATGGGCTCCTGCGGGCTCTGGGCGATGTTGCGGGAGCCGGAGGTCAAGGTGAACTGGCGGCCTTGGGTGAGGTCGAGCTTGGCAGCGCGCGTGGCGCGGCCGACGACGACGTTGGCGGCGAGGAGGGCGGCGATGGTGAGGAGGACGGCTAAGAGGAGTCCGAACTTGCGTTGCATGGGGGCACCGATTGGGAGGGGTTCACCACAAAGACACGAAGGACACGAAGGAGAGAGAAGAGAATGGAGAAGGGGGAATGGGGATCAGGATTTTTTGGCTTCGATGACCCAGGAGGTCATGGCGAGGCAGGCGGCGATGAGGGAGAGGAAGTAGAAGAGGTCGCGGAGTTCGACGACGCCTCGGGAGATGTTTTCGAAGCGGGTGAGGAAACTCATGCCGCTGATGGCTTCGACGATTGGTGGCGAGGCCCAGCCCTTGAGGAAGTTGACGACGGGGGGCAGGCCGGCCAGGAGGAGGACGAGGCAGACGACGATGGTGATGATGAAGGCGACGACCTGGCTCTTGGTGCAGGCGGAGAGGACGCTGCCGATGGCGAGGAAGGAGCCGGCCATGAGGAAGCTGCCCAGGTAGCCGGTGAGGATCGCGCCGTGGTCGGGCTCGCCCAGGAAGCCGACGGTCCACCAGATTGGAAAGGTGAGGGCGAGGGCGAGGCCGGCGAAGGCCCAGGCGGCGAGGAACTTGCCGAGGACGGCGCCGAAGGGGGCGATGGGGAGGGTGAGGAGCAACTCGATGGTGCCTTGGCGGCGCTCTTCGGCCCAGAGGCGCATGGCGAGGGCGGGGATCAGGAAGAGGTAGAGCCAGGGGTGGAAGTCAAAGAAGGGGCGCAGGTCGGCCTGCTGGTAGCGCCCGTAGAAGCCGCCCAGCTCGAAGGTGAAGACGCCTGCGAGGATGAGGAAGATGACGATGAAGACGAGGGCGACGGGGGTCGCGAAATAGCCTGCGAATTCTCGGCGGAAAACTGAGATCCAACCTTGCATGGTGAGGTTCCTCGAGCGGATGCTTGGGGTGATTCGATTTCAGCACAGAGACACGGAGTAGAGGAGGAAGAGGAGAAAAGATCTGGTTGTGGGTCATGAGCGGCTGGGCCAGCTCAGTTTTTCCTATCTCTTCTTTCTCCTGATCTCTGTGTCTCTGTGCTGAAATCGAGTCACCACTGACTTCGTTCATTCCTTCGTGGCAGTCAGATCGCGGAAGACGTCATCGAGCCGGCCTTGCTCGGTTCGCAGGCCGTCCACGCCCCAGCCGCGGGATTGGCAGAGGCCCAGGACTCGGGCGGCGAGGGTGGCGTCGCCTGCGTTTTCCTTGGGGGTGACGGTGTAGCTGCTGGCGACGCCGTCGCGGGCGGTTTGGTCGGTGGCGACTTCGACGGCGCGGACGCCTGGCATGGAGAGGAGTTCGTCGCGAACGCGGGAGCCGGCGGGGGCGCGGAGGGTGATGGTGACGGCGTGGTGGTGGCGGCTCTTGGCGAGCAGTTCGGCGGGGGTGCAGTCGGCGACGATCTTGCCTTTGGCGATGACGATCGCGCGGGTGCAGACGGCTTCGACTTCTTCGAGGATGTGGGTGCTGAGGACGATGGCGCGGCCTTGGTCGTTAGCGGCGCTTTCGCCTCCCCCACCCCCGCTGCTGCTGCCTCGGGCGAGAGTTTTGATGAGGTTGCGGACTTCGTGTTTCTGGTTGGGGTCCAGGCCGTCGGTGGGTTCGTCCATGATGAGGACGCGGGGCTCGTGCATGATGGCCTGGGCGAGGCCGACGCGGCGCTTGAAGCCTTTGCTGAGGGTTTCGATGGGTTGGTGGAGGACGCCCTCGAGCTGGGTGCGTTCGACGGCTTTCTTGATGGCGGCGTCGCGGGCGGGGCCGGAGATGCCGCGTGCGCTGGCGACGAACTTCAGGAAGCCGTCGGGGGTCATGTCGGGGTAGGCGGGGGCGCCTTCGGGGAGGTAGCCCATGGCGCGCTGGGCGTCGATGGTTTGGTCTTGGACGTCGAAGCCGGCGACTTTGGCGGTGCCGCTGGTGGGCGTGAGGAAGCCGGTGACCATCTTCATGGTGGTGCTTTTGCCTGCGCCGTTGGGGCCCAGGAAGCCGACGACCTCTCCGGGGTGGACGGAGAAGGAGACGTTGTCGACGGCGACGATGGGGCCGCGGCCGGAACTGCCTTCGAAGCGCTTGACGAGTTTGTCGATTGCGATCAATGCCATGCGACCTCCGGAACGAACGTACCACGGGCGATTCGGGGCGTGATGGCCTTGAGATGGCCCCGTACCCCAGTTCCATCGTGCCGCCAATTGTTTCAGGCGGAGATGGGACGGGCGAGTTTACGTGGGGTCAGTTGATGGGAGGGGTGTGACGGAGTTGGGTGGGCGGCGGAATCGCTGGTGCGGGGATTCATGAGGGGAGAGGTCCTTGCGGGGCGAGATCAGGGAAGTCCCTGGTGCCCACGGGTTTCGCTTCACCCGTGGCTGCACGCCTGCGGCGCTTTGGGCCAGTGCTGTGGAGGGGATTGGCTGAACGTTGCAACTGGCACAAACGGCGCAGGTGGGACGGGCGACCTGACTTTCCCGATCACCACGACCCCACGCAAGCCCGTGTGGTTTTGAGGGTGGACATTTGAAATGGGTTGCGTTTGAGGAGGTGGAAGGCATCTTCCGAAGACCTGCGAGGTTTGCAGGGATCAGGAGCGATTCGTGACCGCCTTCACCCCCACCTCCCCCACCACCCCCACCCCCACCACTCTCACTGGCACTTCAGTTTCGACGTTCGTCGCGGATCCGAACTCCATTGAGTTTCAGGGGCGGAAGGCGGCGGTGCCTGATCAGCCGATGATGACCGCGCCGCGGGGGTCGTTGCCTGGGGAGTCGATTCTGACCTTTGGGGTGCGGCAAGGGTGTGGGTTTGTGACGCTGTCGTGCCAGGGGCTGACGGATCGGCAGTTCCAGCAGATTCTCGCGCACTTGCTGGAACTCGCGCGAAGGGTCAATGGGAACCTCGCGCTGGATGCGACGTTGGTGCGTCCGTTCAACTGTTATCTGATCAATGCGTTGATCGATTTCCACCACCGGTGTCGCGGGATGGGTGGGCAGTTGATTCTGATGGGGCTGCCTGCGGAGGCGGAGGAGATCGTGGTGTCGACGGGACTGACGAAGCTGCTGAAGATGACCACGAGCCGGGATGAGGCGATTGCGATGTTCCACAATCAGGCGCCGACGCAGGGGTTGTGGTCGCGGTTGTTCTCGGGCCGCAGGGCGGCGTGAGGGCGGGCGGGGGGCACAGGAGAGGAACTGGAGAAATCGTGTCGCGAGGCGGAGGGGAGTCTCGCTGTGCTTCCAACGACGGGCCCGAACGGGAATGGGCGTCGGTTGGAGGTTGCCATGCGATCGTTCCTGATGTCGGTGCTGGGATTGGCGGTTGGGTGCTTTGTGTTGGTCGCTCCCGCGGCGGCGCAGGATTCGGAGCATGTGATTCGGGTGCCCGCGCCCGAGGGGAGCGATGAGCCGGAGTACATCTCGCGGCCGTCGTTTGGGTTTCCGGATCGCGGTTTTTGGTACGTATCGTGGGGCAACCACGCTGGGGACGTGGCGGGCGTGTCGAAGTTCCGCACGACCAACATTGAGCCGGTCACGCTTTCGTCGATTTCGTGCAAGTTCAATGACCTGCCGGTGGGGACGCCGGTTCGGATCGCGATCTGGCAGAGTCAGTGCACGTTCTGTCCGTTTACGGATGCGACGCTGGTGCACGAACAGAACGTCACGGTGCAGGCCAACGGCTTCTTTGCGTGGAACAACTTCGCGCTTTCGACGCCTGTGCAGGTGACGGATGTGTTTTGGATCGGAGTTGCCGCGCCGAGCCAATTGAACGGCTTTTCGTACTACCCGCTGATGGGGCGACAGGCGCAGAACTACGAGGCGGGCACGTCGCTGTTTGTGCGCGGACCGTTTGGGATGAACTTGGCGAATCCCGGTGCGCTGAACGTGATCGAGGCGATTGATTCGTTTGGTTCGCCGACGCACTACCTGCTTCGCGCGTTTACGTCGGACAATGCGTTTACGTATCAGGGGGAACTGAAGTCGGGTGGGCAGGTGTACACGGGGCAGGCGGATGTGCGGTTCCAGATTTTCAGGACGCAGGCTGGGCCCGACGCGCTGGATCAGGCTCGCACGATTCAGGGCGTGAACGTTTCGAACGGGCGGTTTACGGTCACGATTCCGGCGGAGTCGCGGCAGTTTGCGGATTGGGTCGGGGACACGTTCCTGGAGATCGGGGTGCGGACGAGCCCGACGGGGGCGTTCACGACGCTGACGCCTCGCCAGCGGATGACGTCGGCGGTGACGGCGCTGGCGGCGACATACGCGGATATCGCGCGGGTGGCGGATTCGGCGGGCACGGCGGATCGGGCGGCATCTGCGAACGCGATCACGAACAACACGCTGCCTGCGCCGCTGACGATCAACAATGGGGATCCGGGGCTTGGCACGTCGGGAGGCGCGCTGTTTACGGTGCAGGGGACGACGGGTGGGTATGTGAATCTGCTGGGCAATGACTCGGGGGAGACGGGCATCTTGTTTGGGAAGCCCACGGGCGGATCGGCGAATGCGGGGATCATTCACAACAACCCGACGACGCCGGGCGGGTTGGTTTTCCGCACGGGCGGGAACGTTGATCGGATGCACATCACGCAGAACGGGTATGTGGGCGTTGGTCGCAGCGGGCCGGTGACGGGGGCGAGTAAGTTTGATGTGGAGACGGGCGCAACTGCTGGTTTCTATGGCGGCATGTACTTGACGACGCAGGTGGGCGGTTGGCCGTTCTATGGGTACTCAAACAACGGCGGCAATGCGTGCTGGACGTACTTCAACGGGCAGACGGGGAACTGGATTGTCAACAATGCGGGGAATCACTTCTACGTGAGCAACGTTGGCTTGGTGGGCGTTGGCACGACGCCCTCGGCGAGCGGGTATCGGCTTGAACTGCCCAACACGGCGGGGCCGGCGGGGCAGGGGCGGGCGAATGCGTGGGTCACGTATTCGAGCCGGGAACTCAAGGAGAACATCGCGACGATCACGGATCCGGTGGGGACTTTGGGTCGGCTGCGCGGCGTGACGTTTGACTGGAAGGCCGGCGATGAGCAGGGCAAGCACGCGCATGACATCGGGTTCATCGCGGAGGAAGTCGCGGCGGTGCTGCCTGAGCTGGTGACGCGCACGGCGGATGGCAAGGCGACGGGCCTGGACTATGGGCGCGTGGTGCCGGTGGCGGTGGAGGCGATCAAGGCGCAGCAGAAGCGGATTGAGGGGTTGGAAGCGCGGAACGCGGAGCTCGAGGCGCGGCTGCGGGCGATTGAGGCGGTGGTTGGGCAGCGGAAGTAGTTCAGGTGGTTGACTAGTTGTTCAATGAAAGAACGCAGGGCTTGGTGCCCTGCGTTTTGCTTTTCGATGAATGTGGACGGCGTGGATCGCGGTGGCGTTCTAGAGATGATGCATCAACGAGCAGGGAACGGCGCCAACTGCGATGACCTCAACCTCCGGAAAAGTGCATCTGTCTTCCACGTTAGAAGACGTTCATAAGTTTACCGGAACTTGATCATCTGGCGGCATTAATCATTCGCAATTGTGTTCAATTCTCTCGCTTGCGACGTGTGTTCCAAAGGAAAACACCAGAACACAATATTATGGATGAAGGTGGTGGAATTGCTGACGCAATCCGGAACCCTACGCTCGTGATACCGTCATCGGGTAAAAGGGCGCCTTGCGACCAAACAAAATCTGTGGTTGTTGTGAAGTCACCCCAGCCGGTTCCGTCAATCAACCTCCATCGTGGCTGCCCATTTGCCAGCCCAACCGTCTCCGTCCACTCCCGCGTCCCCCCCGCCACATCCCACAACCCCCACGGGCTTTGGACATCCGGATATGCCTTGAGGGGCACGGTGTATTCGATTTGTTGGTCGGTCTGGAACCCGGCGTTGGCTTGGTTCAGGGGGCTACCGCCCATGGAAGCTGGGAGGCCGTAGGTGAGCGGGATATCGGAGGCGTTGGGTTGGAGCCACCAGCCGCCCGTGCTGCCGTCGTCGTTTTGTTTGTTTGGATCGAAGTGGGCGGCTTTGAGCCATTCGTCCCAGGTTGGAATCCAATATCGAGCGCCTGGGTTGTGGGCTTGCTGGTCGGTCCATGTAGGAAACGTGCTTTGGCTGAAGGTGCTGACGTCGTAGGCACCATTGAGGAACGCGCTGGCGGCGGTGCTCTTGTTGTTATGAAGCCAGTTGCACAGAATTGCACACGTGCGCCAGTCGATGCCGCCGACGGGGTTCATCGCGGCGTTGGGGAGGTCGCTGCGAAGGCGGTAGCGGGTGCCGGGGCCGGAGTAGTTGGGGTCGACTTCGCCGCCCCAGCGGAAGGGGGCGACGAGGTTGACTGGGATGGGCACGGGATCGGGGCGGGCCTTGAGGGCGTTGTAGAACTCCAGGAAGAGATGGGAGGGGAGTTCGGTGCGGCCAATGTTGTATTCGTAGCTGACGCTGCCCCGGCCCGTGACGCGGCCGTTGGGGTCTTCGCGGTTGTAGCCGGGGTTGTTGACGGCGCCGATGCGGGCCATTTCGATGCCGGTCAATGGGTCAACTTGGGCGAGGGCGAGGTGCGGGGTAGAAAGAAGGAGGGCGCACGCGAGGGAGGCGGCGGGCGGGATGGACGTGTTGACGCGGCGCACGCAGGGAATATGCGCGATGGGGGGTGGGTTGGCAAGGAAACTTGGTAGATGGGTTGAGGGTTGAGAAGGAGAGCCGGGCCGAGAAGGCCCGGCCCCCCGCGACTCACGGGCGGGACGCCCGTGCCACCAGCAGAGGTGCGAAATCGGCTACAGTCGTCCCCTATGGCGATTCAATCTCTCAGCGAGGAGCAGGTTCAGACGTGGTCGCGGGAGCAGAAGGATCGGTGGTGGCTTGCGAATGTGTTTCGGGGGAACATGCCGCAGCTGACGTTGCGGTCGGCTGTCACCGGATTTTTGCTGGGGGGGTTGCTGTCGGCGACGAACTTGTATGTCGGGGCGAAGACGGGGTGGACGCTTGGGGTGGGGCTGACGAGCGTGATTCTGGCGTTCGCGGCGTTTCGGGTGATGTCCGCGATCGGGGCGCGGGACATGACGATTCTGGAGAACAACGCGAGCCAGTCGATCGCGACGGCGGCGGGGTATATGACGGGGCCGTTGATTTCGGGCATGGCGGCGTACATGTGGGTGACGAACGCGGCGATGCCTTGGCATCAGATGCTGCTGTTCAATGTGGTGCTGAGCATCTTGGGCGTGCTGGTGGCGTTTCCGATGAAGCGGCGGTTCATCAATGATGAGCAGCAGCCGTTTCCGGAGGGGCGGGCGTGCGGGGTGGTCTTGGACACGCTGTACACGTCGGCGGCGGCGGTTGGGATGTTTAAGGCGAAGGTGCTGATGATCGCGGCGGGGGCGGCGGGGTTCATCCAGTTCATCTCGGGCGACAGCTACATGAAGCTGATCCAGGAGAAGTGGCTGGGGTTTGCGAAGGCGTGGTACTTGCCTCACAATCTTGATCCGCTGTATGCGTGGCTGGCGAAGACCAACAGCGAGCCGCGGCTGGCGGGCGTGACGTTCAAGCAGCTTGCGCTCAATCCCGCGCTGGATCTGGCGATGATCGGGGCGGGGGGCCTGATGGGGATTCGCTCGGCGGGGAGCATGATGATCGGGATGATTCTGAACTTCGTGATCATCGTGCCTTGGATGATTACGGCGGGGAACATCCTGCCCAAGTCGGGCACGATCGCTGCTGGTGATGCGGTGTTTGGGCGGGCGCACATTCTCAACACGTGGGCTCTGTGGTGGGGCATTGTGCTGATGGTGACGGCGGCGATGGTGTCGCTGTTTGCGAAGCCGGAGATTTTTGTCGAGGCGTTCAAGACGCTGCTGGGCGGGAAGAAGAAGCAGCAGGGAGCGGACGTGCTCAAAGACATTGAGCTGCCCCTGTGGATCAGTTGGGTGGGGATTCCGATCGTGGGCGCAATCAGCGTGTGGATGGCGCACGATTGGTTCGGGGTGTCGTGGCTGTATGGGGCGTTGGCGATTCCGCTGATCATCGTGTTGACGCTGATCGCGGCGAGCAGCACGGGGATGACGGGGATCACGCCGACGGGGAGCTTGTCGAAAATTCCGCAGTTTGCGTTTGGGGCGGCGGACCCGAAGCATCCGCCGACGAACCTGATGACGGGGGTGATGTGCGTGGAGGTTGCGAGCAATGCGAGCAATCTGCTGATGGACATCAAGCCGGGGTACATGCTGGGCGGGAAGCCGCGGCATCAGGCGTGGGGGCATTGCATCGGGATCATCGCGGGGGCGCTGGCGAGCACGCCGCTGTTTTACCTGCTGTTCATGCAGGGGTACAGCCCTGAGAAGGCGGCGACGAGCGCGACGCATGTTCAGGACACGATGGTGACGGAGCAGTTTTCGTTTCCGAGCGCGCTGCAGTGGAAGGGCGTGAGCGACCTGGTCACTTCGATCTTTGGCGAGGGGACGGGGACGTTGCTCACGCCCTCGATCATCACGAGCATGATCATCGCTGGGGTGGTGGGCCTGATCATGGAGATCGTGCGAATCAAGAGCAAGGGGAAGTTCCCGCTGTCGCCCTTGGCGATCGGGCTGGGGGTGGTGGTGCCTCCGGACAGCACGCTGTGCATGTTTGCGGGCGCGCTGTTCTTCTCGTGGATGCACAAGCGGTACAAGGACAAGAAGGAGTCGGGCGGGCACAGGTTGTGGATTGATTGCCACGAGCCGATTTGCGCGGGGATCATCGCGGGGGCGGCGCTGATCGGCATCGGGGACACGCTGGTGAAGGTGTTCCTGCTGAAGTGACGGCGGGGCATCTGGCGAATGCGCTGGCGGATCAGCCTGGCGTTTCGAGAAGGCCCATTTCGCGGGCGATGCTCATCACTTCGTCGATATCTTGCTCTCGCTTGATTGCGAGGCCGGTTGCGAAGCTGCATGGTTCAAATCGATGTCCGATTCTGCGGTACACATTCTCGACGCCGCCTGGGGACATGGCCATGTGGACGATGGAAATGGTGTTGCCGGGGTTCCAGGCTTGGCGGGGCGTGCCGGGGGGAATGGTGTACCGCTCTCCCGGGTGGAGGAGGACATCTTCGCCGTGAATGTGGAGCGCGCCGATGCCTTGCATGGTGCAGTATGTCTGCGTGTGGGTGGGGTGGGCGTGGAGCGGGGAGTCGTCACGGGAATGTGGCGCGTCGATGAGCTCAATGAGGGAGAAGGCTCCGTCGGAGTCTTCGGCGCTGACGAGGACGATGGCGACTTCGCCGGCGACGATCCACTTCTCGTAGCCGAGCCAGCGGGCGGAGGCAGCGTGCATGACTGCCTCGGACAGGTTTGGGGGCACCCCACGCTCCATTGGGCAGGAGTCTAAGACGTGAGCGTCGTTTCGGTGTGGTCGCCTCCGGCGGCGTTGTGTCGATCGATGAGTTTGCTGAGCTCCAGCCCAGACAATGTGGGCGACAGGATCGAATCGGAAAAAAGTACCTCGCGAGGGATCGAGGATTGGCGGATGATGGACTCGAGGCCGGATGGGGAACTGAGCACCAGCAACCGCGCGCGCACGCCTGCTTTGTTGTGTACGCGATGGGGCATGCCTGCGGGGAAATAGACGCTTTCGCCTGCCCCGATTTTCTTGTCTTCGACGGTGCCATCGGGGAGGGTTCGTTTGTAGATCATCTCGCCGGACAGGACGAGGTAGTACTGGGATTCGCGGGTGTGCACATGGGTGGGTGCGCACTGGTGGCTGGAGGGACTGGTGACGATTTCGGTGACGAAGAGATTACCGCCGGTTTCTTTCCCGGTTGCGATGATGGTCACGTCGTCACCCAGCATGCTGACGCATTCGAAGCCGCCGGGCGTTGCGCAGTGAAGTTCGGTGCGTTCGAGGAAAGTGGCGGGACCCGTGGGGACGACTTGAGGGAGGGCGGCGGGGTGAGCAGGTTGGGGTTCCGACCTCGCTTCTGCATCCGATTCTGACTTTGGGGCTGGAGTGCCACAACTGACACCACCAAAGAGTGACTGCCATGTCGGAAGCGCCGCACTGATCGGAAGGGAGTACGACGTGAAGGCAGAGCCTTGATCAAGCATCCATGCGCGGGATGCTTCCATGAAAGCGTGGTACTCGATCTTGGTAAAGGTTGGGAAAGGCGTGGGCTCGGTGAGGTTGACCGGGCAGCCGAAGCGGCGGTAGAACGCTTCGCCGTTGCACGCGGACATCATCATGATGAAGCGGCTGACGCTGGGGCCCGCGTTCCAGACCCGGTGGATCGTGTTGGGGGGAATGACGAGGCGATCGCCCTGCTGGAGCAGGCCGGACCTGTCGCCAAGTTCGTACGCGAGGCAGCCTTCGAGGACGAGGTAGGTCTGCTCGACGTCGTGGGTATGGGGATAGAACCAATCGCGATCGGTTTCGCGGTAGGGTGATTGGAAAAGGACGGCGAAGTACGCCCCGTTGGTTTGCTCGGACGTGGTGACAAGGGTCAGGTGATCCCCGAGGACCCAGAACGCCTCCGCTCCTTTCATCAGCGGCTCACATAACTGCATCTGCTCTGCTCCGCCCCCTCGCGAGTGTTCTCCATTTCATCCGAACCACTTGATCGGGATGTTCGAGCGAATGGCGTGCGTAGTTGCTACTGTTTTTCGGATATTCCTGGTGTTTCCGTATTGCCCCCCCCCTACCTCACGAGGGTTTTGGACCTGTGATCGGAGTCAGCGATGCCTTTTTACACGAAGCTCGGCCTCATTCCCCAGAAGCGGCATGTGCAGTTCCGTCGGCCTGACGGGTGTTTGTACTCGGAGGAGGTGTTTGGGACGGAGGGGTTTGTCGGTCCAACGACGACCATGTACCACATTCACCCCCCGACGCAGGTGTATGGGTGGAAGCCGCTGTACTCGACGAAGGTCGAGTACGTCGAGCAGGACATCATGCGGATGCGGCATGTGATGACGGGCGGCCAGCGGATGCCGGCGCATGGGGACTGCGTGACGGGGCGGGTGGTGCTGTTTGGCAACGCCGACTGCGAGATGGCGGTGGGCAACCCTGCGGAGCAGATGGGGTACCACTACAAGAACGGGCAGGGGGACGAGTGCATCTTCATCCATTACGGGTCGGGCGTGTGTCACACGATGCTGGGGACGCTGAAGTTTGGGCCGCGGGACTATGTGGTGATTCCCAAGGGCGTGATCTACAAGTTGATCTGGGACAAGCGGGAGAACGGGGCGGACGGGAAGCCCGCGGATGGGGGGCCCTCGATTGAGAACACGCCGTATGGGCGTTACTTGCTGATCGAGACGAGCAACGGCAGCCACATTGGGCCGCCGCCTCGGTATGTGAGCAAGGCGAACGGGCAGTTCTTGGAGCATGCGCCGTATTGCGAGCGGGACTTCCGGTTGCCGGAGTTTCCGATGACTTGGGACGAGCGCGGGGACTTCCCGGTGCGGATCAAGGCGCGGGACCTGGTGCACGAGTACGTGTACCACTACCACCCGCTCGATATCGTCGGCTGGGACGGGTGCTACTACCCGTTCATCTTCAACGCGGATGACTTCAGCCCGATCACGGGGAAGCTGCACATGCCGCCGCCGATTCATCAGACGTTTGAGGCGCACAACTTCGTGATCTGTACGTTTGCGCCGCGGATGCTGGATTACCACCCGCAGAGCATCAAGGTGCCGTACAACCACAGCAACCTGGACAGCGATGAAGTGTTGTACTACGTGGATGGGAATTTTGGCAGCCGGAAGGGGATCGAGATCGGCAGCCTGACGGCGCATCCGCAGGGCATTCCGCACGGGCCGCATCCGGGGACGATCGAGGCGAGCCTCGCGGCGACGCACACGCAGGAACTTGCCGTGATGTGCGACACGTTCCGGCCACTGTTTCCGACGAAGGCGGCGCTGGGCTTGGATGATCCCAAGTATCCGGCGAGCTGGCAGGGCGAGCACTTCCCAGGGTTGTCGACCGGGAAGATGCACTTGAACGGCGTGACGGTGCCGCCCGCGAGCGCGGCGGCGTTCCCGCGGGAAGTGCAGCCGGTGGCGGTGATCAAGGCTGGGGTGGCGGATGTGCGGCTGCCGGCGCCGACGCCGCCGAGCGGCAATGGGAATGCTGCGGCGGGGGTGAAGACGACGACGGCGAATGTGTGGGGGCCGTGAGGGTGGCCCGCCACTCTGCCCCCCGGGCGGGAGGAGTTTGCTGCGGGCACACTCAAGTCCCTTTGCTGCATCGTCGCGGAACGGTGGAGTTGGTTCTGGTATGTTGATGTCTTTCTTCCAACGACTGTTCGGCAGGCACGCCGGCGGGCGGGAAGAAGTCCATCCGAATACTGCGCGCGTCGCGGAGGCACTGCTCGCCGCGAGGCGCGTGGCTTGGACGCCGGAAGTGGGCGAGGGAGAGGGCGGCATTGCCGCATCTCGGTTTGGTGGTCGCCCGGCGTTGCGGCGCGGCGAGTTGCATGCTCCGCTGTGCGGCGTGTGCTCGCGGCCGATGCCTTTGTGGTTGCAACTGGATCTGGAATCGCTGCCGGGGGATGCGAAGGCGATGCTCCCGGAGGCTCTGGGGCGTGGTCTTTTTCAGTTGTTCTACTGCACGCGAGAGGATTGTGAGTGCGCGGATTGTGGGGCGTTTCCAGCCAACAGTGTCGTTCGCTTTGATGCGATCAACGGCAGCGAAGTTCTGCGTGATGCCGATCCCGCAGATCATCCTGCACAGTTGATTCGCGGGTGGAAGGTGAGGGCTGAGATTCCCGGCGACGGCGAGTATCCCGTGGAGGCTGCGGAGGGAATCACGGAAGAGGATATCGGTGAGTTTTACAACCGACCGGGTTCACTCTCGACCATGCTTCCTGCGGACAAGGACAAGCTTCTGGGATGGCCCGATTGGGTACAAGGCGTGTGGTATCCCGATTGCCCAGATTGCGGCAAGCCGATGGCGTATCTCTTTCAGATCGCCAGCAACGATCATGTCGACTTCATGTTTGGTGACTCAGGCGTTGGGCATGTGTTTTTCTGCGCCGAGCACCTGAAGCGTGCGACGTTTGTCTGGCAGTGTTGCTGATCCAGTGATCGCATCGCACGGCTGTGATGATGCCGGGTGGTTTAGGGAGCGAAGGCTTGCCCACCCCAACCCCTCCCTCTGGGAGGGGCTTTCGGACACGGACCTGAGGACAGGTCCGTGCCACGGCTATGCCTCCATGTAGAAGCCGCCGCCGGCATCTCGGAGTTTGCCTGCCTTGACGAGGGCTCGCCAGAGGCCGGCGGGGAAGCCGTCAGGGGGGCGGATGGCGTCGACGCCGGAGGGTTTGCCGTCGGTCATGGGGCGGTTGGTGAGTTTGGATTCGTCGGCGAGGCGGGTGAGCTTGAGGCGTTTTGTAAAGGCGTTGAGGGCGCGGTCGAGGTCGGCTTTGGGGTAGGTCTCGGTGGGGGCAGCCGCGGCGGCGGTGGCTTGGGATTCGAGGGAGCGGACGAAGGCTTCGGCGGCGGGGACGTCCTTAGCGGCGAGGAGGCGGTCGACGGCGGCGGTGTCCGAGGTGGCGCGGCTGAGGAGGCGGCCGACGAGGGCCCAGTTTTCGGCGGCTTTGCTCGGGGCAATTGGTTTGTTGAGTTCGGCCAGGAGCGAGCGGATTTTGTCCATGGCGTTCATGGGGGAGCGTAGCGGGATGGGAGGGGGAGAAAGGCCGGAAGAGATCTTCGCGGATTTCACTTCGCTCGCCCGTGGCTACATCCCGGTGGCCCTTCGGGCCGAAGAGACGGAAGATGTGATTGAGCTGGCTGGAACCTATCTTGCGGAGCGGTTGCTCCGGGCTGGACTGAACTCGCTGTGACGCTTGTTGATCTCACTTTGCTGCTGCATGGGCTTGCCACTTGCTTGATGGCGGGGCTGTGCTGGTGTGTGCAGGTGGTGCACTATCCGATGATGGGGCGCGTGCCGGGCGAGATGCTGAAGCAGTATGCGGCGGAGCATGCGCGGCGGATTACGTGGTTTGTTGCGCCGGTGATGTTGATCGAGGCGGTGACGGCGGGGTTGCTGCTGGTGATGGCGGTTGCTGGGCAGAATCTGGGATCGGAGTGGGCGTGGGGGTGGGCGTGGGTGCAGGGGGATTGGCGCGTGTTGGTGGGCGCGGGCGTGCTGGTGGTGATTTGGGTGAGCACGTTTGGGGTTTTGGTGCCGCTGCATGGGCGGTTGCAACGGACGGGGGATGTGTCGGTGGTTGGGAAGTTGGTGAGGCACAACTGGATGCGCACGGTGTTGTGGACGGTGCGGGCGGTGTTGGCGTTGATGGTGTTGGCGGCGGGCGGGTGAACACCTTGGTGTGGACGCGTTCGACGGCCTGGAAGGCCGTGCCCCCCCGCGACTCTCGGGCGGGACGCCCGTGCCACTGGCGTGCGTCGGCTACGGTTGCGGATGAATTCGTCCCTTCGTTTGCTGGTTGCCGCGGGTGTTGCGTGTGTGGGTTCGCTTGCGCTGGTGTGCGGGGCGCTGGGGCAGGAGAAGCCGGTTGCGATTCTGAATGCGACGTTGATCACGCCGGAGGGGACGGGCGTGAAGACGCTTGAGAACGCGGCGCTGATCGTGCAGCATGGGAAGATCGTGAGCATCGGGGATGCGAGGACGATTCGGCTGTCGAGCGATGTCACGACGATTGACGCGGCGGGGAAGGTGTTGATGCCCGGGCTGGTGGATACGCACAGCCATGTGGGCGGGGCTGCGGGTGCGGACAGCAGCGCGACGATTCAGCCGGACGTGCGGATTCTGGATTCGATCAATCCGTTGGACTCGGGGTATAACCGTGCGCGGAGCGGGGGGCTGACGACGCTGAATGTGATGCCTGGGTCTGGGCACTTATCGAGCGGGCAGACGATTTATCTGAAACTGCGGAAGGCGAGTCGGATTGAGGGGATGTACTTCTATCCCGACGCGGCGACGGCCCCCACCACCATGCCTTGGCCGCCTGGCGGGCTGAAGATGGCGAACGGGACCAACAGCATTGGCGAGCCGCCATTTAGTGGGACGCGTGGGAAGAGCGCGGCGATGGTGCGGGAGCGGTTCATCAAGGCGCAGGAGTATCAGGCGAAGTGGGCGAAGTACAACGATGCGGTGGCGAAGGGCGAGAAAGCTGATGCGCCCGAACGCGATCTGGGACTGGATGCGATTGTCGAGTGCCTTACTGGCAAGCGGATCGTGCATCATCACACGCACCGCGCGGATGACATCATGACGGTGATGCGGCTGCAGAAGGAATTTGGCTTCCGTGTGGTGCTGCATCACACCAGCGAGGCGTGGCGCGTGGCGGATGAACTTGCGGCGATCGCGAAGGAAGACGAGCGGTTCTTGGGGTGCTCGATCATCCTGGTGGACTCACCCGGCGGGAAGTTGGAGGCGGCGAACCTGCGGATGGACACGGGGACGATTCTGGAGAAGGCGGGCGTGCCCACGTGCATTCACACGGATGACTGGATCAACGACTCGCGGTTTTTCCTGCGGAGCGGGGCTCTGGCAGTGCGGTTTGGGATGAGCCGGGATGCGGCGATTCGGGCGCTCACGATCGAGGGGGCGAAGATGCTCGATCTGGCGGATCGGGTGGGGTCGCTGGAGGCGGGGAAGGACGCGGACTTTGTGATTCTGTCGGGTGATCCGTTCAGCGTGTACACGAAGGTGGAGCAGACGTGGATCGATGGGACGAAGGTGTTTGATCGTGCGAATGCTGAGGACCTGCTGTTCGCGACGGGCGGGTTTGGGGCGGGGCGGGATCAGGAGCCTTATCTGTGCTGTGCGCCCAATGGGGGATTCTCGTTTGGGGGGAAGGTGTGGGGGAATTAGAGAAGGCACCAGGGATTGGGCACTAGGCACTCGTGAATTCGTGATTCGGCGTTGGTGGGGTTGGGTGTGGTGGGTGAGGGTTGATTATGAAGTGCATGGCTGTTGTGAGCGTTGCGATGTTGGTGGTGGTTGCCGGGTCTGCGAGTGCGCAGGTTGCGGTGCGGGCGAAGACGTTGTACACGATGGCTGGCGGGCCCATCACTGATGGCGTGGTGGTGGTTCGCGATGGGAAGATCGCGGCAGTCGGGCCGGCGAGCAGCACGCCTGTGCCTGAGGGGTTTCGCGTGATTGAGGCGGCGGCGGCGACGCCTGGGCTGATTGATGCGCGGTGCACGGTGGGCGTGTCGGGGGTTTTGAATCAGGTGCAGGATCAAGATCAGTTGGAGCGGAGCGGGCCGATTCAGCCGGAGCTTCGGGCGATCGACGCTTACAACCCGCAGGATCCGTTGGTGGAGTATCTGCGGAGCTACGGCATCACGACGGTGCAGACGGGGCATGCGCCGGGGCAGGTGGTGTCGGGACAACTGGCGATCGTGAAGACGGCGGGGAACACGGTGGAAGAGGCGGTGGTGGTTGCGGAGTCGGCGATTGCGGTGACGCTCTCGCCCATGGCGCAGCGCGGGGGCGGCCCGGGGACGCGAGCGAAGATGATCGCGATGATTCGGGATCAGTTTCTGAAGGCGCAGGCGTATCAGAAGAAGTTGGAGGAGGGGGAACGCGGAGCGGGGAACGGGGAGGTGGCCAAGGCGGACGACGCTGCTGCTGAGAAGAAGGACGCGAAGAAGAAGGAGCCGCCCGCGCGGGATCTGCGATTGGAGGCGCTGGTGCGGGTGCTGGAGGGGAAGACGCCTCTGGTGGTCACGGCGAATCGGTCGCAGGACATAGCGAACGTGCTGCGGTTTGCAGAGGAGTTTGATATTCGCGTGATTCTGGACTCGGCGAGCGAGGCGTATCTGATCGTGGATCAGATCAAGGCGGCCAACGGTGGGAAGGGGTATGACGTGCTCGTGCATCCGACGATGGCGCGGGCGGTGGGCGAGATGGAAAACAAGACGTTTGAGAACGCGGCGAAGCTGCGCGAGGCAGGGCTGCGGGTGGCGATCCAGGGCGGGTTTGAGTCGTATGTGCCCAAGGCGCGCGTGGTGTTGTTTGAGGCGGGCGTGGCGGCTGCGAACGGGCTGGGGCTTGAGGGCGCGCTGGCGTCGGTCACGATTGACGCGGCCAAGATTCTGGGCGTGGAATCTCGGGTGGGGTCGCTGGAAGTGGGCAAGGACGCGGACATCGCGTTGTTTTCGGGGGACCCGTTTGAGTACACGACCACGTGCACGGGCGTCATCATCAACGGAAGGGTGACGGACGAGAAGGGACGCTGACGCGGGTCGGTTCGATGTCGCAAAGCCACGCGAGGCTCTTTCGAGCCTCGCGGTAGCAGTTGCCTCCGGGTGTGGGTGCGACGCTTGGGAGCGTGGAGGCGAAGTCGCTTCCTCGTCGACTTCACTTCTGCAGGAGCTTCTCGAGGCGCTCGATCTTGGCTTCGAGGGCCTTGATCTGCTCGTCCTTCTCGGTGCGAAGGTCACGCAGGGCTTCGACCATGAGGGCGGTGGTGGCTCGTTCGGTGACGAACAAGTAGCCTTGCTTGTCCTGCTCAACCCAATCGGGGAAGACCTGCTGGACTTCCTGGGCGATGAGGCCCACTTGCTTGCCCGGGAGGGCGAGGTTGTGTTCGACTGCATCAGCGTTGTATTCAAAGGTGTAGCCGCGGAGCGTCAAGAGCTTGTCGAGGGTGCCTTGCATGGGCTGGATGTCATGCTTGAGGCGCTGGTCGCAGTAGGTGGACCAACTGCCCCCGCCGACCTTGGCGGCGGAGCCGTTCACCGCCAGATTGAAGCCCTGGGTGAGGCCGGTGTTGATGCCGACGGCGTTGCCGGTGTAGGTCAGGTTGGGGTTGTTGGGAGGATTGATCCATCCGCCTGCGTCGTCGATGCCGTCTGCGAAGCCGGTAGGTTTATTGGTGACGTTGTTCCAGGACACGCTGCCGGCGACCAGAGCCGTGCTGGCTTCGTATGCGGAGTTTGCGGATTGTGCGAGAGTGGCGTATTCGGCGGTTTGGGCGTGCCCGGCGTCTGTCGCTTGGTCGGCTCGCAGGGCTTGAATGGCGTGGGGCGTTGGCGCTAGACGCTGCCTTGGCGAGAGCACGACGTTGTTGGCTCCACCGACGTCGGCGACTTCGATCTGAAGGTAGCGTTCTGTGCCATCAAAGTTCTCAGGCATGCCAGTCACGGTAAAGTCGAGGTTGGCGGTGAAGTAGCCGTTGGTGAATTCCAGCGACTGATACTCCATGGGCAGGCTGAGTCGCGATCCGATCTCGGTGCTGTCGGAGTGTGACCAGAGGGAGAAGCGGACCTGCTTGTAGCCCGTGATCGCTTCGCCGTTGGATTCGAGTCGGCCCTGGTAAGTGAACTCTTCGCGGAGGGGTTGGGGTGCGGGGGACATCTGCACTTCGAGGCGGTACGGATGATTTGGTCCGGGCGTCAGCAGGGAGGTGACGCGGATGTAATAGGTGCCCGCTGCGAGTGACTCCACGGCTGGGTGGTGCTGGGGGTCGATCTGCGAGCAGAGGCCCGGGGCCCCGATGATGTCATCGTTGTTGGCGATTTCCGTGCCGCCGCTGTTGAACAGGGCAACGATGGGATCGAAAGCGGGTTCGCAAACTCCGGGAGAAAGGCCGGTGACTTTGACGGTGAGGCGGCTGGTCTGCGTCAGGGTCATCCGGAAGAAGTCAACGTCAGTTTGCGCGGACATGGTGGCGAGGATCACAGCAGAACTGGTTGCGTTTCCGTTCGCGGTGGCGATGGTGTTGTTGGGCTCGGATTCCTGGGCCAGTGCCGCGGGCGAGAGAAGGGCCAGGGGCAGCAGGCCACCCATCAGGGGCAGGACTCGGCGAAAGGTGCGACGACTGAACATGGTCAACTCCTGGTCAGCATGAATGACTGGTGCGAACGCCCTCGCGCTTCACGTTTCGCGGGGCGGTGAATTGCTCGCGGAGCAGTGCGAAATCGCGGGACGGGGAGGCTGAAGATTGCGGGGGCGGGCTGGTGAATCGATGGAACTTCGGGGCGCTCGATTGGCATCGCCAATGGACTTTGATTGAGATTGGCGATGTGGATGGGTGTGAAGGCATTGAAAATCTCTTTGCAAAGTCCGCGATTTCCTGCTGGCGAAAAAACGAAGTTCCGATACACTGCGAATACACGCGTGCGACGCTGTGGCGTTGTCGCGTTCGTGTACGGCGTGATTTGTGTGCATTGACCGGGCTTTGGGGCGACTGCCCCACCCCCGCCGGAGGTATGGATGGCGTTTCGGGCGAGGAACATCGCCGGGACCATCGCCTTGGCCATCAGTTTGGCCGCCGGGACGCAGCGCGCCGTCGCTCAACAAACCAACCCTAACCCTAACCCCCCGGCCCCTAACACGCCGCCCACCCCCACTGCTCCGCCGCCGCCGAATGTGCCGGATGCGACTGGGCCATCGATCGTCGTGACGCTGACGTCGGGCGAAGTGATGAAGGGTGTGTTGATGGGCGTTGCCGGGGATGTGGTGATCGTCCGGCATCCGGTGCTGGGTGATTTGAAGATTCCGCGGATGGGGATTGCATCGTCGGAGCCGCCTCTGAGCGCGGTGCAGAGTCCGCCTGCTCAGACGGGACCTGCGCCGGAAGCGGTGCCTGCGCCGCTGCCGCCGCCCCCGCCGCCTGCCGAGCCCAAGCCTGAACCGAAGCCAGAGCCGGCGGCGGCTCCTGCTCCCCCACCGCCACCTCCTCCGCCGCCGCCTGCGGAGTTTGTGCCGCCGAAGAATCCGTTGGAGGCGTTGTTCCACAAGGATGAGAAACCGTTCCTTGAAGGGTGGACGCGCAACGTCGAGCTTGGCTTGAACGGCACGACGGGGCCGGTGGACGCGCAGAACTTCCGCGCGATCCTGACGCTCAATCGTTCGACGAAGCTGCAAGCGACGAACGCGACGTTTGTGTACGCGTATGGCGAGAACAACTTTGGCACGACGCAGGATCGTTTCGAGATGAACGCTCGCAACGAGTGGCGATTTGGGGACTCGCCTTGGACGATGTGGGCGAGCACGCGGAACGAGAGCGACAACCTGCAGCGCTGGGACCAGCGGTTGTCCGCCGCGGCGGGGGCGGGGTATCGGTTGTACAAGGATGAGGACCTGACGATCACTGGGCGCGTGGGCATCGGCCTGGCTCGCGAAATCAACGGGGAGAACGCGCTCTTGCCGGAGGTTGGGATCGGCGTGTTCAGTCTGGACTACAAGATTTCACCGAAGGCGAATCTGTACGCCAACAGCGAGTTCTATCCGAGCGGGAAGCATGTGGACTTTGACGATTTCCGCGCGGTGAATCGGTTTGGGATCAACTGGCAGGTGGATCCGGAACTGAAGATGAACCTGCGGCTGGGCGTGGAGCATCGGCACGAGTCGAATGCGCCGGCGGGGCGAAACAACGTGGTGGATTACTTCCTGGTGCTGGGGTTTGCGTTCTAGGGAGTAGAGAAAAGAGAATAGAGAATGGAGAGCGGGGCAGGCAGTTCGCGGCTCACCGCTCTCTGCTCACTTCTCTCTTTTCACTGGTCTCTCTTCACTGCTGTTCACGCGTACGCGTGCAGGCCTGGCAGCAGCAGGTTGACGCCGAAGTACGTCCAGAGCATGATGATGAAGCCGGCGACGCTGAGCCAGGCGGTGGTGAGACCCTTGTCTCGCAGGCCGGCTCGGCGGACGTGGATCACGATGAGATACACGATCCAAGTGATCAGGGCCCAGGTTTCTTTCGGGTCAAAGGCCCACCAGCGGCCCCAGCTGTGATCGGCCCACCACGCGCCCAGCAGGATGCCCACGCCCAGGGTCCAGAAGGCCAGTTGGAGGACGATCATCGTGGCCTTGTCGAGGTCGGCGAGGGTTTTGAAGATCGTGGGTGCGGCGCTGCTGGTGGCGCGAGCGTCCTCGTCGGCAGAGTCGGCGATGGGCGTCAGGGCGGAGAGCACCGTCGTTGGCGCGGCGTTGGTCGCGTTGGTGGCGAGTGCGCCCTTGAACTTGGCGGCGTAGTGCGTGCCGAGGTAGAAGAGACTGGTGACGAAGCCCAAGGCGATCAGGCCGTAGCTGACGAGGACGATGGTGACGTGGTACTTGAGCAGGACGCTGGTGTTGAGGATCGCGGCTTCGCGCTCGATGAACTCGCCTGGGATTGCGGTCTGCGTCGCGGTGACGAGGACCATGAAGCCGACGGCGGCTGCCGCCGCGCCAAAGAGCCACTGGCGTCGGGCGATCATGAGGCCGATGGCGACGAGCACGGCGAAGAGCGAGATGCCGGTCATGCTCTCGAACTGGTTTTGGATGGCCCAGCGCTCGGCGATGAGGCCTCGGGCGATGAAGCCGGTGGCGTGCAGCACTGCGCCGGCGATGAGCAGGGCGGTGCCCAGCCACGCGAGGGACTTGCGGCCCGTGCCGAAGGCGAGCAGCAGGGCGACGAGCGAGAAGGCATAGACGACCCAGCCCCATTCGAAGGCGTTGAGCTTGTTGTAGAAGAGTTCGAGGCTGCGGCGGGTGGTGGGATAGACCTCGGCGTTGAGCTTGGGCAGTTCGCTTGCGAGGGTCACGATGGCGGCATTGGTTTTGGAGACGTCCATGGCACGCCAGGCCTCGCCCAGTTCCAGCGCGGCTTTGCGGACGGGGTGGTCGGCGGAGAGCGTTGAGATGTGCTTCCAGGGCAGGTCGTGGCGCTCGGGGGCGACCAGTTCGAAGTTCGCCGCGCTGTCGGCGAAGATGATGAGGCTGTTCTCGGTGCGGTTGAGGGCGTCCAAGTACTGCTGCTCGCCCATGTGGGTCTGGCGGATGACGCTGGACCAGCGGTCGACCATGAAGGGAGCGACGCGGCCCAGGCGGAGCCAGGCTTCCTGCTTGTCGGCGTTCTGCGGGTTGTCGCGGAGGGGGAACTGGTTTTCGAGGATCTCGCGGCGGAGGGGGAGGTATGTGACGCCGATGAGGGGCTTGTCGAGGTAGAAGATCGGATCGATGGTGAGGTCCATCAACGTGAAGAGCGGGTCGAAGGCGAGTTTGGGGGTGGTCTGGGCTTGTGCGCCGCTGGTCTTGCCTGTAGGTTGGCCTTCGTCGAGATGCACCTGCTCGGCGGTCTTGAAGGACTCGGGGAGTTGGAACTTCTTGCGGCCGCTGATGCGCTCGATGGTTTCCTTCGCGAGGGTTTCCATGACCTTCACGCGGCCGTTGTGAAAGACAGCGAGGCCGCGGAGGGGCTCGAGATCGAGTTGCTTGGCGAACTCGTACTTCTTGATGGGATCGGTGAACTGCCACTGCTCGCCGGGAGCAGGCGCGGCGACCTTACCGAAGGGAGAGGCGAGGTCCTTGTTCTCTTCGGAGACGGCTTGGGTTTGTGGATGGGCGTTGCCAGCGGGGGCGGGCGGCTGTGCGAACGCGCTCAGGCACACGAGGAGCGTGGCGAGCAGGGAGAGCGAGATGGTGGAGAGTTTCATGGGCGACCTACCGCGGGCGATTCCTTTCGCGGGGAAGTTTATCGGCGCTGGGAGCGGAGCGAGAAGCGATCCGCCACATTGCGGGAAAGCCCCGGCGGCTTGCTTCGAAGTCAGATGCGCGCGAAAAAGCCGCGCGCAGGACGCACGGCTTCGTCGTGGTCGTTTGGATTTCGAGCGAGATCAGTATCCGGCGTTGCGGCGGTTTTGGTCGCCCAGGACCAGGCCGCCCAGGCCCCCGATGATCGCGCCGGCGGCGGCGCCTTTGCCCATGTCGCCTGAGAGGCTGCCGATGCCCATGCCGGCGAGGGCGCCCAAGGCTGCGCCGCTCATGGCGCCTTCTTGGGCGTTATTGCAGCCGGTGAGGCTGGTGGCGAGCAGGCCCGCGGCGGCGAGGGCGGCGAGGCGGCGGGTGTGGGTGCGGATGGTGGCGCGGGTGGTCATGGCAGTCTCCTTCGATCGTGCGGGCGGCTTGTGATTGGGGCCTGCCCAGTTTGTGTGCGTGCTGCGCTGGTATCGGTCTAGCCAGCGAAGCGAGTGTATCCGTAAGTTTGGACGCACAAACTTACGCGGGGTTGCGAGTTTGGTTTCGGAAATTTGGGGTGGTTTGGGTGGTGTGAGGGTGATGTGGGCAGGGAGATCTTGGGCTGTTCGGGATCAAGACTGGACAAGGGTTCCTTCGCCCCTGCCGGGGCGACTTCTGTTCGCGTCCTTTTCCACGGGTTGCGCTTCGCTTCACCCGTGGCTACAGACCGGCGGCCCTTCGGGCCTTAGAAGGCGGCGGCGCACTACACGAGGAGGCGAGAGAGGATGGAGAAGCGTGCTTGTAGCGGGATACCTTCAGGGCATGAGTACGAAGGTTTACGAATCGGCGAGCGCGGCGTTTGATGGGTTGAAGAAGCAGGGCGTGATTCGGGACAACATGACGGTGATGGTCGGAGGGTTTGGGTTGTGCGGGATTCCCGAGCAGTTGATCATGGCGCTGCGCGATACGGGCGTGAAGGGGCTCACTTGCATCAGCAACAACGCGGGTGTGGACGACTGGGGGCTGGGGCTCTTGCTGCAGACGCGGCAGATCAAGAAGATGATTTCGAGCTACGTGGGCGAGAACGCCACGTTTGAGAAGCAGTTCATCAGCGGGGAACTTGAGGTTGAGTTCAATCCGCAGGGGACGCTCGCGGAGCGGATTCGCGCTGGGGGCGCGGGGATTCCGGCGTTTTATACGGCGACGGGTGCGGGGACGATTGTTGCGGATGGGAAGGAGACGCGCGAGTTCTATCGGCCCGGGGATGGATTGTGCGGGTGCACGATGCCGGGGCGAGGGTTTGCGGGGCGGGACTTTGCGACGACCGGCGCGGGGAAGCAGGAGGGGCTGCCGGTGCGGAGTGGAGCGGGCCATCGCGAGTATGTGTTAGAGACGGGGTTGTTCGCGGATTTGTCGCTGGTGAAGGCGCAACGCGGGGATCAGTTTGGGAACCTGCGGTATCACGCGACGGCGCGGAACTTCAATCCGATGATGGCGACGGCGGCGCACGCGGTGCTGGCGGAAGTGGATGAAGTGGTGCCGGTGGGCACGATTGAGGCGGATGACGTGCACACGCCTGGGAACTACGTGAATGGGATCGTGTGCACGCGGAGCGTGAAGCGGATTGAGCAGCGGACGGTGAGCGCGTCTGCGTGAACGGGGGGCGGGGGTTGGGGCCGAGAAGTGAACGCCGGAATTGGTGAGGGATTCGCAATTTGCTTGGGCAATTGCGGACTGGTATTGGCGGATTGCTCGCTCTTCTGTATGATGGTTTGGATGTTCGTCCGCGAGGGGCGGATGGGGTGTCTTTTGGTCGGCATTCGGGGTTCGGGGTTCGTGTTGGGTGGTTGGGGCGTTTGTGGCGAGGAAGCAGTCGCATGGCCATCGCATCACGAATGGAGTCGGGGGCGGGGGCGGGGCGCGACGAACGGGTGCGTCGGTTGTTCGATGAAGCGATGGACTTGGCGGGGATGGAGCGGACTGATTTTCTCTTGCGGCTGCGGGCGAAGGACCCCGAGGTGTGCGGCGAAGTCGAGGAACTGCTGTCGCTGAGTCAGACGGACGCGCCGTTCTTTGACAGCGGGGCGAGGAACCTGGCGGGGATCATCATCGGGAAGGACACCCGTGAGAAGTTTCCGATGGCGCTGGGGAAGTACACCCTGCTGCGCCAGGTGGGCGAGGGCGGGATGGGGGTGGTGTATGAGGCGACGGAGGAGTTTCCGAACCGGACGGTTGCGCTGAAGCTGGTGCGGCCGGAGGTGACGACGCCCAGCTTGATTCGACGGCTGACGCACGAAGCGGCGGTGCTCGCGAAGCTGCGGCATCCAGGGATTGCTCAGTTGTTTGAAGCGGGGTTTGTGAATGACAAGTACGGGCGGCGGGTGCCGTACCTGTCGATGGAGTTTGTGGAGGGGCGGTCGCTGTCGCGGTATCTGCGGGAGGAGAAGCCCGCGTTGGAGCAGCGGCTGGAGGTGCTGGCGCTCTTGTGCGATGCGGTGGACCATGCGCACCGGCGCGGGATCGTGCATAGGGATCTCAAGCCCGGCAACGTACTGGTCACGAGCGAGGGGCAGCCCAAGGTGTTGGACTTTGGGATTGCGCGATTGACGGAAGAGCACAGCGGGATCACGGTCATCACGGGCACGAACCAGCTGGTGGGCACGCTGTCGTACATGTCGCCCGAACAGTTGACGGGGCAGACTCAGCACATTGACAGTCGATGCGACGTGTACGCGCTGGGCGTGATCGCGTACGAGGCTCTCACGGGTCGGCATCCGATTGAAGTGGACGGTCTGTCGGTCACGGCGAGCGTGATGCGGGTGCAGACTGTGGAGCCGACGCTGCTTGGCAAGATCGATCGGGCGTGGCGGGGCGATGTCGAGGCGATCGTGGCCAAGGCGCTGGAGAAGGACCCTGCGCGGCGGTATCAGTCGGCGTCGGAACTCGCGGCGGATCTGCGGCGGCACCTTCACGATGAACCGGTGACGGCGGCGCGGCAGACAACGACGTATCAGGTTCGCAAGTTGATCCGGCGCAACAAGGCCGGGGCGGCGGCGGCGGTGGTTGCGCTGGTGTCGGTGGTTGCGGGCGGGGCGGTTGCGCTGTGGAACGCGAGCGAGGCGCGGCGGTCGGCAAGGACGAGCCAGAACATCGGGCTGTTTCTCAAGGACGTGCTGGCGAGTCCTTCGCCTGAGATTGAGGGACGCGACGTGTCGGTGCGGGCGTTGCTGGAGCGCAGGGCCCCCACTATCGACGAACGATTTGCGGGAGATGACGAGACGCGGCGTGAACTGCATGCGGTGACGGCGCGCACGTTCTTTGGGCTGGGGAATGATGGGCAGGCGGCTGAGCACTATGCCAAGGCGTTGGAGCTGTTGCCCCGCAACACGCTGGATCGGCAGCGGCAGGCGATCGCGTGGACGGTGGATCGGGCGCGGGCCCTGCACCGCAGCGATCGATGGAACGATGCGGAGCCGCTGCTGCGGGACGCGTTGGCGCAGGCGAAGGAACTGTTTGGTCCGTCGTCGGCGGAAGTTGCGTATGTGGAAGTGTGGCTGGGCGCGGTGTTGAACCGTCAGTGTCTGTTTCCGGAATCGCTGGAGATGCTGACGCGGGCGCATGAGGCCCTGCTCACGAGCGTGGGGCCGGATGATCCGCGGACGGTGGTGGCGAAGGTGCGTCTGGCGGAGCGAGAGTCGTCGGCGGGGAAGGAGTATGCGAAGCGGGTGCAAGTCTCGACCGACGCGCATGAAGCGGCGGCGCGGGTGCTCGGACCGTCGCATCCGGACACGCTGATCGCGGCGACGCTGCTGTGGAACTCGCAGGCGTGGATGGCCAAGAACACGCCTGAGGCGCTGACGGTGCCGATCGCTCAGATCAATGAGAACGCGTCGCGGGCGGTGGATCAGTTGGGGCGGATGCTGGGGCCGGATCATCCCGAGACGATTCGCGCGAAGCTGGCGCACATGCACATGCTGGTCACGGGCGGGGATTATCAAGGCGCGCTGCGATATCTAGAGGAGTTGCAGGCATCCAACGTGCGAACGCTTGGCAAGGATCACATTCAGACGATCATGATGTCGCTGAAGCGGGGCGGACTGCTCGAGCGGGTGGGACGCTTTCACGAGGCGGAAGCGACGATTCTCGACGCGATCGCGACGCTCGAACGGCGCGAGCAGCCCTCGTTCATCCTGATGGAGGGGTACTACGTCGCCGGGCGGCTTGCGGCGGGGCGAGGCCGTTTCGCGGAAGCCCGCGAGTGGTACATGAAGAGCGTCGACTTTGTGCGTCGCTCGAAGAAGGGGAGCCTTGAAGGCGCGTGCCAGGCGATGTGCGCGGCGGGGCTGGCGGCGTTTGATGCCGGAGACGTGGACGCGGCAATCGAAGATTGGCGCATCGCGTTGCGTGCGGCTGCGCCCGAGACGCCTCGGAGCACGCTGCGGGTTGAGTGGGCTGCGCTGAACGCGCGGCTGGAAACCCTGGACCGCAGTAGGCCGGCGGACGTGAAGGAGATACGAGAGCTGATGGACGCGGTGTCGAAGGGCACGTATGAACAGGCGCGGCACGGGAGCCTGGCGTTGCTGGCCCGGGCGGAGGCGTACTTCAAGGATCGTGCTGCGAAGTAGCACGATCGCGGGCAACCGCAGTCGCGACAGTTGGTTGCGGCGATGCGACGCGGGGCCGTTTCCGGGAGTTCATCTTGGAGGGCATATCAGCCGATAATCCTGTCGCGGCAGACGCCGCGGATGATGCAACGTGCGCCGGATTTTCAACCTGATGCTGGTGTAGTCGCGGGGGCGGGCGTGGGACGCGGCGCGGCGGTGCTGGATGATTGGCGGGCGGTGTTGGCATGCCCGGTGTGTGGCGCGGGGCTGGACGATCCGGCGCGATGTGGCGGGTGCAGCGAGGAGTTTGGCGAGGAGGGCGGGACGCCTCGGTTGATGAGCGCGCGGAGCAGCGCGCCGGTGCGGTTTGACTTTTCGGGTGCGCGAAGCGTGGTGCCTGAGGAGCTCAAGCGGCGGGTGCTGAAGCGGCCAGCGGTTGGGGTTGCGGGGAAGCTGCCTTATCACATGGATGGCGGCCAGGCCACGGTGTTGGCAGGATTGGCTCGGGGGAGCGGGGTGCTGGAGATCGGGTGCGGTGGCGGGCAGAACCGGTTGTGGATGCGTGAGCGCGGGCTGCGCTATCTGGGCACGGATGTGTCGAAGACGCGGGTGTATGAGCATCTGCAGGCGTTTGGCGGACCTGATGTGTTGGCGGACGCCCACTTTCTGCCGATTCGCGACGAAAGCGTGGACTGCGTGTACGCGGCGGCGGTCAATGAGCATCTTGCGTGTCCGTTGCGGGCGGCGCAGGAAGTGTGGCGGGTGCTGAAGCCGGGGGGCGTGTATCTTGGCAACTGCTCGTTCATGGAGCCCTGGCATGATGAGAGCTTCTTTCACATGTCGCCCAATGGCGTGATCGAGTTGCTGCTCGCGGCGCGATTCGAGATCGAGTTCGTGTATCCGGGCGCGGGGTGGCACGGGTTTGTCGCGCTGCCTCGAATGGCGCTGATGGGGCCGCTGCGCGGGCTTGCGCCGCTGGGGCGGTTGTTTCATCTGGTGTACCGCGCACAGACTTGGGCGGCCAACGCACGGCGGCGGGCCAAGGGCAAGGCGGCGCATGACCCGATCATGGTCGAGGCGAAGATCGCGGGGGCGATGACGTGGATTGCGCGAAAGCCCAAGGGGGCGGCGTGAGCGAACGTGGTCGCCAACTCTCGCAAGTGCTGGTCGTGCTGATTGGCCGCAATCGCGGCGCGGCGGTTCTGAAGCACTTGGATGCGTTCGCGAGCAATGCGGGGACGCTCCGCGAACAGCTGGGGATCGACGCGAGAATCGTTGAAGTGCCCGGGATCGACTTTGCGGCGCACGAGATTCGCGCGTGGCAGCCGGAGGTGGCGATTCTGGTGCCGACATATACGGATTCGGCGGAGAAGGTCATCGAAGTCTGCGACCAGATTCGCAGGCAGCCGGGTGCGCCACGGGTGGTGTACTTTGACACGTACGACCAGACGAGTTCGCCGCATCTTTCTGTGATTGCACACGTTGATCGGTACCTCAAGAGCAAGAAGCTGGTTGACAACGCGGGGTATGGGCTCGCGTATGAAGGCGGCAATCCTCTCTCGCAGTTTGCGAAGGCGACGTACGCGTGCGACCTGACGGGGTGGAACTTTGGGAGTGATCTGCCCGAGGCGCACGCGGACAAGCTGCGGGCGTGCTGGAGCTTTGGCGTCAGCCGGGACTTCGTGCGGATTCAGCGGGCGGCGGACAAGTACGCTCCCAAGTGGCGGTCGCGGTTTTTTGACGTGAATCGGCGGATCGGGCTGCTGGCGAGCGACGAGCGGGCGACGCATTGGTATGCCGTGCTGCGGCGCAAGAGCGCAGATGCGATGCATGAGGCATCCAAGGGGCTTCGCGGCACGGGCGACGCTCGCGTTTCGCGCAGGCGGTATCTGCTTGAGCTCTTCGCAAGTAAGATCGTGTTCAGCCCGTTTGGCTGGGGCGAGGTGTGCTTCCGCGACTACGAAGCGGCGGCGGCGGGGTGCTTGCTCATCAAGCCGGACATGGGGCACTTGCGGACGTCGCCTGACATTTTTCGAGACGGTCAGACGTATGTCAGTGTGCGGTGGGATCTCGCGGACTTGGGCGAGAAGATTCGGCACTACCTGGCGAAGCCTGAAGAGGGTGAGCGGATCGCGGCGGCGGGGGCTGCGGTGCTGCGGGAGTATTCGACTCGCGGTGGATTTGCACGCGACGTTGCGGGCGCGCTGCAGGGACTTGTTCCATCGGCACAAGGGGCGACGGGGCGCACAGAAGGGAGCGCGGCATGAGCATCATGACCGATTGCGCGTTCCGCCCGCTGCAGGAGTCGCTCAAGACGCCCGCGATTGGCGCTTCGCGCGTGTGCAGGATGCTGGTGGCGAGCGTGGGCGAGAAGAAGGAAGCGATCAGCCACACGCATGGCGAGGGGTTCACGCTGGACCGCGATGCGCTGCGGACGCGGCTCAACATCGAAGCGACGTACGAGCACATTCCGGGACTTGCGAAGGTGCGTGATCGCATCGAGCGGACGCGGCCGGATGTGGTGATCCTAATGCCGACATGGCGAGACTCGGCGGAAGCGGTTGTTGCTGCGTTTCGCGACCTGCATGAGATGCCAGATCGGCCGCGGTTGGTGTACCTCGATTGGTTTGCGCCGACGAGTTCGCCGCACTTTGCCGTGTTGCCGTATGTCGATCGGTACCTGAAGCGGAACATCCTCGTCGACTTTGCGGGGTATCGGCGTGAGTATGTGGGCGGATACGAGGTCGCGCAGTTTGTCGCACAGTTGCTGAAGCTTGATCTTGGCGATTGGCGATTTGGCAGCGAGATTCCGCAGGGCCAGGAGCACAAGCTGTGGCTGGGGTGGAATTTTGGCGTGGGCGAGACGTATCGGCGGCTGACGCGCTTTGGGAGGTTGCTGGGGCGATCTTGGGCGCTGCGGCATGTTGACGTGAATCGCCGACTGGGCCCACCCAGCAAGTCCAACGCGCCCAACGAGTGGTATCAGAACTATCGCGACGCTGCGCTGCACGCGCTGGACCCGCTGGCGGCGAAGTGGCGGTGCTCGGGGTATGAGCGGATTCCGAGGCGGAAGTACTTGCTGGAGTTGCTGCGCAGCCGAGTGGTGTTCAGTCCGTTTGGCTGGGGCGAGGTGTGCTTCCGCGATTACGAGGCGGTGGCGTGCGGCGCGCTCTTGGTCAAGCCAGCGATGGAGCACTTGATCACGTCGCCCAACATTTACGTTGATGGCGAGACGTACGTCTCCGTCAAGTGGGACTTGTCGGATTCGGCGGAGAAGATCACGCACTATCTCGAGCATCCTGACGCGGCGAAGAAAATCGCGAAGAACGCGCAGGAGGTTTTGTGGGACTACTACCGCGAGCACCGGTTTGCAGATGACGTCGCGCGTGCGCTGCGGGGATTGCTGCCGGCCTAAGTGCGCTGGATACGAATCGACCTACTTTGAGTACCACGCAGAGAGCGCGGCGGCGCTCGTAAAGAGCGCGATGGGCGCAGCGGCTTGTGCGCCCAGCATGCCCAGGAGCAGCGTGGCCATCATCAGGACGAACCCGACCTTCGCGAAGCGGGCCCTGCGGGCGCGACGCTCCCAGAAGGGCACGCGATCGAACATCACGGGCGGGGCGCCCGGCTCCATCTCGCCGACGTCGACCTCGGCCCAATCCAGATCGACCGAGTCTTGCTTGTTCTTGCGGAGCACCTCGGCGGCGCGGGCGAAGTCGGCTCGGCGGACCTGAATCTTGATCGGGTCGGTGTATCCACCCTCCCACTGCAGCGCGTTGGCAGAACTGGCAAAGACGCGGGCTTCGATGCCGGCGTCGGCGAGCACGGCGCGGCGGAGGGAACCCTCGAACTCGGTGCGGGCGGTGGTGAGGGTGATGAGTTGATCGGGATCGAGCGTGCGCGAGGACGCGGCTTGCTTGCCGCCATCGCCGGCGGTGCGAGGCGTCTCTGGGTTGGGCGGCGGAGCGTCCATGCGGGTTGGATGCCGGGTGCGGGCGGGGCGTCGCAGGAGTCGGGCGGTGGATCGCAAGTCCCCCCGCCCGGATTCGAACCGGGAACCAAGCGATTATGAGTCGCCTGCTCTAACCGTTGAGCTACAGGGGGAACTTTCAACGGTAGGAGTGATGGTCTCCGGCCTAGAAGGCCGGAGGACTCACGGGCTGGAAGCCCGTGCCACTCTCCCTATGCGAGCGCTCGTCGAGGCACGAAGTTCTGGGCTCTGCGGCGGCGCCAGGCGATGAGGCCGATGGCTCCGGCGATGACGACGAAGACGGCGAGGATGGGGACGAAGATCGCAAGCAGGCTTGCGATGAAGGCCATGGCCGTTTCGGCGGTGGCGACGATGGGGTTGCCGATGCCGCCTGTGGTGACGAGGGAGACGCCTCGGGTGAACATGGTGCCGAGTTGGATGAGGCCTGCGGAGCCGCCGCCTGCGAGGATACCGACGACCCAGGCGAGAGAGGGGTTGGAGATGCCGATTTGGGAGGTGGCGAGGAGGCTGCCCGCGACGACGGCGCCGGGCACGGCGACGGTGTCGAGGGCGTGGTCGATCCAGGGGACGTAGAAGCCGGCGACTTCGACGATGCAGGCGATCGAGAGCATCGCGACGGCGGTGTCGCTGGAAAGCCAGTCGAGGCCGTTGTTGAGCGGCAGCACGCCCGCGCGGGCGGCGAGGGCGGCGACGAGCATGGGCACGAAGACGCGGAAGCCCGCGGAGGCCGCGAGGCAGACGCCCGCGACGATGCTGAGGATCAGCATGGGGGTGCTCAGGGTGACGTCGGGCATGGGGGCTCCTGGGAGTGGGCGCGGGATGGGACGGAAGATTGTTGGGAGTTGGGCGTGGGTGGTTTCATGGGGAGAATGGAACCCTGACGGGGTTTGGGGAGTGCTGGCGAGGGGTGCGGGGCTGATAATCGAGCATGAAGGACGCTCCGATCGGGTCTTTGGTAAAGCCCTGGCACATGTCACCCAGCGAGACGCTGGCGACGACGCGGGTGATGACGCTCAAGCGGCGGTGGTGCGCGTCGCCCACAAACCCGGCAAAGGCTGGGCACTATGTGTACCTTGATGCGAGCGACTGGTGCAACGTGGTCGCGATCACGCGGGATCGGCGGGTGGTGATGATCGAGCAGTTTCGGCACGGGCTGGGCGAGGTCACGCTCGAGTTTGCGGGCGGGATCGTGGAGAGAGGCGAGGACCCTGCGGCGGCGGGTGTGCGGGAGTTGCTCGAAGAAACGGGGTACGCGGGAAAGAGCCAAGGGGTCATTGGCACGGTCTCGGCGAACCCGGCGATCTTCAACAACCGGGTGCACACGGTGTTGGTGACGGAGTGCGAACTGTCGCGCGGGCCAGAGATGGATGGGAATGAGGAGATCGCGACACGCATGGTGGACCTTGGCGACATTGATGGGCTGGTGCGGAGTGGCGTTGTGCATCATGCACTGGTGGTTTGCGCGTGGATGCATGCGCGGTTGTGGGGTGTTGAGAAGGTGTGAGCGCGGAGAAAAGGCCTCCGTTGGAGGAGGCCTTTGGCGAGAGTGTTTGGTGGTGCACTGGTCGCCCACGCTTGCGCGTGGGGCCCGTCGGACAAAGGTGGTTAGACCTTGGTGGTTGGGGCAAGCGTGCCGTGCTTTTCGTGCCATTCGCTTCGCTGGCCGGTGTAGGGT